>JBEHXS010000050.1:0-14693 GCA_048498575.1 Pseudomonadota bacterium
TGCCGGCGGCCGGGGCCGCCTCGGCGCCTACAGCTGACGTGGCGCCGGCGGCAGGGGCGGCACCCGCGGCCGGAGCCGCAGCGCCCTCTGCACCCGCCTCGGTGCCGGCTTCGGCGGCTGCGGCAGCAGCGGCCTTGGCGGCAGCAGCGGCTTCGGCAGCGGCCTTGATCTCTTCCTTCACCGCGGCCGGGGCTGCGATCGTGGCGATGGTGAAGTCGCGATCGCGGATGGTCGGGTGGATGCCCTCGGGCAGGACGATCTTCGAGATGTGCAGCGAGTCGGTGATGTCGAGGCCGGTGAGGTCAGCGACGATCTTCTCCGGGATCGCATCCACCGGCGCCACGACCGAAATGCGGTGGCGCACGATGTTGAGCACGCCGCCGCGGCGGATGCCGGGCGCCTGGCTCTCGTTGATGAATTGCACCGGCACCTCGATGGTGACGGTCGAGCCGGCCTGCACGCGCATGAAGTCGACGTGCATCGGCTTCTCGGTCAGCGGGTCGATCTGGAAGTCGCGCGGCAGCACGCGGATCTTCTCGCCGTTGACGTCGAT
The DNA here is from genome assembly GCA_048498575.1 of Pseudomonadota bacterium. GTDB lineage: Bacteria > Pseudomonadota > Alphaproteobacteria > Rhizobiales > Kaistiaceae > DASZQY01. Next base: position 554 of record JBEHXS010000050.1, read on the forward strand.
CGACGCCACGGTCGTGTAGAACCCGCCGCCGTGAATCTTGAAGCTCACGTCGCGCGCGTTGAGATTGATCGAAATCGGGGGTTGGTTGCCGCCGTAGATGACGGCGGGAATCTGGCCTTGACGACGAACCGAGCGGGCGGCCCCCTTGCCCACCTTCTCGCGTACCGTCGCCGAGAGCTCGTATGTCTGGCCCATCGGACAACTCCATCTTTGATTAGGCCGCGTGCCTCCAGGGGTGTCGGCGCGGCTGGCGGCTTATAGGGAATTGCCGCGAAAAACGCAAATTCGAGCTGAGATGGCCGGGATTCGGCCTGTCGGCTAGTCGAACAGGCTCGAAACCGACTTCTCGCTCGCCGTGCGGGCGATGGCCTCGCCGATCAGCGGCGCGATCGGGCAGACCCGGATATTGGGGGCGGCCAGGATCGCCTCGGTCGGCTGGATCGAGTCCGTGATCACCAGCTCCTCGAGCTTGGAGGCGGTGACGCGGGCGACCGCGCCGCCGGACAGCACGCCGTGCGTGATGTAGGCGATCACCGAGGCGGCGCCCTTGTCCATCAGCGCCTCGGCGGCGTTCACCAGCGTCCCGCCGGAATCGACGATGTCGTCGAACAGGATGCAGCGGCGGCCGGTGACGTCGCCGATGATGTTCATCACCTCGGATTCGCCCGGCCGCTCGCGCCGCTTGTCGACGATGGCGAGCGGCGCGTCGATGCGCTTGGCGAGCGCGCGGGCGCGGACGACGCCGCCGACGTCGGGCGAAACCACCATGATGTTGGCGAGGTCGTGGTGGGCCTTGATGTCGCGGCTCATCACCGGCACCGAGTAGAGGTTGTCGGTCGGGATGTCGAAGAAGCCCTGGATCTGGCCGGCGTGGAGGTCGAGCGTCAGCACGCGGTCGGCGCCGGCGCGGGTAATCATGTTGGCGACGAGCTTGGCCGAGATCGGGGTGCGCGCCGAAGGCTTGCGGTCCTGGCGGGCGTAGCCGAAGTAGGGGATCACCGCCGTCACGCGCCGGGCGGAAGCGCGCCGGGCCGCATCGATGATGATCAGCAGCTCCATCAGGTTGTCGTTGGCCGGATAGCTCGTCGACTGGATGACGAACAGGTCCTCGCCGCGGACGTTTTCCTGAATCTCGACGAAGATCTCTTGGTCGGCAAAGCGCCGCACTAGGCACTTGGCCAGCGGTATCTCGAGATAACCGGCGATCGCTTCGGCCAGCGCGCGGTTGGAATTCCCCGAAACCAGCTTCATGGGTCAGCCCGTTCCCGGAATCCGTCTAAGAAGCGGTGGTTGCGGCGGCCTTGTAGCAATGCCGGGCGGCCGAACGCAACGGCGCCAATGCACTAAAGCGCCGCAGCCTAGCCGCGGACCCAGTCCGCCAGCTTGTCGATGGTCTCGCGTGCGGCATCGTCGATGAGGTCGCCGTTGATCCCCTGCCAGGGGTCGCCGGTCGAAGGGTCGCCCGATTCCTGGCCGGAAATCCGGTAAAGCGGCGTGCCGGAGGCGTTCGAAACGTCCCAGACGTAGACCAGGAGCGTGCCGGTATCGCCGCCGACCGCCGAAAGGTAGCCGCTGACGTTGTAGACCGCCGTCGGGTCGCCGGTCGGCACGATGGCGAGCTGGCGGGTGGCGGCGTAGCGCTTGAGGTCGTCCTCCAGCGCGAAACGCATTTCCGCCGGAACCCCGCTCAGCGCCGTAAAGGTGAAGCGGACCGCAGGGCCCTTCACCGGCGCGGCGCCCAGCGTGGTCACCTTCTTGGTCATCATGGGCGGGCCGGGGCCGAATTTCGGGGCCGGCATGGCCTGGCAGGCCGCCAGAAACGACGCTGCGAGAGCCAGCATGGCCAAACGCGCCGTCCATAACAGGGCGCGTCGATCCGCGGTCATCTCGGCTTTCTCCCCCACCATTAGGCCCCCTTGTGTAGCCGCAATCGTGGCATGGTGCCAGACTGGCGTGTGGCGCAAAGCCGCGCCGGCCGTGCTTTGGCGGCGGCTGTGACCGCCAAGCCCGAGGGGACGCAAATGGCCACACCGATCGTATTCATCCACGGCGCCTGGCTGACACCGGCCTCGTGGGACAAGTTCCAGAGCCGCTTCACTGCCCATGGCTACGACGTCGAGGCGCCGCCGTGGCCGTTCGAGGACATTCCGCTCGCGGCGCTCAGGCGCAATCCGCCGGCCGCGCTCAATGCCGTCGGCATCAACGAAATCGCCGATCACTACGAGAAGATCATCCGCGCCAAGCCGCAACCGCCGGTCATCCTCGGCCACTCGTTCGGCGGCCTGTTCGCCCAGATCATGCTCGACCGCGGGCTCGGCACCGCCGGCGTCGCGCTCAACCCGGCGCCGATCAAGGGCGTGATGCCCGGGCTCGATGCCGTCGTCGGGGCGCTGCCGGTGTTCCTCAAGTGGAACGGCTGGAAGACCGTCCACACCATGTCGTTCCAGTCGTTCTTCACGCGCTTCGCCAACGGCCTCAGCGAAGCCGATGCGCGCGCCGCCTACGAGCGCTACGTCGCGCCGACGCCGGGCAAGGTCTATTTCGATGAAGTGCTCAATCGCGGCAACGCCGTCGATCCGGCGCGGCGCAAGGTGCCGCTGCTGCTGACGCTGGGCGGCAAGGACCGCACCGCGACGGCGGGCTCGGTGCGCAACAGCTACGCGCTGCAGAAGAAGTCGCCGGCGATCACCGCGCTCAAGGAATTTCCCGACAAGTCGCACTTCCTGGCGTCGATGCCGGGCTGGGAGAACGTCGCAGACTTCGTGCTGGCGTGGCTGGAGAATCCGAAAGCCGGCGTAGTCTAGCCGCTACGCGCTCAGCACGATGACCGAGAGCATGCGGCCGTAGTCCGGCTCGCTGCGGTGGGTGCAGCGGCGGTACGAGAAGAAGCGCTGCTCGTCGGCATAGGTGCACAGGCCGAGCGCACTGGCGCGGACGCCCGCCGCCTTCAGGCGCGAGACGATGGCGCCGGGCAGGTCGAAGAGAAAGCGTCCGGCGCGCGGCGAGGGCGCGAACAGCGCGTCGTCGGCGGGGCTCGCGGAGACGAACGCCTCGCGCACCTCCGGCCCGACCTCGTAATTCGCCTGGCTGATGGTCGGCCCGAGCGCGGCGACGATGTGCTCGCGCCGCGCGCCGAGCTTCTCCATTGCCGCGATCGCCGAATCCGCGATGCCGGCGAGCGCGCCGCGCCAGCCGGAATGGGCCGCCGCGATCACGCCGCTCTCGGCGTCGGCGAGCAATATCGGGCCGCAGTCGGCGTGGCTGACGCCGAGCGCCACGCCGGGCACGTTGGTGACCACGGCGTCGGCCTTCGGCCCGTCGCCCGGCGCCCAGACCTCGGTGACGGCGACCGCCTCGGTGCCGTGCACCTGATAGGGCGTCGCAAGCCGCTCGGGCGCGAGGCCAAGCGCGGTCGTCATCAGCCGGCGGTTCTCCAGCACCAGCGCGCGCTCGTCCTGCGAGCCGACGCCGCCGTTCAGGCTGCTGTAGATGCCGGTGGAGACGCCGCCCTCGCGCGTGAAGAAGGCATGGCGGACACCCGGAAGCGCCAGGGATTCCGCCTGAAGGAAAGGAACGCTCATCGCCTCGCCCCGATCTCGATCGGATCGAACATAGGAAGCTTCAATCCCGGTTGCGAGATGGCGAGTACCTTGAACAGCGTTCCCATGGCTTTCGGCGCTGCCAGCCGCTCGATCGCCGCGGCGAGCGCGTCCCGCGTCGCCTTGTCCTTGCCGCGGCCGAGCACGTTGGCGCGGTCGACCAGCCCGAGGCGGATCAGGAATTCGCCCTGGCCCATCAACTGCCGGGCGCTTGCCCCTGCCGCCGTGGCCGTCCGTGCCAGCGCCGCGAAATCGACGTGCGCCGTGACGTCAGCCTCTCCCGGCGCGGCAAGCGGGTCGTCGCGCTTGTGGGCACGCACGGCCTGGAGCGTGCTGCCTGTGCCGGGCTCGGCGTTGCCGTAATCGACGATCAGCGCCGCGCCGCCCTGATGCACGAGCCGCTCCGCGAGCGTCGTCATTGCGGCGCGCGCGGCCGGCGAAACCTCGATGATCGCGCCGTCGGGCAGTGGCACGCCCGCCGGTCGCTGCTCGACCGGCTGCAGGCCAAAGGCGAGGGCGCCGGTGGCCGAGAGGCCGACGACGCGCTCGCTCCAGCGGCCGTCCTGCCACTGGAACTGGCGCACCGGCAACGCGTCGAAGAATTCGTTGGCGACGATGATCGCCGGCCCGGCCGGGATATCGGCAATGGCGCTGTGCCAGTGCACGGCAAAGCCGCTCGGCGCCAGGCGTTCCTTCTGCAATTCGCGGAGCCGCGGGCTGATCTCGACCAGGTGCACTTCCGCGGCGGCAAGGAACGCCGGCTTGATCTTGGCCGTGCGCAGCATGTCGGCCATCAGCGTGCCGCGCCCCGGGCCGAGCTCGGCGAAGATGAAGTGGCTGGGCCCGCCCATCATCTCCCACACCGCCACCGCCCAGACGCCGAGCAGCTCGCCGAACATCTGGCTGATCTCGGGCGCGGTGATGAAGTCGCCGGCGCGGCCGAAGGGATCGCGGCGCATGTAGTAGCCAAACTCTCGGTCGGCGAGACAGAGCGCCATGAAGTCGGCGACGCTGATCGGTCCGGCGGCGCGGATCTGCGCGGCCATCTTCTCGGCGAGCGGCGTCACGCGTTGCCCGCCACCGGCGCGCCGCGCCGGCTCGCCCAGATCATCAATCCGATGCCGACGACAATCATCGGAATGGACAACAGCATCCCCTCGGTCAATCCACCGGCAAGGTAGCCGATCTGGATGTCGGGCTGGCGGAAGAATTCGGAGACGGTGCGCGCCACGCCGTAGCCGCAACAGAACACGCCGGAGACGAAGCCGCGCGTCGCGAGCTTGTGGAAGCGGTGCGTCGCCAGGCGAAGCACCAGGAAGAGCACGATGCCCTCCAGCCCCGCCTCGTAAAGCTGGCTCGGGTGGCGGGGCAGGTCGCCGCCGTTCGGGAAGACCATCGCCCACGGCACGTCGCTCGGGCGCCCGAACAATTCGCCGTTGATGAAGTTCGCGCAGCGCACGAAGAACAGGCCGAAGGGCACGCCCGGCGCGATCACGTCGATGAAGGACCAGGCGGGGATGGCGCGCGAGCGCGCGAACAGCGACATCGCCAGCACCATGCCGAGGAAGCCGCCGTGGAACGACATGCCGCCGTTCCACACCGCGAAGATGTCGAGGGGCGCGGCGAGATAGTGCGGCAGGTCGTAGAACAGGATGTAGCCGATGCGCCCGCCCAGCACGATGCCGAGCGCCGCCCAGACGACGAAATCGTCGAGGTCGGCGGGCTTCATCGGCGCGCCGGCGGCGCCCCACAGGCGGGCGTCGGCGGCCAGCCGCTTGGCGTACCACCAGCCCAGGAAGATGCCGACGATATAGCCGATGGCGTACCAGCGGATCGACAGCGGCCCGATGGTGACCAGCACCGGATCGATCGCCGGAAAGGGCAGGGCCAGCAGTTCCAACCGCCATTCCTTCTTAACGAAAGCGCCGCAAACTGCGCTGCGTCGCCATGGCCGGTCAAGGTCGCTGCCTTGCACCTGCCCGGCGGTCACACCATAGTAGGAATGCGGCGATACGCCGGTGATCCAGGGCCCGAGGATCCAGCCATGACGCAGACCCAGAACCGCCTGATGGACGAGATGGCGCGGCTGATGAACGACGCGGCGAGCGTCGCGCAGGGCGTGAAGCGCGAGGCCGAGACGGTGTTCCGCTCGCAGATGGAGCGGCTGGTCGCCGACCTCGATCTGGTGCGGCGCGAGGAATTCGACGTGGTGCGCGAGATGGCCTCGAAGGCGCGCGCCGAGAACGAGGCGTTGAAGACGCGCATCGCCGAACTCGAGGCGAAGCTCGCAGCCAGATAGACGGCGGCCGCCACGCCGGCGTGGCCTTTTTGACTCGCCTGTGAAGAATTCGATTCATCCACAAGCAATTGGGGCGCGCGAGGAGTCGCGGGCTATATACTGATTCTCAACGGAGATTCGCTCCGGGCTTGCTACGGGCTGGCCCGTCCGGCTGTCGACCGGGTCGTTGTTTCCTGTCGCGTCCAACAGTCCTGATGGTCAGCGGAGCACGCGGATCTCACATGAGCCTTATTGACTTCGAGACCGGGCCTCAGTCGAACCCGGTGGATGTTATCGAGCAGATTGCCGCCCTGCGCGACTGGACCTTTGAACGAGCGGCCGACAACGAACTCATCATCTCGGTCGCTGGTGGCTGGTGCGATTACCACGTCTCCTTCTCGTGGATGGAAGACAAGGAGGCGCTGCATCTCGCCTGTGCCTTCGATCTCAAGGTACCGCAGCCGCGCCAGCTTGAGGTCACCCGCCTGCTCTCCGGCGTCAACGAGCAGCTCTGGATCGGCCACTTCGACCTGTGGAGCCGGGAAGGGCTGGTGACCTACCGGCAGGCCATGCTGCTCTGCGGCGGCGCGGAACCGTCGAGCGCGCTGGTCGAGCGCCTGCTGGTCACGGCGATCGAGGCCTGCGAGCGCTACTTCCAGGCCTTCCAGTTCGTTGTCTGGGCCGGCAAGTCGGCAAGCGAGGCGCTGCAAACCGTCCTGTTCGAGACGCAGGGCGAAGCGTAGCTCCGGGCAGGCGGTGGACCGGGCCCGCGGGGACTCCCGATCCGCCGTCATCCTCCAGCTTGACCGGAGGATCAGCTGCGGCTTCATCTACCGTGAAGGCCTTGCTCGGGCAGGGCCGTCCCTGCAGATCCTCCGGTCAAGCCGGAGGATGACGGAAGTGAGCATCATGTCTCTCGCCTTTTCCTTCTCGCCCACCTCGCGGCTCGCCCTCGTCGGCGCCGGCAAGATGGGTGGCGCGCTCCTCCAGGGCTGGCTCGACCGTGGTCTCGACAAGCGTGCCGCGCTGGTCGTCGATCCGGCGCCGCCGCCGGACAGCGCCGCCTTTCTGGCCAAAGCCGGCATTGCGCCCCAGTCCGCTCCACCGCCGGGCGTCACTGCCCGCATCATCGTGGTCGCGGTCAAGCCGCAGATCATCAAGGACGTGCTGCCGTCGCTGCGGCCGCTCATCGGGCGCGACACCGTCGCGCTCTCGATCGCCGCCGGCACCACGCTGAAGCAGCTCAAGGCGGGGCTCGGCGACATCGCCATCGTGCGCACGATCCCGAACACGCCGGCGCAGGTCGGTCGCGGCGTCACCGTCGCCATCGCCAACGAGCGCGTCGACAAGGCCGGCAAGGCGCTGGTCACGACGCTGCTCGAGGCCGTCGGTGCGGTCATCTGGGTCGACAAGGAAGGCATGATCGACTCGGCCACCGCCGTGTCCGGCTCTGGTCCGGCCTATGTCTTCCACATGGTCGAGGCGCTGGCCGCGGCCGCTGTCTCGGTCGGCTTCGACAAGGACGCCGCCGAGAAGCTCGCGCGCGCCACCGTCGAGGGCGCCGGCGAGCTGCTGCACCAGTCGCCGCTCGCCGCCGCGACGCTCCGCGAGAACGTCACTTCGCCGAAGGGCACGACCGCCGCGGCGCTCAAGGTGCTCATGGGCCGTCCCGGCCTTACCGCGCTGATGAAGAAGGCGGTCGCCGCCGCCCGCAAGCGCTCGCGCGAGCTCGCGCGCTAGCGCCGATGGCGCTGAAGCCGCGCCTGCCTGCCGTCACCCTCACGTTTGTCGCCGTCGTTCTGGCGACGCGCGCCGCGCAGCTTCTCGTGCCCGGCTGGTACGTCGCGCTCGCCCGCCATCCCGGCGGCGGGGCATGGCGCGCCGTTACCGCGATCGTCGCCTATGACGACGGCTGGGTGCAGTTTCTCTCCATCCTGCTCGGCGCGCTCGTCCTCGGCGTCATCGCCGAGCCACGCTTCGGCTCGCGCTTGTGGGCGTTCATCCTCATCGCCTGCGGCCTCGCCGGCCAGGCGATCGCGCTCGCGTGGCAGCCGGAGGGCGCCGGTTCGTCGGTCGCTGTCGCCGGCTGGCTCGGCGCCGTCATGGCGTGGATGGCGTGGCCGGGCACAGACGTGCCCGTGCCTGCCCGCATCGGGCCGGTCATCGTCTTCGCGCTCGCCGTCTGGCTCACGACGCGTGGCGACATCCACGGCCCGCCGCTGCTGCTCGGCGGCGTGATTGGCGCCTTGTCCGCCGCGCTCGGCTGGATTAGGAGCGAGCCCCACCAGCCGGGCAGGAGACCATGATGGCCGAGGCAAGCGGTATCGCCGCGCAGATCACCTTCGACGATTTCCTCAAGGTCGACATCCGCGTCGGCACGATTGTCGAGGCGCGCCCGTTCCCGGAGGCGCGCAAGCCCGCCTTCCAGCTCATCATCGACTTCGGGTCTGAAATCGGGACGCGCAAGTCGTCGGCGCAGATCACCGTGCGCCACACGCTCGACGAGCTGGTTGGAAAGCAGGTGCTAGCCGTCATCAACTTCCCGCCACGCCAGATCGGCCCGTTCATGTCGGAGGTGCTGACGCTCGGCCTCGCCGACGAAGCCGGCAACGTCGTCCTCATCGGGCCGACGAAACCGGTTCCGAACGGCGGACGGATGTATTAGGTCAGCGCGAGAACGACGTGGCCGTCCTTGGTGACCTCAAGGCCGTGCTTGCCGTGAAGTGATTTCAGCATCGCCTTTGGCGAAGCGTATCCGTGCATCGCAGCCTTGAATTTCGGAATTTCTATCGGCAGCTCGTTGCCGATGTCGCGGAATGTGGCGCTGCCACCGTGTGCCCGGACAATTTTGAGTATCGCTTGCACGACGTGGGCGGGAATTTCGGCGCGAGCACCCTGCGGCGACTTGGCTGAGCCGCTTGGCTGCTGCGCGCGTCGTGTCGGTTGAGCGGGCTCGGCGACAGGCGCGGCGGCCGTTGCCGGTTTCGGCGCGGGCGCTTGCCGTGGCGGGGCGCGAACCGGTGCCGGCGCGGTCGCCTTCGGCGCGGGGGTTGCGGCTCGTCGCGGGGCGCTCTTCTTTTCTACCGCCAGTATTGTGTCGCATTCGTAGAAGCGGTCGAAGGCTTTCTTGTAGCCGGTCGGCGCCTTCTTCATGCCGAAGCCGTAGCAGGCCACCGCCGCGGCGCGGACGCGCTCTGCCAGCGGCGTGAAATCGCCGTCGCTGGAGGCGATGCAGACACCGTCGAGACCGCGGCCAAGCAGAATGTCCATCGCCTCGATGGTGAGCTTGAGGTCGGTCGCGTTCTTCCCGCGCGTCAGCGGCGAGACGTTGACGGGCGTGAGCTCGTACTCGTCGAGGTGTTTCAGCCACGACTTCATCTTGCCGCTCTCGAACTGGCCATAGATGCGGCGCACCGCAAGCGTGCCGACTTTCATCGCCTCGCGCTCGATCAGCGGCATGTACGATGCGCTGACATTGTCGCCGTCGATGAGCAGCGCGAGCTTCACCAGACTGGTCGCTTCGTTTGCCATGCCGCCTCCCTGCCTTGGAACGCCACCCTACGCCGGTATCGTCACCGTAACCCTAAGGCCGCCCATCGGGCTGTCGGATAGCGCGATGTCGCCGCCGTGGCTGCGGGCGATATCGCGGGCGATCGGCAGGCCGAGGCCGGTGCCGGTCTCGTCGAGATTGCGGGCGTTGTCGAGGCGGTAGAACGGCTTGAACACCGCCTCGTGCTCCTCGAAGGGCACGCCCGGCCCGTCGTCGTCGACGATCACCGTCAGGTGCCCGTCGGCGTGCGTGCCAAGCACGACGATGTGGTCGGCGTGGCGCCCGGCGTTGCCGACGAGATTGGCGACGCAGCGCTTGAAGGCCTGCGGCTTCAGCCGCACCGTCGGCTCGCCGGAGAAGGCCATCTCGGTATCGTGGCCGGTGATCTTCGATTCGCGCACGACGTCGCGGAGGAGCGCGTCGACGTCGGTGGCGACGGCTTCCTCGCCGCTGTCGCCGCGGGCGAAGGCGAGGTAGCCCTCGATCATGCGGTCCATGTCGGCGACGTCGGCCTTCAGCGCAACCACGTCGGCGCTGTCCTCGAGCAACGCCAGCTCCAGCTTCAGCCGCGTCAGGATGGTGCGCAGGTCGTGGCTGACGCCGGAAAGCATCGCCGTGCGCTGCTCCATCTGGCGCTCGACGCGCTCGCGCATCTGGCGGAAGGCGATCGTCGCCTGGCGCACTTCGCGCGCCCCGCGCGGCGGAAAGTCGGCGACAGCGCGGCCCTTGCCGAAATCGTCCACCGCCTGCGTCAGTCTCAGGATCGGACGGATCTGGTTGCGCAGGAAGACGACGGCGATGGCCAGGAGGGCGACGCTGGTCGCGACCATCGCCGAGATGAAGAGCAGCGCGTTGGAGGCGTAGGTCTGGCTGCGCGGCGCGTAGACGACGAGCAGGTTATGGTCGAGCTGGATGCGCACCTCGATGACGTTCGAGCGGGCGACGGTGTCGATCCAGAACGGCTTGCCGACCTGGCGGCTGATCTCCTGGCTGAACTCGCGGTCGAGCTGCGAGAAGAACGGCTTCGGCCCGGCCGGCGGCAGCGGCTGCAGCGGCAGCACGGAAATGTTGAGGCCAAAGCGGTCGGCGGCGAGCCGCGTCACGGCGTCGAACTTCGCGTCCTGCGGATAGCGGTCGATGATGTCGACGACGGCGCCGATGTCGCCGGCGGTGGCGGCGGAAAGCCGCGTCGTCACGTCCTGCCAGTTGCGCTCCATGAAGACGAACGCGACCAGCGACTGGAGCAGCACCACCGGCGCGATGATGATGATGAGCGAGCGGGCGTAGAGCCCCTTCGGCATCGCCTGGCCGAGGCCGCGGGCGAAGCGCCGCCAAGCGCCGCGGATGGCGCCGGGCGTCTCGTCTGTCGCGGTGCCGTCGTCGATGGTCGTTGCCATCGTCCTTGCTCAGACCGCCGTCGCCAGCCGGTAGCCGATGCCGCGTACGGTCTGCAGGTAGAGCGGGTTGGCCGGGTCGGCCTCGATCTTGCGGCGGAGCCGGTTGATCTGCACGTCGACGGTGCGTTCGCCGGTCGGTCCGGCGCTCACCACCAGGCGGTCGCGCGGCACCGTCTCGCCCGGCGTCGCGGCGAAGATCGCCATGATCTGGCGCTCGCGCTCGGTCAGCCGCACGGCCTCGCCGCCGCGCTTCAGCTCGAGCTTGTCGCGGTTGAAGGTGAACGGCCCGAAGGTGATCTGCTCGACCAGGGGCTTCGCCGGTGGCGCCACGCGGCGCAGGATCGCGTTGATGCGGAGCAAGAGCTCGCGCGGCTCGAAGGGCTTGGCGACATAGTCGTCGGCGCCCGATTCCAGACCGGCGATGCGGCTTTCGCTTTCGGAGCGCGCCGTCAGCATCAGCACCGGCACGTCCATCGTCTGGCGCAGACTCTTCACCAGCGTCATGCCGTCCTCGCCCGGCATCATCACGTCGACGATCAGGAGATCGAAGGCGAGGCCGGAGAGGCGCTGGCGCGCCTCGTTGGCGTCGGCCGCCATGCTGACACGAAAGCCGTGGTCGGCGAGGTAGCGCGAGAGCAGGGTGCGGATGCGCTTGTCGTCGTCGATGACGAGGAGATGCGGCGCGTTGTCGGCCGGCGAGCGGTCGGCGGCAGCGGAAGAGGGCGCAGCGGCGTCGGTCACGCTATTCCTCGATCAGGTGGCTGACCTTCTCGCGCTCGCCGGCATCGACGACGGCGCGCAGGAATTTTTCGGCGCCGTGACGCTCGTCCGGCGTCAGCATGGCCAGCGCCTTGCCGATGCGGCGCGCCTGCAGGTCGATGAGGCGCAGCGACAGCGCGCGCCCGGATTCGGTCGGGTAGAGCAGCCGCTGGCGGCGGTCCTGCGGCCCCATCTTCTGCTCGATGAAGCCGTTGTCGATGAGCTGCTTCAGCACGCGGCCAAGGCTCTGCTTGGTGATCTTCAGGATGTCGAGCAGGTCGGCGACGCGGATGCCCGGGTGGCGGTTGACGAAGTGGATGACGCGGTGGTGGGCGCGGCCAAAGCCATAACTCTCCAGCGCCACGTCGGGATCTGAGATGAAGTCGCGATAAGCGAAGAACAGCAGCTCGATGTACGGAATCTCGGCGCGGTCGTGGGCCGACAGCGGCGTCGTCACCGTGGCGCTCATGCCGCTTCTTCCCCGTTTCGCCAGCGCTTCGCCCGGTTTCAAATTTACGTCAGCCATGTTGACATATTTTGGGTCGGTTGGTACTGAAAAGAGGCTCGCGGAGCAAGGCCGAGCCGGCGATCCGCCGCGATTTGTTCGCGGATTCTGGCGCGCCGGCACCATAACGGCGATCCGAGTGCGACGCAAAAGCCGCCGACCACCTGCGCCGACGGCGTAACGAGGGCCGCACTCGAAGCGGCTCTCATCTGGGTGGAGGAAACTGGAATGGCAACGCAACCCTTCGACGATCGTCCCGGCGTCATCTGGTACGATGGCCAGTTCGTCCCGTGGAAACAGGCGACGCTGCACGTGCTTTCGCACGGGCTGCACTATGCCAGCTCGGTGTTTGAGGGCGAGCGCGCCTACGGCGGCGTGGTCTTCAAGCTCGACGAGCACACCAAGCGCCTGCACGAGTCGGCGCGGCTACTGGGCTTCGACATCCCGTATCCGGCCGAGGCCATCAACAAGGCGACCGTCGAACTCCTGGCGCGGCACAAGATGCTCGACGCCTATGTCCGCCCGATCGCGTGGCGCGGCAGCGAGATGATGGGCGTCGCCGCCCAGCACAACAAGATTCACCTGGCCATCGCGTGCTGGGACTGGCCGTCGTACTTCGATCCGGCGCAGCGGCTCAAGGGCATCCGGCTGGAACTCGCCCGCTACCGCCGGCCCGATCCGGCAACGGCGCCGTCGAAGTCGAAGGCGTCCGGCCTCTACATGATCTGCACGATCTCCAAGCACGAGGCGGAGCGCAACGGCTATGCCGACGCCCTCATGCTCGACTGGCGCGGGCGTATTGCCGAGGCCACCGGCGCCAACGTCTTCTTCGTCAAGGACGGGGAGTTGCACACGCCGACGCCGGATTGCTTCCTCGACGGCATCACGCGGCGCACCGTGATCGAGCTCGCCAAGCGGCGCGGCTACAAGCTCAACGAGCGGGCGATCCTGCCGGAGGAGATGTCCGGCTTCAGCGAGTGCTTCCTCACCGGCACGGCCGCCGAGGTCACGCCGGTCTCCGAGATCGGCCACTATCGCTTCACGCCAGGCGAGATCAGCCGCACCCTGATGGAAGACTACACCGCCGCGGTCCAGCCGAAGGCCCACGCGCTCGCAGCAAACGCGTAGGGACCTTCGCGTCCGCCAACTGCAAAGAGACTCAACCTGTCATCCTTCGGCTCGCGCGTCAGCGCGAGACCGGAGGACCCATCGCACTTTCACGCCAGCGTCGGGTAGAGATTCTCCCATTCGGGGTTGGTCTTCTCGATCAGTGCGACTTTCCATGCCCCCTTCCAGTGCTTCAGCCGCTTCTCGCGGTGAATGGCGTCGTCGATCTGCTGGTACTCTTCGACGAGGACAAGCATGTGCAGGCGGTACTTCTTTGTAAATCCGGGCACCACACCTTCCCGGTGTTCCCACGCTCGCCGCGCGATATCGTTGGTGAGTCCAACATAAAGAGTGCCAAAGCGGCGATTGGTCATGATGTAGGCGTAGTACGCCATCGGTTCTGACGTCTGCGGGTCCTCCGGTCGTCGCCTTCGGCGCCGCCGAAGGATGACAGCGGATGGCTGATCGAATCGGGACACCTCGACCGCCAAAAAACAAAAGCCGCCGGGTGGCCGGCGGCTTCCAGGTGCATCCCCCGTCGGCGCGCCGTTGGTGGCGCGCCGCTAGAGGTCAGGTGGCGGGCTGAAGTTCGACCGCCTTCGGTCCCTTGCCGCGCTTGTCCGGTTCGGTCTCGAATGAGACCCGCTGCCCGTCGGTCAACGCCCCCAGTCCCGAACGCTCGACTGCAGTGACGTGCACGAACACGTCCTTGCCGCCGTCGTCGGGGGTAATGAAGCCATAGCCCTTCGACGCATTGAAAAACTTCACGGTGCCGTTTTGACGCATCGCTGTTCTTCCCTCAGGTTCACCCCGTGCGGTCCGGCGGCACCTCGAAGCAGCGAGCGGGCAACCGGGCGCATGCGGCAGCAGCAACCTGTACAGTCTCCCGCACCCTTAATTTATGCTGCAGGTGGTGCCGAAAAACAACGGTCAACCGGCTTTGCG
>JBEHXS010000051.1:0-14320 GCA_048498575.1 Pseudomonadota bacterium
GCGCCGACCAGCGAATTCTCGCCGATGACGGCGCCGTTGAGGATGATCGCGCCCATGCCGATGAGCACGTTGTCGCCGATGGTGGCGCCGTGGACGATGGCGCGGTGGCCGATGGTGCAGCCCCTGCCGATGGTCGCGGGACAGCCCGGATCGGTATGGACGACGACGTGCTCCTGGAGGTTGCTGTCCTCGCCGATGACGATCGGCTCGCCGTCGCCGCGCACGACCGCGCCGAACCAGATGCCGACGCCGGCCCCGATGGTGACGAGGCCGAGCACCGTCGCCGTCGGCGCAATCCAGTAGTGGCCGTCGGGCGGGGTGACGGGCGTGTCACTGCCAAGGGTGTGGAGGGGCATGGTTCTGCTCCGCTGCGATCCGGGAGGCGGGATTAGACCAGCCGCCCGGCCTCAGGCCAAGCCGTCACGCCAGCGTGCCGCGGATCGAAAGGACGGCGCCCAGCACGAGAATGCCGGAGCAGATGCTCCACAGCGCCGCGATGAACACGCCGGCGAGTACCGTGCCGACCGCTCCGCGCTCGTTGAGGCGCCCGCCGCGCAGCACGAGGTCGATGACGATGATCGGCCCGGTCACCGCGCAGAACAGGAAGGTCGCGAAGGCAGCGACCCAGCCCTGGCCGAGGAGCGCGAAGCGCGGCGTCTCCTGCGTCATCATCTTGTAGAAGCTCGCCGCCACGCCCGACGCGACGAAGCCGGTCGCGGCGCAGTAGAACAGGAGAAACGCATCGCGCAACACGGCAGTCCTCGCCCAACCAGCGTCCCACACGGGCACAACGGCCCATCCCGTTGAGGCAGCGGTGCAAGGCGCGTACCGTTTGTTAAGCATGTGATTCGGCCGCAAGGCAATGGAATCGCTGGCGCTTTTCGAGCGGATTGCGGAGCGGGCCGATGGCCGATGTCTCGTTAAGGCACAGAAGCGCGGCGCCGAAGCCCGCGCGGCCGGTGCAAAGGGGCGTGCGGCTGAACCGTCCGCTGGTGCTGACGGTCGCGGGATTCCTGCTGGTGATCGCGCTGGGCGGGCTGATCCGCACGAGCATCCAGCTTTACCACGACGCCATGGTGGCGACCGGCCTGACCACCGACACCACGCCGGTGAAGCTCGCCATCGGGCCGCAGGACCTGATCATTCCGGCGAACATGATCCGCTCCGGAAAGACCCGGCGCGGCGGCCCGGTCGACCACGCCGATCTCGCGCTCTACTGGCCGGGCCTGGAAGGCTACACGGCCAAGACCGCATCGGTGTTCGCCGATGGCGGGCCGTCGGCCCCCATCCTCTACGCCACCATTGCGGCGCGCGACGACGCGATGGATTCCACGGACCGGCTGGACGAGGTCTATTCGCGCTTCTTCACCGGCCAGCCCATCGCCGGTCCGAACGGGCTGGTCGGCCGGAAGCTCAGTGCCGATTCCGGCTATGACGGCGAGATCGTGTTCTTCATGCCGTCCGAGCCGCGGCCGTTCGTGGCGCGCTGCCTCGCCGACAGCACGACGGACGTGCCGGCGACCTGCCTCCGCGATTTCAATTTCGGCAACGGACTGGCGCTGCTCTACCGCTTCAACCGCGACCTGCTCGGCGACTGGCGCACGCTCGACGCCGGCATGCAGAAGCTCGCCGGATCGTTCCTGGCGCCATAGGGGCGGCCGCTACTCGAGATCGATGTCGAGGATCGCCATCGTGAAATTGTACGAGAGGTCGCCGTCCTCGTCGTCGCGGTAGATGACGCCGATGAACTCGTCGCCGATGTAAACCTCGGCCGAGTCGTTCTTTTGCGGACGCTGCTTCACCTGCATCGCCGGCATATTGAAGCGCTTGCGAAAGAACGCCTCGAGTTTCTGGATCTCTTTGCGATCCATGCCTGGTCGTCCTCCGTCCGCCTCAGCCGTCCGCGAACGTCTGGTCCATGACGTTCGCAGCTTCTGTGTTTCCGCCCACCGTGCCGATGATGCGCGCCGGTACGCCGGCGACCGTTGTATAGGGTGGTACCGCCTGGAGCACCACCGACCCCGCCGCGACCTTTGCGCCCTCGCCGACCTAGATGTTGCCGAGAATCTTGGCGCCGGCGCCGATGAGTACGCCGCGACGCACCTTTGGATGGCGGTCGCCGGTTTCCTTGCCGGTGCCGCCGAGCGTGACGTCCTGCAGGATCGAGACGTTGTCCTCGATCACCGCGGTGCGCCCGACGACCAGCCCGGTGGCGTGGTCGAGCATGATGCCGCGGCCGATCGGCGCCGCGGGTGCAATGTCGGTGGCGAAAATCGAAGACGCGCGCGACTGGAGATAGAGCGCGAAGTCGCGACGCCCCTTGTTCCACAGCCAGTGGGCCAGGCGATGCGTCTGGATGGCGTGGAAGCCTTTGAAGTAGAGGAGCGGCTCGATGCGCCGGTCGCACGCCGGATCGCGGTCGTAGACCGCGGCGATGTCGCTGCGGAAAGCGGCGCCGATGGAAGGATCGTCGGCGAGCGCTTCCTGGTAGGTGACGCGGATGACCTCGGCGTTTACGACGCTGTTGTCGAGCCGCTGCGCGACGCGATGGATCACCGCGTCCTCGAGCCGGTCATGGTTGAGCACGGTGCTGTACACGAAGGTCGCGATCGCGGGCTCGGCGGCGACGATGGCCTCGGCCTCGTCCTTGATCGCGCGCCAGACCGGATCGACCTGCGGGAACCCTTCGTGGGGGGAAATCTTGGCAGACAATCGGCACCTCTTGGCGCGGGTGCGCCGGCAAACGCGCGGCAACCTATCAGGCGACCGCCACGACCGCCACTTTTTGCGGACTTCGCAATAGCAGCAACGGGTTAACGAACGCTAGGTTCCGCTCTAATCAAGGGCGGCGGGCGAGAAAATCCAGCACCGCCGCCTTATAGGCCTTGTCGCCGGTGGCGAGCATGTGGTCGCGGTTCGGGATGTCGACGGCGACCGCGCCGGGGATGAGCGCGGCGAGTTCCCGCGCCGAGCCGGCGACCATGTCGCGCGTGCCGACCGCGATCAGCGTCGGCGCCTGGATTTTTCCCAGCCGTTCGGCGGGAACCGGCTGCCGCTGCTCGAGGATGGAGGCGGCGAGCGCGCGGCGGTCGCTCTTGGTGCGGTCGGCGAACGTACGGTAGCCGCGCGCCTGCTCGTTGGCGATGCCTTCCGGCGAAGGCGCCAGCAGCGCCTCGGAAATCTCCTGCTCGCCGCCAATGCCGTGGACGAGGCCGATGCCCATGCCGCCGATGATGAGGGAGCGGACCAACGACGGGTGCGCGATGGCGAGCAGCGCGGCGACCCGCGCACCCATCGAGTAGCCCATGACGTCGGCGTGCCGGATGCCGAGATGGCGGAGCAGGTTCGCCGCGTCCTCGGCCATCAGCGCCGGACGATACTGCGACGGCTCGTAGAATTTGGTGCTGGCGCCGTGGCCGCGCACGTCCATGGCGATGACGCGGCGACCGTCGCCGGTCAGCGTGTCGATCCAGCTCGTCGACCGCCAGTTGGCAGTGTGGTTCGAGGCGAAGCCATGGATGAGAAGGATGGGGTCGCCGCTGCCGACATCGATGTAGGCGATATCGACCCCGTCATGGACGAAATGATGCATGCGGACCTGCGTTGTGGCTCGATCGGCAAGCCCCTACCACTTGCCGGGCGGGGCGGCTATTGTCCGCGCCGAAAAGCCCGCGCGGCTCGCGCGCGCCAGAACTCCCATGCAGGGCAGCGAGATGGCCGACCACATCGTCCCGCATTTCGAGAATACCGCCGGCGACCACGCGATCGCGATCGGGGTGAAGGAATTCATGTGCATCGGCGCCGAGCCGCCGTTCGACCATCCGCACATCTATATCGACATGGGCGAGGCCGACGAAAAGGTCTGCCCGTACTGCTCGACCCTCTACCGCTACCGCCCCGGCCTCGCGGCCGACCAGACCGAGCCGCCAGGGCACCTCTGGCGCGAGCGCGCCGCCTAATCCTGGAGCGCCTGTGGCGATACCCGCGCAGGCGAAAGGCAGCGACCGGCAGACCATCGTCATCGTTGGCGGCGGCATCGGCGGCCTGACGGCGGCGCTGGCGCTGTCGCATGCCGGCTTCCGGACGGTCATCGTCGAGCGGAGTGACCACCTCAGCGAAGCCGGCGCCGGCATCCAGATATCGCCCAACGCCGGCCGCGTACTCGCCGACCTCGGGCTCGACGCGGAGATCGCCGCAGCGGCGATCGAACCGGCGGCGATCGAAATCAGGAGCGCCGGCGACGGGCGCCCGCTGACCGCCGTTCCCGGCGCCGCCTTCAAGGCACGCTACGGCTTCCCCTACCGCGTGCTCCACCGCGCCGACCTGCAAGCCGTGCTCGCAGCCGCCGTCGATGCCGACCCGAACGTCACGCTCCATCTCGCCGCGACCGTCTCGCAACACCTGCCGCAGGGCGACGGCCTTCTGGTGCGCATCGCCAAGCCGGGCGGCATCGACGTGGTGGCGGCGGTCGCCGTGATCGCCGCCGACGGCGTCTGGTCGACGTTCCGCGAGAAGATCGCGCGGAGCGCCCGCCCCTCCCCCACCGGCCGCACGGCATGGCGGGCGGTCGTGCCGGCCGACGTCGCCCGCAACCTCGTCGCGATGGATCGCGTCGTGCTGTGGCTCGGCCCCGACGCCCACCTTGTCCACTATCCGGTGGCGCAGGCTTCCGCCGTGAACATCGTGGCGACGGTGAACGAGGACTGGCAGAAGCCGGGCTGGAGCGCGCCCGGCGAGCGCGCCGAGATCACCCGCCGCTTCAAGGACTGGCCGACGCGGGCCCGTCATCTCATCGCCGCGCCGGTCGCCTGGCAGAAGTACGCGATCGTGCGCGTGCCGGCGGAGGCAGTGTGGGCCGACGGGCGCTTCGCGCTGCTGGGCGACGCCGCGCACGCCATGGCGCCGTTCCTGGCGCAGGGCGCCTGCATGGCGATCGAGGATGCCGCCGTGCTGGCGGCGAAGCTGCACGGCGCCGCCGACATTCCCGCCGCCCTCTCCGATTACGCCATCGCCCGCAAGGCGCGCGTCGCGAGAGTCGCCGCCGAGGCCTGGCGGGCCGGCGCGACCTACCACTGGCGCGGGCCGCTCGCCTACGCGCGCGATACCGCGCTCCGCCTCGCCGGCGAAAAACTGATCCTCGACCGCAACGACTGGATCTACCGCTGGACGGTCAGCGGCGGATGACGCCGAGGCGCCGGAGAATCCAGTAGGCAAACGCGGCCGAGGCGACGCCGAGACCGATCGCCCACGCCGAGCCGTGCGGGATCTGGGTGAGCGGCAGGTTGCTGGTGTTCATGCCGAAGATGCCGGCGACCAGCGATGGCGGCAGGAACAGCGCGGTCAGGATCGCCAGCGCGTTGATGTTGCGCGCGCTGTCCTCCGACAGCCGCGCGCTGATCTCGTCGTGCAGCAGCCGCGCCCGCTCCTGCGTCGCGACGACTTCCTGGTCGAGGTCGTCGAGGCGCTGGGCAAGGCGATCCGTGTTGAGGATGATCGCAGGACTGAGGACGAGATCCTCGTCGGAGACATCGAACCGCCGGAGCAGCAGGCGCAGACCCGCGAGCTGGCGGTGCAGGCGCACGCCGGTGCGGCGAATGCGGCCAAGCCGTCGCCGCTCGTCCTCGATGGAATCGATCAGCAGCTTGTCCTCGGCGCGATCGAGCTCCCGGGCGAGCGTCTCGATCAGCTTCTCGATGCCGCTCATCGCCTCGCCGACGATTCCCTCGATGAGGGCCGCCGGTGTGACCACGCGTTTGCCGGCGACGAGCGCAGCGCGCACCGCGTCCACCGCTTGGAGCGGTTGGCGCCGCCCACTGACCAAGAGCCGCCCGCCCATGGCGAAGGTCAGGTAGCCGGTGTCCTCCTCGGTGCTGTCGAAGGTGCGCATCAGGTCGGCGAAGACGCCATAGATGCAGTCGTTCGTAGCGTAGAGCTGCTGGTGGTCCTGAAGCGCCGCGAACAGCGCCCGCGCCGCGACCGGCAGCTCGGGCGCCGCACCGATCCAGGTGCAGGCGCGCTTGTCGGCGAGGTTGAAGTGCAGCCACAGCCATCCGCTATCCGGCACGGGCGGCAGCGGCCGGTCGGCGGCAAGCTCCTGTGCCCTGCCCTCTGCATCGACATGGAAGGCGAGCATCAGGCCGGGCGGGCCGAGAAGGGTAACGGGCTGAGACAGGAGCGCGGAGTCCGGCATTTGCCGCCACACGGCGCACAGCTCTGTGACAGGCCGATGAAGGGCGGTGGATAGCTGGGCGTCAGGTCCGCGAGATCGCCGCGGTGACGGCGCCAAGCCCGACCAGGCAGGCGGCGCCGACGCGATTGATGCCCGTGAGCACGCGCGGCTTGCGGATGCGTCCGCGCAGCGTATCGGCGGCGAGCGCGTAGCCGAAGACGTTGACGATGGCGAGCGTGACGAAGGTCGCCTCCATGACCACGAGCTGCGGGATGAACGGCGCTGTGTGGTCGATGAATTGCGGCACCAGCGCCACGAAGAAGGCAATGCTTTTCGGATTGAGCGCGGTGACGGTGAAGGCGTGGAACAGGATGCTGCGCGGCGCGCGCGCTGGCGCGTCGACGTCGGCCAGCGCCGGCTTCGCCCGCCACAGCCGGACGCCGAGGTAGACGAGGTAGGCCGCGCCGATCCACTTCAGCACGGTGAACAGCGTCGCCGACGCGGCAAGCAGCGCGCCGAGCCCCGCGAGCGACGCCGTCATCGCCGTGAAATCGCCGAGCGCGACGCCGGCGGCGGTGGCGAGCGCGATCTTGCGCCCCTGCGTCAGCGAATAGGTGATGACGAGAAGCACCGTCGGCCCCGGAATGAGGAGGAGCACGACGGACGCGAAGACAAAGGCGAACCAGGTGGCGAGGGCCATATCCCGAGGAAGCCTCCGCCGCCGGCGCGCGTCAAGGGGCGGGAGCGTCTCCGCCCTGCCCTTCGCGCCACGCCGTTTGCCCGGTCAGCCGCGCCATCTCGCGGCGGTATTCGTCCTCGGACGTGGACCAGCGCAGGCGCGCGTATTCGTCGATATCGGGACCGACGGGATACCGCAGGCGCGGCGATGGGTCGGTCGCCGCCGCGTAAATGGCGGCGACGACGGCTGCCTCGGGGGTCGCCGCGAACGGATAGCGGACCATCGCGCCGAGCGCATGGTCGAAGTACGCCTTGTATTCCGCCGGCACCGGCGATTGCGACGCGGCCTGCCGCGTGCTCGCCGAGAAGCTGGTGTTGCGCATGGCGCCAGGCTCGACCAGCTTGACGCGGATGTTCTGCGACTCGAGCTCGTAGGCGAGCGACTCCGACAGTCCCTCAACCGCGTGCTTGGAGGCGACGTAGAGCGACAGCAACGGCACCGCGACGAAACCGACGCCCGAGGTGACGTTGACGATGGCGCCGCCGCCGCGCCGGCGGAGATGCGGGATCGCCGCCTGCATGACGTTCATCACGCCGAACACGTTGGTATCGAAGACGCGCCGGATGGCCTCGGGCGGCGTCGTCTCGAAGATCGAGAGGACGCTGACCCCGGCGTTGTTGACGACGGCGTCGAGCCCGCCGAAACGATCGACACCCGCCTGCACCGCCGCCGCCGCGCTCGCCGGATCGGTGACGTCGAGCGCGTGCACCAGCACGCCGCCGCGATAGCCCGCCGCCGCATCGGGTGGCGGCGTCCGCATGGTCGCGACCACGTTCCAGCCTTCGGCGGCGAAGTGCTGCGCGGTGAGTCTTCCGAGACCGGAAGAACAGCCGGTGATGAGAACGGTCCTGGTCATTCGCCAACTCGCTTGAAGGGTGAGAACGTCTTTATCGACCACAGCTGTGTCAGGCGGCGTCAGCAGGCCGCGCGAGTACCACGAGCGGCAGGCGCTTGACCTCCGGCGGCAACGCACGGACAACGGGCGGCATGCGGACGTGGCGGAACTGGTAGACGCAAGGGACTTAAAATCCCTCGGAGGCTACTCCTTCCCGGTTCGATTCCGGGCGTCCGCACCACATCGAGAAACCCAGCAAATCCGCCACCAAAAGATATCGTAAGATATGTCTTGACACTTCTGGTCGTGCCGCTTAGCTATATCGCACGATATAGGAGACAAGACTATGCATCCCCATTGGCATGAAGACGATCGCGCCTGGCAGTTCGCCGGCCGCGCCGGTATGGGCGGCGGCTGGGGCCGTCGCGGGCCCGGCGGCCCTCGCGGCTTCGGCGGCGGCGCGTTCCGGGTCGGCAAGATGCTGGCCGACGGCGATCTCAGGGTGATCGTGCTGGCGCTGCTCGCCGACGGCCCGCGCCACGGCTACGACATCATCAAGGCGCTCGAGGAGAAATCGAGCGGCATTTACAGCCCCTCGCCCGGCGTCGTTTACCCGACCCTCACCTACCTCGAGGAGGTCGGCTACGTGTCGGCCACGACCGAGGGCAACAAGAAGGTCTACGCCATCACCGACACCGGCCGCGCGCATCTCGCCGAGAACCGCGAGCTCGCCGACTTGGCGCTGGAGAACATCGAGCGGTTCGGCCGCAAAATGGCCCAGGCCCGCGAGTGGTGGGAAGGCCAGCGCACCCGCCACGACCACAAGCGGGACGGGCGGCGCGAAGGCAAGGGCGACCGCGACATTCCGGGCGTCATCGACGAGGTGAACGAAGCCCGCCGCGACCTGAAGGCGGCGCTTGCCGAGCGCCTCGAAGACGCGGCCGAGGAAGTCCAGCGGCGCATCGCCAAGGCCATGCGCGACGCCGCCGAGGCGATTCGCAAGACCGGCAAGAACAACGACGACGTGATCGACCTGTAAGTACAGCGACTGGTTGATGGGTGGGCACGAGCCCACCCATCACCAACGTTCATGGCTCCCATCAAAGCGCCGCACTGGCGCTTTTTTCATTTCCGGCTAGATACAGCCCGGCAAATTGCCCTGCACGCCAGGATTTTCCCCGTGGACGCCCCAGTGAAGCCGGCAGCGGTCGTCGCCAGCGAGCCAACGACCGTCTATGCGATTCTGATCGCCGCCAGCGTCTCGCACTTCCTCAACGATACGATGCAGTCGCTGCTGCCGGCGCTCTACCCGCTGCTGAAGGAGACTTTTGCGCTCAACTTTGCGCAGGTCGGGCTGATCACGTTCGTCTTCCAGTGCACGGCCTCGCTGCTCCAGCCGGTGGTCGGCATCGTCACCGACAGGCGCCCGATGCCCTTTTCGCTGCCGATCGGCATGGCCTCGAGCTTCTTCGGCCTGCTGCTGCTCGCGGTCGCGCCCAACTATCCGCTGCTGCTTCTCGCCGCGGCACTGGTCGGCATCGGCTCGTCGGTGTTCCACCCCGAGGCGTCGCGGATCGCGCGGCTGGCCTCCGGCGGCCGCTACGGCTTCGCGCAGTCTGTCTTCCAGGTCGGCGGCAACGCCGGCTCGGCGCTGGGTCCCCTGCTCGCCGCGGCGATCGTGGTGCCGGACGGGCAGCGCAGCGTCGCCTGGTTTTCCATCGTCGCACTGATCGCGATCGTCGTGCTGTGGAACGTCAGCGCCTGGTACAAGCGCAACCACCTCGGCGCGAAGCCGCGCGTTGCCAGCCGCCCACCGGTCGCCACCGGCCTGTCGCGCAACCGGACCATCGCCGCGCTGGCGGTACTCGTCGTGCTTGTCTTCTCGAAGTACATCTACATGCAGAGCATCACGAGCTACTACACGTTCTACACGATCACGACCTTCGGCGTGTCGGTGCAGGCCTCGCAGATCCTGCTGTTCGTGTTCCTGTTCGCGGTCGCCGCCGGCACCATCGTCGGCGGTCCGCTCGGCGACCGCTTCGGCCGCAAGTACGTGATCTGGGCGTCGATCCTCGGCATCCTGCCCTTCACGCTGATCCTGCCGCATGTCGGGCTCGTCGGTACGGTGGTCCTGACGGTCATCATCGGCGCCGGCCTCGCCTCGGCCTTCCCGGCGATCGTGGTGTTCGCGCAGGAGCTGTTGCCCGGCAAGGTCGGCATGGTCTCCGGCATATTCTTCGGCGTGGCGTTCGGCGTCGCCGGCATCGGCGCGGCGGCGCTGGGCGCGCTCGCCGACGCCACCAGCATCGGCTTCGTCTACAACGTCTGCGCCTTCCTGCCGGCGATCGGGCTGCTCACCGTCTTCCTGCCCGACATCGAGAGGAACAGGCGGCGCGCCGCGGCTACCGCTTGAGAAACGCCGCGAAGGCGTCCTTGTAGTCCGGGTGCCAGCGCGACAGCGGCGGGCGGTTTTCGGTGATGTCGCCCGCCGCCCACGCTATGCGCTTAAAGTCGACGGCGTTGGTGACCTCGTTGTCTTCGCAGACAATGTAGAAATCGCCCTTCGCCAGCCGCGGCAGCAGCACGTCGATGATCTGCTCCGGCAGCCACGCGCCGGCGGGCTTCGGCGCGCCGCTCGCCGCCGTCAGGCCCGTGTGCACCCAGCCCGGCACGAGGAGGTGGGCGCTGACCTGGCAGTTCGGCGTATTGCGGAGCGTGTGCTGCAGCCCCTCGGTCAGCACCTTCACGCCCGCCTTCGAGACGTTGTAGGCCGTGTCGCCGGGCGGCGTCGTGATGCCCTGCTTCGAGCCGGTGTTGACGACCACGGCCGGGGCGCCCTGCGCGATCATCGCCGGCACGAACGCCTGGACGCCGTTGATGACGCCCCACAGGTTGGTGCCCAGCACCTGCTGCCAGCCGGCGTAGTTTTCGAGCGCACTGCCGCCGCCGCCACGTCCGGCGTTATTCATCAGCACCGCGACCTCGCCGAAGCGCGCGTAGACGCGTTCCTTGAACTTCTGCACCGCCGCCATGTCGGCAACGTCGACGACCTCGGCCAGCACTTCCGGCGCGCCGGCGACGCGAATTTCGGCTCCGGCCTTGAGCAGCGCCTGTTCGTTGACGTCGGCGATCGCGACCTTCATTCCGAAGCCGGCTAAGCGTTTCGCTGCCGCCAGCCCGATACCGCTGGCGCCACCGGTGATAACCGCGGCGCGATCCTTCGCAATTGCCGGATGCTGATCCGCCATCGTCGTCTTCCTCAAACCACTGGGAGGGGACCCTAGACGACCAGCCGCGACGGCGCCATGACCGCGGCGCGCTGCGGCTGGGGTGCCGCATACCGCGCCTCGAATTCATCGAGCGGCATCGGCCGCCCGTAGAGAAAGCCCTGGAAGGCGCGGCAGCCGAAACGGCGGAGCAGCAGCCCCTGCATCTCGTTCTCGACGCCTTCGGCAACCACCGACAGGCCGAGATTGCGCGCGATGTTCAGGATCGTCTGGACGATGACGCGGTCGTTCTGGTCGGTCTCGATGTCGCGCACGAACGAACAGTCGATCTTGAGCGCGTCGATCGGCAGGCGGCGCAGATGCGACAGCGACGAGTAACCGGTGCCGAAGTCGTCGAGGAAGATTTTGACGCCAAGCTGCTTCAGCCCGGCAAACGCCGAATCGAGCTCGGCGATGTTGTCGAGCATGACCTGCTCGGTGAGTTCGATGGTGAGCCGTTCCGGATCGACGCCGCTCAGCGCCAGCGCGTCGGTAATGATGTCGACGAGATCGCGGCCCATGCGCCGGCCGCCGACGTTGACCGCCATCTGCAACTGGCTGAGCACGGGATTATCGGCCCAGCGCGCGAGCGTGGCGCAGGCGCTGCCGATGACGAACGCGTTGATCTGTTCGCCGAGGCCGGCGCGCTCGGCGAGCGGGATGAAGATGGCCGGCGGGATAAGGCCGCGCTGCGGATGGTTCCAGCGCAGCAGCGCCTCGACGCCGAACACCTCGCCGTCGTCATCGACCTGTGGCTGGTAGTAGACGATGAGGCTGCCCTCCTCGATGGCCTCGCGGAGCTCGGTCGTCAGCGTCAGGCGTTCCTCGAGCACCGCCTGCATGCCGGCCGCAAAGAATGAAGCCGAGCCGTAGCCGCTGGCCTTCGCCTCGTACATCGCAAGGTCGGCACGCTTCAGGATCTCGTCGACGTTGGTCTCGCCGCCGCGGAAGAGCGCGACGCCGATGCTGGCGCTGGTACGGAACGGAAATCCGTCGAGCAGGAACGGCTCGGCGATCGCGGCATGCAGCCTGTCCAGCAGCCGGCCGACCTGCTGCTGCGCCACCTCGGGGACGATCGCGAGGTCGTGGAGCAGCACCACGAACTCGTCGCCGCCGAAGCGCGTGACGAGGTCCTCGCGGCCGACAACGGCGCGCAGCCGCAGGGCAAGCTCGGCCAGCAGCCGGTCGCCGAGGTGGTGGCCCTTGGTGTCGTTCAGCACCTTGAACTGGTCGAGGTCGATGAACAGCACCGCGTTCCAGCGCGGCTGCGGCCCGGGCGCCGCCAGCATCTCGCGCAGACGCTCGACCAGAACCGTGCGGTTGGGGAGCCCGGTCAGCGCGTCGAGGTAGGCGAGATCGTAGATGCGCGACTCGGCCTGCTTGCGCTCCGTGATGTCGGTGAGGAAGCCGTGCCAGACGACCGTGCCATCCGCCTCGCGCTCGGCGATGGCGTGGCCGAGCACCCACTTATGGTCGCCGCCGGCGCTCTGGATGCGGTACTCGAACCGCCACGGCTGGAGCGTCTCCGCCGAGCGATGGATCGACTGGTAGACGGCGTCGCGGTCGTCGGGGTGGATGAGCGCGAAGACCCGCGAGGCATCGTTGGCGACCTCCTCGGGCGTCAGCCCGAAGACGCTGGCGATGCCGACGCTGGCGTAGGGCATGCTCGCCTTGCCGTCGGGCGACAGGCGGCACTGATAGAGGCAGCCCGGCACGATCGCCGCGATCTTGTCGCTGCGCGACTGCAGCTCGGTACGGCGGATGCTGTCGGTGACGTCGCGGACCGTGCCGTCGCAGTAGGCCGGCTCGCCGGAGCGCGCATCGCGCACCAGGCGGATGCTCTCCTCGACCCAGAGGCGCTCGCCGGTGCCGTAGCGCACGATTTCAGAGATCAGGTTCTCGACCACGCCGCGCGTGAACAGGAGCTGCCGGATATCGGCGTAGCGGCTGGGATCGGCGTACCAGTTGGCCGTCAGGCCGGCTCCATCGGCCTCGCCGCCCGCCCGATATCCATGGAGGTGCCAGAAGGCGGGATTGGCGCTGACCAGCGTGCCATCCACGGCAACGCGGAAGATGCCCTCGCCGATGTTCTCATAGAGTTGCCGGAAAGCCCGCTCGGTTTCCCGCGCTATCAGGAACGCGCCATGCCGGTGGACGAGCAGGATTGCCAGCACGGCGGAAACAACGGCCAGCGCCAATGTCGTCCCCGAAAGGGCGACCAGGTGCGGGTATGGAAACATGCGGCAGAGCCCCGGCAAACGCGATGGGACAACCTACGCATGGAGGCGGAAAGAGAGATTGAGCAACAGTTTGACGATTTGACTAAAACTGTCTGCAACCTGCGCAGGGGCTGTCGCCTACCACAGCGCGAACCGCGTCGAATTGGCTCACCCGGCCGTATTTTGCGCAATCGGCGGCTGAAACGACCACCCCATGTCCCACGGGAAGTAGATCCAGGTGTCCTGGCTGACTTCGGTCACGAACGTATCGACCAGCGGCCGCCCCGCCGGCTTGGCGTACATGGTGGCGTAGTGCGCCTTGGGGACCATGTCGCGCACCAGGCGCGCGGTCTTGCCGGTATCCACGAGATCGTCGATGACCAGCACGCCGGCGCCCTTGCCCTCGGCCAGATCGACGATGTCCCTGCCAATCGGCTTCAGCACCTGCAGGCCACCCTGCTCCTTGTAGTCGTGGTACGAGGCGACGCAGACCGTCTCGATGAGGCGGATGCCGAGCTCGCGGGCGATGATCGCTGCCGGAACGAGGCCGCCGCGCGTCACGCAGACGATGGCCTCCCAGCTTCCCTGCCCGGCAAGGCGCCACGACAGCGCGCGCGAGTCGCGATGAAACTGGTCCCACGAAACCGGAAACGCCTTGTCTGCCCGCGGCTGCTCGACCATGCGACAATCCCCCTGAGTTCGGCTGGCAGCACCCTAGCCGAGCCGGCGGCGGGAGAAAATGCGCCGGCAGCTTATCTTGCGAGCGCTGCGCGCACCTCGGCCAGCATCGCGTTCACGGCCTTCTCCGCCTCCGCCAGCCGCGCCTCGTCGCGCGAGCGCAGCACGAGCTGCGTCGTGAAGCCGGTGCCTTCCTTGAAGCCGGGGTAGCTTCCCATCGAAACGTCGGGGAAGCGCTTCTGTACCGCGCCGAAGGCCGAGGCGATGTCGCCTTCGCGGAGGCCGGCGTCGATCGACCGCGACAGCATCCGGCGCCCGGTCGGCAGGGTCGGCGCGAGAGCGTCGAGCATCGCGTGCATGATCGACGGCACCCCGGCCATGACGTGGACGTTGCCAATGGTGAACCCCGGCGCC
>JBEHXS010000052.1:0-14196 GCA_048498575.1 Pseudomonadota bacterium
GAGGCGTGCGCGCCGATGGCGACGAACACTGCGTCGAAGTTTCCGGCTTCCTGCTCGGCCAGCACGTCATCGACCTTGTGGTTGAGGACGATGCGCACGCCGGCATCCTCGATGCGGCGGATGTCCTGCATCAGCGCAGCGCGCGGCAGGCGATAGGCGGGAATGCCGAAATGCAGCATGCCGCCCGGCAGCGGGCCGGCATCGTGGATCTCGGCGTAGTGGCCAAGGCGGGTGAGGTGGTAGGCGGCCGACAGCCCGCTCGGCCCGGCGCCGATGATGAGCACGCGCTTGCCCGTCGGCTTGGCATTGATCGGCAGGCGCCAGCCTGCGGCGGCGGCCTGGTCGCCGAGGAAGCGCTCGACGGCGTGGATCGAAATCGCCTCGTCGAGGTCGGCGCGGTTACAGCCGGTCTCGCATGGATGATAGCAGACGCGGCCGTGCACGGCCGGCATCGGGTTGTCGCGGACGATGGTTTCCCAGGCGCCGCGGAAGTCGCCGGCCCGCGCCAGCGCCAGCCACGCCTGGATATCCTCGCCGGCGGGGCAGGCGACGTTGCAGGGCGGCAGCATGTCGAGATAGAGCGGCCGCTGCGTGCGCACGGGACCGGCGCCGAGGTTGCCGGCGAGCGCCAGGCGGGGGGTCATGTCGCGGGTCATAGCCACGGTTCGACTGGGCCACGGTTGGCTGCCGGAAAGTTTGCCCCATCTGTTTCCGCTTTAAGTCTCGGGCGAACATTGACGTGCGTCAACGCCGCGTATGCCGCGAGCCCACGAGATTACGGTGCGAGCGCCTCAGGCGTAGTCGTCGCAGCTGATGCCGGGCGTGGCGGCCGGCGGATCGCCCGCGGGTTCGGGGGCGGCGATCAGCCGTGCAGCGGCATGGCCTTCGACGTCGTCCCGGCAGCGGGCGGCGGTCATCGCCGCCAGGATGGCGCGCGCCGGCGTCGGTCCATCGCCGCTCGCGGTATCGTCGAGCTCGGCGGGCAGCGCAGGGTTCCGCGACAGGCAGCAGTGCCAGCCGTCGTCCTCGCGGACGAGGCTGCGCATGCTCCAGTCCGGCAGGTCGTAGCCCAGCAGCGCCAGCGAGGCGTCGAGGGCGGCGCGCACCTGAAGCAGCGCGTCGAGACGGAGCGCGAGGCTGGGCTCGGCGCATGGCTCGGCCGGCAGCGCGCTGATGCGGTTGGCGAAGTTGCGCGTGACGCGACGCTGGCTGCGGGTGAGCAGCCCATGAAGGAAGCGGAGTTTGTCCGACATGGTCGGCGCCTTTCATGCCCCGCGGCGCGCGAAAGCGCCGCTGGCCATGAGATGGGCGAGAACCCCATAGGGTATCCAGATTGCCCGCCGGCCGACGTTATTGCCGCGCCGTAAAGGCCGGGGCCACCGGCCATAAGTCGCCGCTTCCCGCCGCCGCGGCGCAGCCCGTCTTTATGGGATTCCTATATCGTCGCCGCTCCGGCCCTCTCGAAAGCCTACGCCCGCCCTGTCACTTACTGCCCACGCAAGAAAGCGTTCCGACCTTGATCTGTCGCACGAGGAACGCCGGCCGCCTGCGCCATGAACGACGCCTGCGGCCATAAACAAGGGCGCGACCATGCTCGATCTTCTCCTGCTGGCTCTCGGCATAGGCTTCTTCGCCGTCGCGATCGCCTACGCCTATGCCTGCGAAATGCTCTAGGGGCGGCCCATGATCTTCGACTATTCGCTCGCCGGCCTCGTCGCCGCCGGGCTCCTCGCCTACCTCGTCGCCGCGCTGCTGCGGCCGGAATGGTTCTAGCGGGACCGCACACCATGACGATCAACGGCTGGCTGCAGATCATCCTGTATTGCGCGATCGTGGTCGCGCTGGTGAAGCCGCTCGGCGGCTACATGACCCGCGTCTTCAGCGGCGAGCGCACGTTCCTGTCGCCCGTCCTCGTACCGGTCGAGCGCGTCCTCTATCGCGCCGCCGGCATCGACGAGAAACACGAGCAGCACTGGGTCAACTACGCCGTCGCGATGCTGGTCTTCCACGTCGCCGGCTTCGTCTTTCTCTACGCGCTGCTCCGCGTGCAGGGCTTCCTGCCGTTCAATCCGCAGGGCATGACCGGCGTACCCGAGGTGCTGTCCTTCAACACCGCGATCAGCTTCATCACCAACACCAACTGGCAGAACTACGGTGGTGAGACGACGATGTCGTACCTCACCCAGATGCTCGGGCTGACGCACCAGAACTTCCTGTCGGCGGCAACCGGCATCGTGCTCGCCGTGGCGCTCATCCGCGGCTTCGCGCGCGGCAGCGCCCGCTCGATCGGCAGCTTCTGGGTCGACGTCACGCGCGTCACGCTCTACGTCCTGCTGCCGATCTGCATTCCCTTCACCCTGTTCCTTGTCTGGCAGGGCATCCCGCAGACGCTCGGCGCCTACATCGACGCCACCACGCTCGAAGGCGCCAAGCAGACCATCGCCATCGGCCCGGTTGCCTCGCAGGTCGCGATCAAGATGCTCGGCACCAACGGCGGCGGCTTCTTCAACGCCAATGCCGCGCATCCCTTCGAGAACCCGACGGCCTTCTCGAACTTCATCCAGATGATCTCGATCTTCGCCATCGGCGCGGCGCTTACCAACGTCTTCGGCCGCATGGTCGGCAACCAGCGCCAGGGCTGGGCGGTGCTCGCCGTGATGGGCGTGCTCTTCGTCGCCGGGGTCGCGGTCTGCTACTGGGCCGAGGCCAACGGCACCACCATCCTCAATTCGCTCGGGCTCGCCGGCGGTAACATGGAGGGCAAGGAGGTGCGCTTCGGCGTCGTCGCCTCGGCGCTCTTCGCGGTCATCACGACGGCGGCTTCCTGCGGCGCCGTCAATGCCATGCATGACTCGTTCACGGCGCTCGGCGGCATGATCCCGCTCATCAACATGGAGCTCGGCGAGATCATCGTCGGCGGCGTCGGCGCCGGCCTCTACGGCATGCTGCTGTTCGTCATCCTGTCGATCTTCGTCGCCGGGCTCATGGTCGGGCGCACGCCCGAATACGTCGGCAAGAAGATCGAGGCCAAGGAAGTGAAGATGGCGATGCTCGCCATCCTCGTCCTGCCGCTGATGTTCCTGGGGTGGACGGCGGTGGCCACGGTATTGCCGGGCGCGCTTGCCTCGATCGCCAACGCCGGGCCGCACGGCTTCTCCGAGATTCTCTACCTGTTCACGTCGAGCACCGCCAACAACGGCTCGGCCTTCGGCGGCATCACCGGCAACACCAATTTCTACAACATCACCGGCGCTGTCGCGATGTTCGTCGGCCGCTTCCTGATGATCGTGCCGGCGATGGCGATCGCCGGGGCGCTGGCCGCCAAGAAGACGGTGCCGGCTTCGGCCGGCACGCTGCCTACTACCGGCGGCCTGTTCGTCGGCCTCGTGGTCGGCGTGATCCTCATCATGGGCGGTCTCACTTTCTTCCCGGCCTTGGCGCTTGGCCCGATCGTCGAGCATCTCGCCATGCTTTCCGGAACGGTCTTCTAGGAGAACGCGCGATGGCTTCCTCAACTCAATCACGCCGCGGCGGCAACACCACGCTTCTCGACCCGGCGATCATCGGGCCGGCGCTTCTCGGCGCCGTCGCCAAGCTCGATCCGCGCAGCCTCATCCGTAATCCGGTGATGTTCGTGCTCGAGGTGGTCACGGCGCTGACCACCGTCATCACCGTGCGCGATGTCGTCGTCGGCAGCAGCGTCCTCGGCTTCGAGATCCAGATCGTCATCTGGCTCTGGCTGACCGTGCTGTTCGCGAATTTTGCCGAGGCGGTCGCCGAGGGCCGCGGCAAGGCGCAGGCCGATTCGCTCCGCCGCACGCGCACCGAAACCAAGGCCAAGCTGCTCACCGGCGACAGCCGCGACTACAAGTCGGTCCCCGGCACCAGCCTCAAGGTCGGCGACGTCGTGCTGGTCGAGGCCGGCGACACGATCCCGTCCGACGGCGAAGTGGTGCAGGGTGTGGCCTCGGTGAACGAGGCGGCGATCACCGGCGAGTCGGCGCCGGTCATCCGCGAGTCGGGCGGCGACCGCTCGGCCGTCACCGGCGGCACCCAGGTCCTGTCCGACTGGATCAAGGTGCGCATCACCGCGGCACAGGGCTCGACCTTCCTCGACCGCATGATCAACCTGGTGGAAGGCGCCGAACGGCAGAAGACGCCGAACGAGATCGCCCTCAACATCCTGCTCGCCGGGCTCACCATCATCTTCGTCTTCGCCACGGCGACGATCCCGAGCTTCGTCGCCTATGCCGGCGGCGCGGTCTCGATCGTCATCCTGGTGGCGCTGTTCGTGACGCTCATTCCGACCACGATCGGCGCGCTGCTGTCGGCCATCGGCATCGCCGGTATGGATCGCCTGGTGCGCTTCAACGTGCTCGCCATGTCCGGCCGCGCGGTCGAGGCGGCGGGCGACGTCGATACTCTTCTCCTCGACAAGACCGGCACCATCACGCTCGGCAATCGCCA
Organism: Pseudomonadota bacterium; assembly: GCA_048498575.1. Lineage (GTDB taxonomy): Bacteria > Pseudomonadota > Alphaproteobacteria > Rhizobiales > Kaistiaceae > DASZQY01. The sequence goes on from JBEHXS010000052.1 coordinate 4,468, forward strand.
GGCGACCGAGTTTTTCCCGGTCAGCGGCGTCACCGAGGCCGAGCTTGCCGATGCGGCCCAGCTCGCCTCGCTCGCCGACGAAACCCCCGAAGGCCGCTCGATCGTCGTGCTGGCCAAGGAAAAGTACGGCATCCGCGGCCGCGATCTTGCCGAGGTCAACGCCACGTTCGTCCCGTTCTCGGCGCAGACGCGCATGAGCGGCGTGCAGACGCCGACCTCGTGGGTGCGCAAGGGCGCCGTCGACGCCATCCTGAAGTTTCTGGCCAATCCCGCCGCCAGTGAGACCGTGCGTCCGCTGCCGGGCGTCACCAATGAGACAGCGCGCGAGATCAACCAGATCGCGGAGACCATCGCCAAGTCCGGCGGGACGCCGCTCGCGGTGGCCCGCGACGGGCGGCTGCTCGGCGTCATCCAGCTCAAGGACATCGTCAAGGGCGGCATCCGCGAGCGCTTTGCCGAGCTTCGCCGCATGGGCATCCGCACGGTGATGATCACCGGCGACAACCCGATGACCGCCGCGGCGATCGCGGCGGAAGCCGGTGTCGACGATTTCCTCGCCCAGGCGACGCCGGAGGACAAGCTGCGCCTCATCCGCGACGAGCAGTCCAAGGGCAAGCTCGTCGCCATGTGCGGCGACGGCACGAACGACGCGCCGGCACTGGCGCAGGCCGATGTCGGCGTCGCCATGAACACCGGCACGGTCGCGGCGCGCGAGGCCGGCAACATGGTCGACCTCGACTCCAATCCAACGAAGCTGATCGAGATCGTCGAGATCGGGAAGCAGCTGCTGATGACGCGCGGCTCGCTGACGACGTTCTCGATCGCGAACGACGTCGCCAAGTATTTCGCCATCATCCCGGCGATGTTCGCTGGCTTCTACGCCGTGCCCGGCGCCGCCAAGGGGCCGCTGCAGGCGCTCAACATCATGCACCTGGCGAGCCCGACCAGCGCCATCCTGTCGGCGATCATCTTCAACGCGCTGATCATCATCGCGCTGATCCCGCTGGCGCTGCGCGGCGTTGCCTACCGGCCGATCGGTGCCGGTCCGTTGCTCCGACGCAACCTCCTCGTTTATGGGCTCGGCGGCGTCATCATCCCCTTCATCGGCATCAAGGCGATCGATCTCGTCGTCGCCGCGCTGCATCTCGTCTGAAAGGAGAGATGGTCATGCTCAAGGAAATCCGTCCCGCGCTCGTGCTCTTCGCCGCGCTCGTCGTCATAACCGGGCTCATCTATCCGCTGGCGATGACCGGCGTCGCCGAGGCGGTGTTCCCGCAGCAGGCCAACGGCAGCCTGATCCGGGAGAATGGACAGGTCATCGGCTCGTCGCTCATCGGCCAGTCGTTCACCAGCGACCGTTATTTCCACGGCCGGCCGTCGGCGACGCTGGGTCCCGACCCGTCCGACCCCACGAAGACGACCGCCGTTCCGTACAACGCGGCAAATTCCATGGGCTCCAATCTCGGCCCGACCAGCAAGGCGCTGTCCGACCGGGTCAACGCCGACGTCGCCAAGCTGAAGGCGGAAAACCCGTCGGCCGCTGTTCCCGTCGATCTGGTAACCACCTCCGGCAGCGGCCTCGACCCGGACATTTCGCCGGAGGCGGCCTACTTCCAGGTGCCGCGAATTGCCAAGGCCCGCAGCATGACCGAAGATCAGGTCCGGCAGCTCGTCGCGGCGAACGTGCAAGGCCGCTTCCTCGGGCTGCTGGGCGAGCCGCACGTCAACGTGCTGTCGCTCAACCTTGCGCTGGACGCCGCGGCGGCTCCCAAGGGATGACAAGTCGAGACGCTTGATGTCGGACTCTCGGCGCGACCTCGACGATCGGCGGCCCTCTCCGGAGGCCCTGCTGGAGGAGGCGCGCGGGTCCGGCCGGCGCGGCAAGCTCAAGATATTCGTCGGCGCCGCGCCCGGCGTCGGCAAGACCTACGCCATGCTCGAGTCGGCCCGCGCCAAGGCGCGCGACGGTGCCGACGTCGCCGCGGCCGTCGTCGAAACGCACGGCCGGCGCGAGACGCAGGCACTGCTCGAGGGCATCGAGATTCTGCCGCGGCGGCGGCTGGAATATCGCGGCCAGACCCTGGACGAGATGGACCTCGACGGTGTGCTCGCCCGCCATCCGCAGATCGCACTGGTCGACGAGCTCGCCCACACCAATGCGCCGGGCAGCCGCCACCCCAAGCGCTACCTCGACGTCGAGGAGCTGCTCGACGAGGGGATCGACGTTTACTCGACCCTCAACATCCAGCACATCGAGAGCCTGAACGACGTCGTCGCCAAGATTACCGGTGTGCGCGTCCGCGAGACGGTGCCTGACTCGATCCTCGACCGCGCCGACGGCATCGAACTAGTCGACCTTTCGCCCGACGATCTGATTCAGCGGCTGAAGGAGGGCAAGGTCTATGTGCCCGAGCAGGCCGACCGGGCGCTCGAGCACTACTTCTCGCCGGGCAACCTGACGGCGCTCCGCGAGCTCGCGCTGCGGCGCACTGCCGACCGCGTCGACGAGCAGCTGCTCAACCATATGCAGGCGCACGCCATCTCCGGCCCGTGGACGGCGGGCGAGCGTATCCTGGTATGCATCAGCGAGGACCCACGCTCCGCTGGTCTCGTGCGCTACGCCAAGCGGCTCGGCGACCGCCTGCATGCGCCCTTCACCGCGCTCACCATCGAGACGCGCCGCTCGTTGCAGCTATCGACCGAGGCGCAGGATCGCATTGCCGAGACCATGCGCCTGGCCGAGACGCTGGGCGGCGATGCGGTGACCATTCCGGGCGGCGCCCGGCGCATCGCCGACGACATTCTGAGCTTCGCCCGCGCCAACAACGTCAGCCAGATCGTCATCGGCAAATCTACGAGGTCGCGCTGGTTCGAACTGCTGCATGGATCGGTTGTCCGGGACCTCATCCGGATGTCGGCAAGCATCAGCGTGCAGATCGTCGCCGGCGACGAGGTGCCGGCAACCGCGCCGGCAAGCACGGTGCGGACGGCAGCCCGGACACGTTCGGACGAAGTCGGGCTCTACGGAATTGCCGTGCTGACGGTGGCGCTCGCCATCGCCATCGGCGCCGTTCTGCAGCCGGTCCTCGGCATCGAAAACATCGACCTCATTTTCCTCACCGCCATCGTATTAGTGGCGGTCGGCTGCGGTTTGTGGCCCTCCCTGCTCGCCAGCGTGCTCGCCTCCGCCGCCTACAATTTCTTCTTCCTGCCGCCGGTCCATACCCTCACCATCGCCGACCCGAAGAACGTCGCCGCCTTCGCGTTTTTCACGGTCATCGCCATCCTCGTCTCCAACGTCGCGGCGCGCGTCCGCGCGCAGGCGCTGGTCGCGATCAATCGCGCGCGGACCACCGAGTCCCTCTACTCCTTCAGCCGCAAGCTCGCGGGCGTTGGCACGCTTGACGACGTGCTGTGGGCGACCGCCTACCAGACGGCGCTAATGCTCAAGGTGCGGGTCGTCTTGCTGCTTCCGGACAGCGGGTCGGTCAGCGTCAGGGCGGGGTACCCTCCGGAAGACGTCCTCGACGAGGCCGATCTCGCGGCGGCGAAATGGGCCTGGCAGAACGACCGCGTCGCGGGACGGGGATCGGACACGCTGCCGGGCGCGAAGCGCCTGTTCCTGCCGATGCGGACCGGACGCGGCGCGATCGGCATCGTCGGCATCGACAACGACAAGACCGGGCCTGTGCTGACGCCCGACGAGCGGCGCCTGCTCGACGCGCTGACCGACCAGGCGGCGCTGGCAATCGAGCGCGTCTATCTGGTCGAGGACATGGACCGCGCCAATCGCACGATCGAGACCGAGCGGCTGCGCTCGGCGCTGCTCACCTCGCTGTCGCACGATCTCAAGACGCCGCTGGCCTCGGTTCTGGGCTCGGCCGAGACGCTCCGCAACTTCGCGGCCGGGCTGACCGACGCGCAGAAGACCGAGCTGCTCGCGACGATCATCGATGAATCGGAGCGGCTCAACCGCTTCATCGCCAACCTCCTCGACATGACCAAGCTGGAAGCGGGCGCGGTGGCGCCGAAGACGTCGGCGCACGACGTCGGCGAGATCGTCGGCAGCGCGCTCCGCCGCGCCGGCAAGATACTTGCCGGGCACCGCGTCGAGGTCGATCTGCCGCCCAACCTGCCGATGCTCAGCGTCGATGCGGTGCTGCTCGAGCAGGCCCTGTTCAACCTGCTCGACAACGCGGCGAAGTATGCCGACCCCGGCACCGAGATTCGCATTCGGGGCGGCACCGACAAGAACACGCTGATCGTCGAAGTGATGGACGAAGGGCCGGGCATCGCCCCCCACGACACGGAGCGGATCTTCGACAAATTCTATCGCGCGCAGAAGGAGGACCAGGTGCGGGCCGGCACCGGCCTCGGGCTGGCGATCGCGCGCGGTTTCGTCGAGGCCATGAAGGGCACGATCGTTGCCGGCAATCGCGCCGACCGGCGCGGCGCGATCTTCACCATCCGGCTGCCGGTCGCGCAGGCGCCGCGCGACCTGGCGAACGCCGCATGAACACCGGCGCGCCGCTGAAAGTGCTGGTGATCGACGACGAGCCGCCGATCCGCAAGCTGTTGCGTATGGGGCTTGGCACGCAGGGCTACGAGACGATCGAGGCCCCGAACGGAAAGCTCGGGCTGGAGATGCTGGCAAGCGAGCCCGACATCGTGATCCTCGATCTCGGCCTGCCGGACGTCGACGGCCTGGAGCTGTTGCGCCAGATACGGTCGCGGAACGAGCGCGTCCCGGTCGTGGTGCTTTCCAGCCGCGGCGATGAAAGCGGGAAGGTTCAGGCGCTCGACCTCGGCGCCGACGACTACGTCACCAAGCCGTTCGGGATGGACGAGCTCCTGGCACGCATGCGGGCTGCCCTCCGCCACCAGTTGCAGGTGCAGGGCGAGCGGCCGATCTTCAAGCTCGGCGATCTCGCGGTCGATCTCGTCCGGCGCATCGTCACGGTGCGCGGCGTCGAGGTGAAGCTGTCGCCGAAGGAGTACGATCTGCTGCGCATCCTGGTGCAGCATGCGGGCAAGGTGCTGACGCACAAGTTCCTGCTGACGGAGCTCTGGGATCCGCTGACCGACGCGCAATACCTGCGCGTCTACGTGCGGCAGCTTCGCCAGAAGATCGAGGCCGATCCGGAACGGCCGCAATACATCCTGACCGAGACCGGCATCGGCTACCGGCTGCGTGCGCCGGATTAAGGCGTCGGCGCCGGTTTCAATTCGCGGACTATGTGGACGATGCCGTGGCCGTCGTCGGACTCGACCTTGAACCCCAAGGTTTCCGCCAAACGCAGGAACGGCTGGTTTTCGAGATAGGCGTCGCCGGTGAGCCGCTGGATGTTGTGCCGATCGGCGTAGTCGAGCAGCGCCGTCATGAGGTAGCGGCCGATGCCGCGCCCCGTCAGATCGGAACGCACGACGATGGCGAATTCGGCCGCGACCCCATCGGGATCGGCAACCAGCCGCGCGACGCCGTGGATCTCGCTTTCGCTTCCTGAATCGAGCGGCTGGGCAACCAGCGCCATCTCGCGGTCGTAGTCGATCTGCGAGAGTCGCGCGGCAAGGGCGTGAGGCAATTCGCGGAGCGGGCGCAGGAACCGCATGCGGACACTGACGGGCGATGAGCGTCGCAGCATTTCGACCAGCGCCGGCTCGTCCTCGGGCTTGATCGGGCGCACCTGATAGCGGCGCCCATCGATTGCCGTTTCGCGCTCGAGGTCGGCCGGGTAGGGGCGGATCGCGAAGTGGCTTTCCGGCGGCGCGGTGCGGATGACGATGCGCGCGTCGAGCGCGACCACGCCGCGGTCGTCGGCGAGCAAGGGATTGATGTCGAGCTCAGCGATCTCGGGGCAGTCGATGACCAGGTTGGAGAGCGCGACCAGCGTTCCGGCGAGAGCCTGCATGTCGACCGGCGGCTGGTCGCGGTAGCCGCCGAGCAGCTTGGCGATGCGCGTACGGTGGATGAGCTCGAGCGCCAGCGGCACGTTCAGCGGCGGCAGGCCGATGGCACGGTCGCGGATGATCTCGGCGGCCGTGCCGCCTTGCCCGAAAAGGATGATCGGGCCGAAGAGGCGATCGTCACTGATGCCCAGCAGAAGCTCGTGGGCGCCGGGGCGGCGGATCATTTCCTCGACGACGAAACCGGTGAGGCGGGCGGCTGGTGCGCGGCCGTGCACGGTGTCGAGCATTTGCCGGGCGGCACGCTCCACCGCCTCGGGCGATTCGAGATCGAGCTTCACGCCGCCGACGTCCGATTTGTGGCTGATATCCGGCGACAGAATCTTGAGGACGACCGGGAAAGTCATCTGGCGCGCGAGGCGAACCGCTTCCTCGACGTTTGCCGCGGCGCGGGTGGCGACGGTCGGGATGCCGTAGGCGGCGAGGATGGCCTTGGAATCGGGCTCGCTCAGCAGCGAGGTGCCGTTCTGGAGCGCGACGTTGATCAGGCCGCGCACGAGTTCGCGCGAACCCGGGCCGACGGCTTGCGTCGGCCGTGAGGGCGGCGTCTGCAGCAGGGAGTCCTGGTTGCGGCGGTATTCGACCAGATGCATGAAGGCGCGGATCGCCTCGTCCGGCGTTTCGTAGGTTGGAATCTTGCGCGCCGTGAACAGGGCGCGGCCGGCGCTGGCGGCGGGGTCGCCCAGCCAGCAGGTGAGCACGGGCGCGGTCTTCTCGCCGATGTTGGCGGCAACGGCGTTGGCGGCATCGGTGCTGTCGGCGACCGCGGTCGGGCAGTTCAGGACGAGAAGGGCATCAGTGTCGGGGTTTCCCGCCAGCGCCTTCATGGCGGCGGCATAGCGGGCTCCGTCGGCGTCGCCGAGGATGTCGACCGGGTTGCCATGCGACCAGGCCTTGGGCAGCGACTGGCTCAGCGTCTCAATCAGCGCCGGCGGCAGTTCGGCCAGGCGGCCGCCACGTTCCTCCAGGGCGTCTGCGGCGAGCACGCCGGCGCCGCCACCGTTGGTGAGGACCGTGAGGCGGTCGCCCTTAACCTCGATGCCCGAGGACAACGTCGTTACCGCCTCGAAGAATTCGCGCAACTCGTGGACGCGGAGGGTGCCGGCACGACGGAAGGCGGCATCGTAGACGAGATCGGCGCCGGCGAGCGCGCCGGTGTGCGACATGGCGGCCTTGGCGCCGGCGTTGCTGCTGCCCGACTTGATCACGATCACCGGCTTGCCGCGTGCCGCGACGCGGGCAGCCGACATGAACTTGCGCGCGTGGGTGATGCTTTCGACGTAGAGCAGGATGGCGCGCGTCTTCTGGTCGAGCGCCAGATAGTCGAGCAGATCGCCGAAATCGACGTCGACCATGTCGCCGAGAGAGACGACGTGGGAGAAGCCGAAATTGCGGCCCTTGGCCCAATCGAGAATCGCCGTAGCGAGCGCGCCGGACTGGCTGAGGAACGCCACCGACCCATCGGCGGGAGTGACATGGGCGAAGCTTGCGTTGATGCCGCGACCCGGCGAGATGAAGCCCAGGCAGTTGGGCCCGACAATCCGCATGAGGCTCGGACGGGCGGCGGCAAGCACGCTGTCGACCAGGCGCTTGCCTTCGGCGCCGCCGCCCTCGCTGAAGCCGGCGGTGATCACGATTGCCGCGCGGCAGCCGCGGGCGGCCAGTTCGGCGACAAGGGCGGGCACGGTTGCCGGAGGCGTTGCGATGACGGCGAGGTCAGGGGTGAGCGGCAGTTCGGCGACGGTGCGATAGTTCAGCGTCGAGCGGATCGATTGCTCGTGTGGGTTGACCGGGAATATCGGTCCGGAGAATCCGGTGTCGAGCAGGTTGCGGGCGAGAACCGCGCCGACCGAGCCCGCCTGGTTGCTGGCGCCGATCAAGGCAATCGACTTCGGCTCAAAGAGCGCATCGAGATTGCGAATTGTCATGGGGAATCCGCCGCCGGCCGAATCAGTGCGTTCTGGCTATGGCATTACGGATAGCGTCCGGAAGGGCATTCCCCAATGACGGTTTCTCAACAATGACTACCCGCGCCGCTGCAGCCTTGCGGCGGGTCGATTCCGTCGGGTTGGTGGTGATGAGGATGACCGGCAGGCCAACGCCGCGGCCGCGCAGGCGGGAGACCAGATCCAGCCCGTCGCCGTCGGGCAGCTTGAGGTCGATGACCAGGCAGCCAGCCGCTGGAAAAGTGCTTTCGTCGAGGAGCTGGCTCCCGGTCCGAAAGGTGCGCACGTTCATCCCCTCTATCCGCAGATAGAAGGAGAGGGAATTAAGCACGGCCTCATCATCGTCGAGAACGAAGACGGTCGGAGGCGGTGGGTCTGGAAGCTGCGATGACGGCGCGTTCATACCGGCACGTTAAGCGACGCGCTGCGGTCGTGCTTTGCGGTGCCTCAATCGGGCGGAGGCCGGTCAATCCCCGGCTTCGGGAGCGACGAGGAGGACCATCCTGACGAGCTCGGAAAGACTTCCGGCCTGCATCTTGGTCATGACGTTGGCGCGGTAAATCTCGACCGTGCGGGGACTGATGCCGAGGTCGAAGGCAATGACCTTGTTTGGATGGCCCTTGACGAGGGCATCCATGACCTGTCGCTCGCGATCGGTCAGCGCAGCGACACGCGTCCGTATCTCGAGCGCGCGGGCATCGCGGCTGGTGGTGCTTGTCGCTCCGGCGCGGGCGCTGTGAACGGCGGCCAAAAGCACCTCGTCGTCGAACGGCTTCTCGATGAAATCGGCGGCGCCGAGCTTCATGGCCTCCACCGCCAGGGGCACGTCGCCGTGACCCGTCATGACGATGACCGGCACCGTGTCGCCGCGCGTCCGCAGCGCCCGCAGCAGTTCGATGCCGCTGAGACCGGGCATGCGCACGTCGGTGATGATACAGGCGCCGATGAGATCGGCCGCGCCGTCCAGAAACAGGCGCGCCGATTCGTGAGTCTTCACCTTCAGGCCGGCGCTCGTCAGCAGGAACGAAACCGAGTCGCGCACGGCGTCGTCATCGTCGATCACGTGCACCGCTATCTCAGTCGACATCGGCCGCCGCCTCCTTCTCATCGACGCGGCGAAGCGTGAAGCGGAAGATGGTACCGCCGCCCGGGTTGGGCTCGACCCTGATCGTGCCGCCGTGGGCGTCGACGATGGTCCGCGATATCGAGAGACCCACTCCCATGCCCTGGCGCTTGGTGGTTACGAACGGCTGGAAAAGCTGATCGGCAATCTCGGGGGCGATGCCGCTGCCGGTGTCGGAAACGCTGACTTCAACCATCGTGTCATCCACGGCAGCGGTAGCAACGTTGAGCTCGCGGCGCTCGCTTTGCAGCATCGCATCGATGGCGTTGCGCATCAGGTTTAGCAGAACCTGCTGGACCTGCACGCGATCCGCCAACACCAGATCGACGCTGGGGTCGAAACGGAAGCTGACGCGAACGCCGTGCTCCTTCGCCCCGACCAGGGCCAGGGCACTGGCTTCCTCGACGAGTTTGGCGAGATTTTCAATGCGGCGCTCGGTCTCGCCGCGGCTGACAAAGTCGCGCATGCGGCGAATGATCTGGCCGGCGCGCAGCGCCTGGTCGGAGGCTTTTTCGAGGGCCTCGCGGGCCGTTTCGGCGGCCGATCCCTCGGTATCGGCAAGCAGCCGTTTCGAACCGCGCAGATAGTTGGCGATGGCCGTCAGCGGCTGGTTCAGCTCGTGGGCCAGCGTCGAGACCATCTCGCCCAGCGCCGAGAGCCGCGATATGTGGACGACCTCCGCCTGCAGCTCCTGCA
>JBEHXS010000053.1:0-14041 GCA_048498575.1 Pseudomonadota bacterium
CCGCTCCCGCCGCTCCGGCGGCGCCCGCCCAGTAGGGTAGAGGCGGGCCATGGGGGCGCGGTCACCGTTGGCGCCGGCGGCGTTTCCTGCGCTGCCGGCGGTAGCCGGGGTTCGGTTCGCGGTGGCGGAAGCCGGCATCCGCTACAAGAACCGGCGTGACGTGCTCCTCATGGTTTTTGACAAGGGCACGTCCATCGCGGGCGTGTTCACCCGTTCGAAATGCCCGTCGGCGCCGGTCGACTGGTGCAAGGCATCGCTGAAGTCGGGCAAGGCGCGCGCCTTGCTCGTCAATTCCGGCAATGCCAACGCCTTCACCGGCAAGCACGGCCGCGAATCCACCAGGCTGTCGGCGGCGATCACGGCGAAGGCGCTTGGCTGCAAGCCCGCCGAGGTGTTCCTCGCCTCCACCGGCGTCATCGGCGAGCCGCTCGACGCGACCAAGTTCGATGGCGTGGTGGGCAGGATGTTTGCCCATGCGGAGCCCGGTCCGTGGATCGATGCGGCCTCGGCGATCATGACCACCGACACCTATCCCAAGGGCTCGACCCGCCGCGTCAGGCTCGGCGACGCCACGGTCACCATCAACGGCATCGCCAAGGGTGCCGGCATGATCGCGCCCGACATGGCGACCATGCTGTCGTTCGTATTCACCGACGCGTCGATCGCGGCGCCCGTCTTGCAGGAACTGCTCGCCAAGGGCGTCACCGGCAGCTTCAACGCCATCACCGTCGACAGCGACACCTCGACCTCCGACACGCTCCTGCTGTTCGCTACCGGCAAGGCGGCGAAAGCGCCGAAGATCACCGACGCCCGGGACAAGCGTCTTGCCCCATTCAAGGCGGCGCTGAACGAGGTGCTCCGCGACCTCGCCCATCAGGTCGTGCGGGACGGCGAGGGCGCGCGCAAGTTCGTCGAGGTGCGCGTGCTCGGCGCGACCTCGAAGCGCTCCGCCCGCCGCGTCGCGCTCTCCATCGCCAACTCGCCACTCGTGAAAACGGCGATCGCCGGGGAGGACGCCAACTGGGGCCGCATCGTCATGGCGGTCGGCAAGGCCGGCGAGCCCGCCGATCGCGACCGGCTGGCGATTTCCTTCGGCGACATCCGCGTCGCCGTAAAGGGCGAGCGCGACCCCGCCTACTCCGAGGAAGCCACCTCGGCCTACATGAAGAACGACGCCATCGTCGTCACTGTCGATCTCAATCTCGGCACGGCGCGCGACACCGTGTGGACCTGCGACCTCACGAAGGAATACGTCGCCATCAACGGCGACTACCGGTCGTGAGCATGCGCGCGGCGCAACAAAGCCCTCGGTCTCCTTCCGTCATTCCGGCGAAGGCCGGAATCCAGCAGCCCGCGGCAGCGGGCAAGAAAGACTGGACCCCGGCCTTCGCCGGGGTGACGACTGAGTGAGGCGTGCGTTGAGCCAAGATAGACTCTCGAAATGACCAGACTCCTCCTCGTCGCCGCCTGCGCGCTGGTCGATATCGAAGGCCGCGTCCTCATTGCGCAGCGCCCCGAGGGCAAGACGCTCGCCGGCCTTTGGGAATTCCCCGGCGGCAAGGTCGAGGCCGGCGAAACGCCGGAAGCGACGATCGTGCGCGAGCTGAGAGAAGAGATCGGCGTCTCGGTCGAGGACGCGTGCCTGGCGCCGCTCACCTTCGCCAGCCACAGCTATCCCGACTTCCACCTGCTCATGCCGCTCTATGTGACACGCCGCTGGTCGGGCATCGCCGCACCACGCGAGGGGCAAGCACTGAAATGGGTGAAGCCGGTCAAGCTGCGCGACTATCCGATGCCGCCGGCGGATCTCCCGCTCATCCCGGCGTTAATAGATCATTTATGATCTTCGCCTGAGAGTCGCCGCTGGGTTTTGGGCGCGGGGATTCTCTTTCATGTCTGCTCACGAAATCATCCTGCCGCCGGCCGTCGGCGCCGGCATCAGCCGCACGCGCATGGCGGCCTTCATTCCACTGGCGCTGGCACTTGTCGGGGTGGCTGCCGTCCTCGTCGGTGGCGTTTCGGCGCGCGGCACGGGCAACGTCACGGCTTCGGCCGGCGCGGTTGACCCGATCGTCACCGGCTCTATCGTCTCGCCGGACGAGCAGCAGCGCGCCATGAAGACGCTCGACCGCTAGCGGCCGCTCTTCTCGCCCGTCGATCGCTCTCTGACGCCGAGCACGTCGGCGAGCCGCACCTTTGCGCTTCCCGGCCTCAGCGGCTTCTGCTGGCTGGCGTGCGGCGCCCAGCCCGATAGCGAGATCACGTCGAAGGTGGCGCGCACGCGCCCGTCGGGATCGCTGAACCGCTCGTCGTAGATCGCCACCGCCCGCATCAGCACGCTCCGCGTCAGGGGCGTGCGGCTCCTCTCGTTCAGCGCATTGGTCACCCCCATCGCACGCAGGTCGCGCATCAGGTGGAGCGCGCTGTCGTAGCGCACGACGTGCCGGTCCTGGTCGATCACCGGCAGCGCGAACCCGGCGCGCTGGAGGAGCGCGCCCGCCGCGCGCAGTTCCGTGAAGGGCGCGACGCGTGGCGACGCTCCGCCGGTCAGCTCGGCTTCCGCCTCGGCGAACGACTGGCGGAGCTCGGTCAGGGTCTCGCCGCCGAGGAAGGCGGCGAGCATCAGGCCGTCGGGTTTCAGCGTGGCGCGAATCTGGGCGAGCGTGCCGGGGAGGTCGTCGCACCACTGGAGCGCCAGCGCCGAGACCACGAGGTCGAATTGCGCCGGCGCGAAGGGGAGCAACTCGAGGTCGCCGATGACTTCCGGACTGGTCTCCGAAATGCGGTCGATCCGGACTGTCCGGTCTGCCTGTCCGGAGAGGGAAAGCCGCGAAACGAGCGCCGGCGACGGGCTGCCCAGGTCGGCGGCCTCAGCAAATCCGCGCTTCACCACGGCAAGCCGCTCAAGAATCTCGTCCGCCACGGCATCAAAAAGGAAGCCCGCACCCGCCGCCGGACGGGCAAGCGCACGCCGCCGGCGGGCGTCGATCAGCGCATGGTCGAATATCCGCGGCGGCCCGTTTTCCATGGCTGCCTTATCGTCCGGCTGCTGTCCGGCGTCAAAGTGGCGGCCGGCCTGCCGCGTCTGTATTCTCCGCCCATGGACCTCGCCCATGGCCTGCGCGCCGTCGCCGCCTCCGCGGCCGATTTTGCCATGCCGCCGCAATGCCTTAGCTGCGATATGCCGACCGGCGGGCATGGCGGTCTGTGCGCGCGCTGCTGGTCGAAACTCCGCCTGATCGAGAAGCCGTATTGCGCGCGGCTGGGGGTGCCGTTTGCGTACGATATCGGGCCGAATGCGCTGTCCGCCGAGGCGATTGCCGACCCGCCGCCGTTCGATCGTTGCCGGGCGGTCGCGGCTTTCGACGACGTCGCGCGGCAACTGGTGCATGGTCTGAAATACAGGGATCGCCTGGATTTGGCGGCGTGGATGGGCGCCTGGATGCGCCGCGCCGGCGGCGAGCTGGTGGCCGAGGCGGACGCCATCGTGCCGGTGCCGTTGCACAACCGCCGGCTCTGGTGGCGGCGCTATAACCAGTCCGCGGCGCTGTCCGGGGCCATAGCCCGCGCGGCCTCCAAGCCGCAGTTCGCACGTGCGCTTCGCCGAATCCGGGCGACCGGACAGCAGGTCGGACTGACGCGCGACCAGCGGGACAAGAACGTCCGCGGCGCCTTCCGCGTTGCCGATGCCGACCGGACGAAAATCGAGGGAAAGCGCATCCTTCTGGTTGACGATGTTTACACAACCGGGGCGACAGCCAAGGCCGCAACCCGGGCATTGCTCCGGGCCGGGGCATCGGCGGTCGACGTCCTGGTGTTCGCCCGGGTTGTCCGCGAGACAAACTGAACGATATTGTCCGTCACAATGATTTCGGATTTCGCGCCATGACCGCGTTCAAGGTTGCCGCCGTGCAGATGCGGAGCGGCGTCGACGTCGCGCGCAACGTGGCGGCGGCAAGCGCGCTCGTCCGCCAGGCTGCTGCAGCGGGCGCGCAGTACGTGCTGACGCCGGAGATGACGACCATCCTCGACCGCGACCGCGACCGCCTGCTGGCGGCGATCGCGCCGGAGGAGAGCGACCCGTCGCTCGCCGCTTTCCGCGCACTCGCCCGCGAGCTTGCGATTCACCTGCACATCGGCTCGATGGCGGTGAAGCTTCCGGGCGATGGTGTCGCCAACCGCTCGTTCCTGATCGCGCCGGACGGCGAGATCATCGCTACCTACGACAAGATCCACATGTTCGATGTCGATCTCGCCGGTGGCGAAAGCTACCGCGAGTCACGCCTCTACCGGCCGGGCTCCACCGCCACCGTCGCCGACCTGCCGGATGCCCGGCTTGGTCTCACCATCTGCTACGACGTGCGCTTCCCACAACTCTATCGCGCGCTGGCGAAAGCCGGCGCCTCGCTCATCGCCGTTCCGGCGGCGTTCACGAAAACGACGGGCGAGGCGCACTGGCATGTGCTGCTGCGCGCCCGCGCCATCGAGATCGGCGCCTTCGTCATCGCGGCCGCGCAGGGCGGGCATCACGAAGACGGCCGCGACACCTACGGCCATTCGCTGATCGTCGATCCCTGGGGCAAAATACTCGCGGAAGCGGGAACCGAACCCGGCATCATCGTTGCCGAGATCGACGCCGCCGAGAGCGCGGCGGTACGGCAGCGCCTTCCCTCGCTTGCCAACGATCGCGCTTTCACCCCTCCGGTGCTTCCCGCGCGCCTGAAATCAGTGTCGTAAAAAAAATGATCCGCTACGCCCTTCGCTGCGACCGCGACCACGAGTTCGAGGCGTGGTTCCGTTCGAGTGCCGACTACGACCGCGCGTCGGCGGCCGGTGAGACGCTCTGCCCTGTGTGCGGCTCGCACGAGATCGGCAAGGCGCCAATGGCGCCGGCAGTTTCCGGGACGAAGAAGAAGGGCGAGACCGTGAGCCTTGCGGCGCCGGACCCGCGCAGCGCGGTGTTCCAGGAGGCCCTCCGCGAATTCCGCAAGAAGGTGACGGAGAACGCGGACTACGTCGGCGACAAGTTCGCCGAGGAGGCGCGCAAGATTCACTACAACGAGACCGAGGCCCGCGGCATCTACGGCGAGGCCACTGCCGACGAGGCCAAGGCGCTGGTCGAGGAGGGCATCGGGTTCCATCCGCTGCCGCCGCTGCCCGAGGACGCGAACTAGCCCTTCGTTGCGGCAATCATGTAGTTGACGCCGAGATCGCCGGTCAGCCGGAACTCGTCGAGCACCGGCAGATACATCACGCCCGTCTCGGTGGAGGGAAAGAGGCCCGCTGCGAGGAACGCCGCGCGGAGCTCCTCCGGCGTGACCAGCTTGTCGTAGCTGTGGGTGCCGCGCGGTAGCCAGCGCAGCACGTACTCGGCGCCGACAATCGCCAGCAGGAAAGCGCGCAGCGTCCGGTTGATGGTCGAGGCGATCATCAGGCCGCCCGGCCTGACGAGCGCGCCCGCCGTCGCGACGAAGGCATCGACGTCGGTGACGTGCTCGACCACTTCCAGCGCCATGACCGCGTCGAAGGTCTCGCCGGCGGCGGCAAGCGTCTCCGCCGTGGTCTCGCGATAGTCGACCTTCACGCCCATCGCCTCGGCGTGGTGGCGGGCAGCCGCGATGATATCGGCGGTCGGGTCGATGCCGACGACGGTGGCCCCCATTCGCGCCAGCGGCTCGGAAAGCAGGCCGCCGCCACAGCCTATGTCGAGAATTCTAAGGCCGTCCAGCGCGCTCGCGGACTTGCCGTCACGGCCGAAGCGTCCGGCGATCTCGCTCTTGATCCACGCCAGGCGGGTAGGGTTCAGTTTGTGGAGCGGGGCCATCGGCCCGCGCTCGTTCCACCAGGTCGAAGCGAGCCCGGCAAACCGGGCGATTTCCGCCGGGTCTACGCTGGCATCGAGGGTGCGGTCGTCGGTCACATGGGCACCTTAACAAATAGTTCCAGTTGACGCCGGGCCTGGCAAGGCGGAACCATTGGTCCGCCTCCCGTCTTTCCGATTCATGTCCGAGCTTCCCATGACTGCGCCTGCTGGGGATAATCCGTCCCGGTATAAATGGATCGCGCTCAGCAACACTACGCTGGGCGTCCTTGCCGCTACCATCAATTCGTCGATCCTGCTCATTTCATTGCCGGCGGTCTTCCGCGGCATCCACCTCGATCCGCTGCAGCCGCAGAACATCAACTACCTGCTGTGGACGATCATGGGCTACCTGGTGGCGACCTCGGTACTGGTCGTCGCCTTCGGCCGTCTTGGCGATACTTTCGGCCGGGCGCGCATGTACAATCTCGGCTTCCTCATCTTCACGCTGGCCGCCGCGGCGCTTTCCTACATTCCGGGCGAAGGCGGCACGGCCGCGACCTACCTGATCTGGGTGCGCGTCATCCAGGGCGTCGGCGGCGCGCTGCTGATGGCCAATGCGACAGCCATCCTGATCGACGCGTTCCCGCCGCACCAGCGCGGCCTGGCGCTCGGCATCAACACGGTCGCCGGCATCGGCGGCTCGTTCATCGGGCTCATCATCGGCGGCTTCCTCGCCGACATCGACTGGCGGGCGGTGTTCTGGGTCAACGTGCCCTTCGGCATTGCCGGCACGGTCTGGGCGTACTGGAAGCTCAAGGAGATGCGCGCGCCGCGCTACGAGAAGATGGACTGGCTCGGCAACCTCACCTTCGCCGTCGGTCTCATTTTCATCCTGATCGCGGTCAACGAGGGCATCCAGCCTTACAACGGCGCCGTCATGGCGTGGGGCAACCCTATGGTCTACGGGCTCCTCCTCCTCGGCGTCGCGCTGCTCGTTGCCTTCGCGCTGATCGAGCCGCACGTCGCCAAGCCGATGTTCGACCTCAAGCTGTTCCGCATCCGGCCCTTCGCCTTCGGCAGCCTGGCGTCGCTGTTGTCGGCGGTCGGCCGCGGCGGTCTGCAGTTCATGCTGATCGTGTGGCTGCAGGGCGTCTGGCTGCCGCTGCACGGCTACAGCTACGAGGACACGCCGCTGTGGGCCGGCATCTTCATGCTGCCGCTGACGGTGGGCTTCCTCATTGCCGGCCCGATCTCCGGCTGGCTGACCGATCACGTCGGGGCGCGGCCGTTCGCCACCGGCGGCATGATCCTCGGCGCGATCAGCTTCGGCCTGCTCATGCTGCTGCCGGCCGATTTCCCGTACTGGCTTTTCGCCTTCCTGATCTTCCTCAACGGCATCGGCTCGGGACTGTTCTCGGCACCGAACGGCACGCAGATCATGAATTCGGTGCCGGCGACCGAGCGCGGGCAGGCGTCGGGCATGCGGGCGACGACCATGAACGCCGGCATGGTGCTGTCGATCGGCATCTTCTTCAGCCTGATGATCGTCGGCCTCGCCTCGACGCTGCCGACTGCGATGAAGGCCGGCCTGGTCGGGCAGGGCGTGCCCGAGGCAGCCGCAACGCAGGCCGCGCAGACACCGCCGGTGGCCAGCCTGTTCGCCGCGTTCCTCGGCTACAACCCGATGGCCAAGCTGTTGCCGCCGGACGTGCTTGCCGCGCTGCCCGCGGCCAATGCGGCGACCATCACCGGAAAGCAGTTCTTCCCCGGCCTGATCTCGGAGCCGTTCATGCACGGCCTCGCCTTCGCATTCTCGTTCTCGCTGGTGCTCTATCTGCTCGCAGCCATCGCGTCGTGGCTAGGCGGCGCCAAGTACGTGCACCAGGAAGTCGCTACCGCGACCGAGGGGGAAGAACTGCCGGAGCCGGGCGAGTAGCCGTCAGCCCGACCAGCCGAAGCTGGCGTACGCCTCGGTCCGGGCGGCGTCGCGGATTTCGTCCGCCGCCCCGCGTTCGTCCACGGCGCGGGCGAGCACCATGCCGCCGACGGCAAGCGCAACGAGCGCCAGCGCCCGCTGGCGCTGCGGCTGCCCTTTTTCGGCCGGCAGATTCGCCTCGAAGGCCGCGACCATCATCTCCATCACCTCGCGAAAGGCGCCCTTCACGGCCTTGTTGCCGCGCGAGACATCGGAGGGCAGGGCGATCATCGGGCAGGACGCCTCTCGGTCG
Organism: Pseudomonadota bacterium; assembly: GCA_048498575.1. Classification (GTDB taxonomy): domain Bacteria; phylum Pseudomonadota; class Alphaproteobacteria; order Rhizobiales; family Kaistiaceae; genus DASZQY01. The sequence goes on from JBEHXS010000053.1 coordinate 8,032, forward strand.
GAGAAATGCTCCTTCGACAGGTAGGCATCGAGGATCATGCGGGCGAGCGCCGCCCCCTTGGCCTTGGGATCGTAGTTCTTGGTCTGCCATCCCTCCGGCTCGCCGCGGATGAACTCCAGCACCGCCGCCTGGTAGAGGTCCTCCTTGGCGGAGAAGTGCTTGTAGAAGCCGCCATGGGTGAGGCCGGCGTCGCCCATGATCTCGCCGATGGTGACGGCCTCGAAGCCGTTGCGGTTGAAGAGGCGGCGCGCGCTCTGGATGATGCGCGTGCGCGTGTCCTGCTTGTGTTCGGCGGTGTAGGGCATGGGTCTCTCTCCGATGCGATGACCGGTCATAGCCTGATCTCAAAAGATGTTCTTGAACATCTTTTGCATGGTCTTCTTATGAGGGTCCCCATGACGGCGGCGGTGCCGCCCGAGCTCAAGGAGACCCGAGATGACGATGCTTCCCTTCCGGCTGATGGTCGATGCGTTGCCGGCGCAGGTTCTGTTTACCGTCCGCGGCCAGCTTGTCGCCAAGGACATCGAAGGCGGGCGCACCGCCCACAACATGGCAGCCGGTTCCGACCAGGCGGTCGCTGCAGCGCGTTCGTTCAGCGACCTCAGCCACGCCGTCTACGTTCCGATCGATCCGCCGAAGAGCGGCGCCGGCGAGCTACTCATCATCGACTACTGGAACAACCCGGCGGGCATCGGGCAGTTCTTCTCCGACCCGCAGGTGCAGCAGGGCGGGGCGATGGTTTATCGCGACCGCGAGTCGGTCATCTGGGAATCGGCGCCTGGCCTGCCGCATTTCAACCTGCCGGCCCCGGCCGGCCGCACGGAGCGGTACGTCGGCCTGGCGCGCGGCATGGTGAAGTCGCGCGAGTCGGCCGCCAAGATCCTCAGCGAGGCCCTGCGCAAGGGGGTGAATATCTCCCGCGCCAAGGGCCTCATGTCGCGCGAATGGTACTTCCGCATGACGGCGCCGGGCGAAAAGCCGTCGCTGGAAGCGATTGGGGTTGACGTCTGGTTCGACGCCGAGGGCATGCAGCAGGTCTATGCCGATCCGAGCGAGATGGACCACCTGGACGGGCTGTTTTCCGCCCCTCCGGCCCTCTCGGTCTGGCAGAAGCCCAAGGGCCAGTGGGTCGAGTGGTAGGCTGCCCACTGTGGCGACCTGCGGCGGCCGGGTATCCCGGCCGCCATTGCCGGGCCGCCGTCCTGTCGCTATGAAGGCGCGCCTTTTTCAGGTGCGAACGGCGCAGCGACGGGACTTTCATGGCACGGCTGGTGATGAAGTTCGGCGGGACGTCCGTCGGCGACGTGCCGCGCATCAAGAATGTCGCCCGCCACGTCAAGCGCGAGGTTGATGCCGGCCACCAGGTCGCGGTCGTCGTATCGGCCATGGCGGGCACCACCAACCAGCTCGTCGGGTGGACGCGGGAAGCGGCGCCCCTCCACGACGCGCGCGAGTACGACGTCGTGGTCGCCGCCGGCGAGCAGGTGACGTCGGGGCTGCTCGCCATCGCCCTTCAGGACATCGGCGTCAACGCGCGCTCGTGGCAGGGATGGCAAATCCCGATCAAGACGGACAACGCCCATGGCGCGGCGCGCATCGCCGACATCGACGGCACCGAGCTCATCCGGCGGCTGACCGAAGGCCAGGTCGCGGTGGTCTCCGGCTTCCAGGGCATCGGGCCGGACAACCGCATCGCGACGCTCGGCCGCGGCGGGTCCGATACCAGCGCGGTGGCGCTGGCGGCGGCGCTCCATGCCGACCGCTGCGATATCTATACCGACGTTGACGGCGTCTACACGACCGACCCGCGCATCGAGCAGCGGGCGCGTCGGCTGTCACGCATTTCATACGAAGAGATGCTTGAACTGGCGTCGCTCGGCGCGAAGGTGCTGCAGGTGCGTTCCGTGGAACTGGCGATGGTCCACGGCGTGCGCACCTTCGTGCGTTCGAGCTTCGACGATCCGGAGAGTATTATCGACAACGGCGGCGATCCGCCGGGCACTCTCATCTGCGACGAGGACGAGATCGTGGAAAAGAAGTTCGTTTCGGGTATCGCCTACTCCAAGGACGAGGCGCAGATCTCGCTGCGCCACGTCGCCGACAAGCCGGGCGTCGCCGCTGCCGTATTCGGGCCACTTGCGGCTGCCAACATCAACGTCGACATGATCGTGCAGAACATCTCCGAGGACGGCAGCACGACCGACATGACGTTCACGGTGCCGACGGCCGATTACGAGCGCTCGCGCAAGGTCATCGAAAGCGCCCGCCAGGCGATCGGCTACCAGACGATGCAGGGCTCGACCGACGTCGCCAAGGTGTCGGTAATCGGCATCGGGATGCGCAGCCACGCCGGCGTCGCCGCCGACTGCTTCCAGGCGCTGGCCGCCAAGGGCATTAACATCCGGGCCATCACAACGTCTGAAATCAAGATATCGGTATTGATCGACGCGCCCTACACCGAGCTTGCGGTACGGACTTTGCATTCGCTATACGGGCTGGACAACGCCTGACCGGCGCTTCCGGGCGCGCTATTTACCGGCCGACAGACTCGGCCGTTCCTTTTTTGGGATAAGCGGACATGCGGGGGCCACCCGCCGGGCCGCGCGTCCTGCTCCGCCGCCTCAGGGAGGTCATGGCGGAGCCGATCAGCGCACAAGCCCGGCTCGACAAGATCGTTACCCTGATCGCGGCCAACATGGTGGCCGAGGTGTGCTCGGCCTACGTCCTGCGCTCGGACGGCGTGCTCGAACTGTACGCCACCGAAGGCCTGAAGCACGAAGCCGTCCACCGGGCATCGCTGCGCGTCGGGCAGGGCCTTGTCGGCACGATCGCGCGCGACGCGCTGCCGCTCAACCTGTCGGACGCGCAGAAGCACCCGGCGTTCCAGTACCTGCCGGAAACCGGCGAAGAAATTTACAACTCGTTCCTCGGCGTGCCGATCCTGCGCGCCGGGCGCACGCTCGGCGTGCTCGTCGTGCAGAACCGCGCCCGGCGCACCTACCACGAGGAGGAGGTCGAGGCCCTCCAGACGACGGCGATGGTGCTCGCCGAGATGATCGCGGTCGGCGAGCTTGCCTCGCTGTCCAAGGCCGGCACCTCGATTGACCTCAAGCGGCCGCTGTCACTCGCCGGCGTCGGCTTCGGCGAAGGGGTCGGCCTCGGCCACGTCGTGCTGCACGAACCGCGCGTCGTCGTCACGGCGCTGATCGGCGAGGACGTCGAGCACGAGGCCGGCCGTCTCGACGAGGCCATCGCCTCGCTCCGCCTGTTCGTCGACGACCTTCTGTCGCGTGACGACATCGCGGCAAGCGGCGAGCACCGCGACGTGCTCGAGGCGTACCGCATGTTCGCCTACGACCGCGGCTGGGTGAAGCGCATGCACGAGGCGATCCGCAACGGCCTCTCGGCCGAGGCGGCGGTCGAGAAGGTGCAGAGCGACATGCGGGCGCGCCTGCAGCGCCAGCAGGACCCGTTCCTGCGCGATCGCATGCACGATTTCGACGACCTCACCAACCGGCTGCTCCGCGTGCTCATGGGCAAGGATCACAGCTCGGGCGACGGCGTCCTGCCCAAGGACGCCATCATCGTGGCGCGCACCATGGGCGCGGCGGATCTCCTGGATTACGGGCGCGAGCGCATCCGCGGCCTGGTGCTGGAGGAGGGCGGGCCGACCAGCCACGTCGCGATAGTGGCGCGGGCGCTCGGCATTGCCAGCGTCGGGCGGGCCGAAAACGTCGTGTCCCTGGTCGAGAACGGCGATTCGATCATCGTCGATGGCGTTGCCGGCGAGGTGCACATCCGCCCGACGGTGGAGGTGGAAGCCGCCTACGCCGAGAAGGTGCGCTTCCGCGCCAAGCGCCAGGAACAGTATCGCCTGCTGCGCGACAAGCCGTCGGAGACGCTGGACGGGCAGCGGCTGACGCTGCTCATGAACGCGGGCCTCCTCGTGGATTTGCCGCACCTCGAGGAATCGGGGGCGGAGGGCATCGGCCTTTTCCGCACCGAGCTGCAGTTCATGATTGCGGCGACGATGCCGAAGATCAGCGAGCAGCGCTCGTTCTACTCCTCGGTGCTTGCGGCGGCGGACGGCAAGCCGGTCACCTTCCGGACACTGGACGTCGGCGGCGACAAGGTGCTGCCGTACATGCGCACGGCCGAGGAAGAAAACCCGGCGATGGGCTGGCGGGCCATCCGTCTCGGCCTCGACCGGCCGGGCCTCCTGTGGCTGCAGCTCCGCGCGCTCATCCGCGCCGCGGTAGACCGCGAGCTCCGCGTCATGCTGCCGATGGTCACCGAGCTCGAGGAAGTGCGCAAGGCGCGGGCGATGATCGACCGCGAGCTCGGCCTGCTCGAACGGCAGGACAAGCCGCGCCCGAAGCGCGTGCTGCTCGGCGCCATGGTCGAGGTGCCGGCACTGCTCTGGCAGCTCGACGAGATTGCCGGGGTCGCCGATTTCATCTCCGTCGGCTCGAACGACCTGTTCCAGTTCATCACGGCGAGCGACCGCGGCAATACGCTGGTCGCCAGCCGGTTCGACCCGCTGTCGAAGCCGTTCCTGCGGGCGCTGCGCTCGATCGTGCGCACCGTCGGCACCGACATGCCGGTCACCCTGTGCGGCGAAATGGCTGGCAATCCGCTGGCGGCGATGGCGCTCATCGGCCTCGGCTACCGTTCGTTGTCCATGTCGCCGGCAGCGATCGGCCCGGTCAAGGCGATGGCGCTCGCGCTCGATGCCGGCAAGCTGGCGCGCCACCTCGACGAACTGCTCGACAGCGGAAACGGCTCGGCCGTGCTCAGGCCGGCACTCACCGCCTTTGCCGAGAGCGAGCGCATCCCGTATTAGCTTCGCTCATGCTCCCCAGGGAAAAGATCAACAGCCTCGTCCTGCGGCTGGCGGACATCGACAACCGCCTGATGCAGCCGCTCGACCGCGAGGCGCGGGTGAAGCTCGCGCGCGAGCGGGCGGACATCGAGCCGGTTGCCGCCGCCAACGAGGAGCTGCTCGCCGCCGAGAAGGAGCGCGCCGATCTCGAGGCGCTGATGGGCGACCCCGAGATGGGCGAGATGGCGCGCGTCGAGGCGGCGGCGCTCGACGAGCGCATCGGTGCGCTCAACGAGAAGATCCGCCTGCTGCTCATCCCCAAGGATGCCGCCGACGAGAAGAGCGCGATCCTCGAAATCCGCGCCGGCACCGGCGGCAACGAGGCGGCGCTGTTCGCGGGAGATCTTTTCCGCATGTACCAGCGCTATGCCGCCAACCACGGCTGGAAGGTGGACGTGCTGTCGGAGAGCGACGGCGAGGCCGGCGGCTACAAGGAAATCGTCGCCAAGGTCGAGGGGCGCGGCGTGTTTGCCAAGCTCAAGTTCGAGTCGGGCGTGCATCGCGTGCAGCGCGTGCCGGCCACCGAAGCGCAGGGCCGCATCCATACGTCGGCGGCCACCGTCGCGGTGCTGCCCGAGGCGGAAGACGTCGATGTCGACCTCAACCCGGCGGATCTTTCGGTCGAGACGCTGCGCGCCTCCTCCAAGGGCGGCCAGCACGCCAACACCACCGATTCGGCCGTGCGCATGACGCACATTCCGACCGGCATCTCGGTCACCGTTTCCTCGCGCTCGCAGCACCAGAACCGGGCGCAGGCGCTGGAAGTCATGCGCTCAAGGCTCTACGAGCTGGAGCGCGAAAAGGTCGACAGCGAACGCTCGGCGGCGCGCAAAGGGCAGATCGGCACCGGCGACCGCTCCGAGCGCATCCGCACCTATAACTTCCCGCAAGGACGCGTCACGGATCACCGCATCAATCTCACGCTTTACCAGCTCGACAAGGTGCTTTCAGGCGAGGCGCTCGACGAACTGGTCGATGCGCTGACCACCGATCACCAGGCCAGCCTGCTCGCGGCGCAGCAGTCGTGACGGTCGCCGAACTCCGCCGTGAGCTGGCGGCGCTGATCAAGGGCACGAGCCCGACGGCGGCGCTCGACGCGCGGCTCATTCTCGCCCATGCGCTCGGCGT
>JBEHXS010000054.1:0-13930 GCA_048498575.1 Pseudomonadota bacterium
ACGTCGATCTTCTGGAAGCGGCGGACGAGCGCCCGGTCCTTCTCGAAGAACTGGCGGTATTCCTTGTAGGTGGTCGAGCCGATGCAGCGGATCGTGCCGGAAGCCAGGGCCGGCTTCAGCAGGTTGGACGCATCCATGGCGCCGCCCGAGGTCGCACCGGCTCCGATCACCGTGTGGATCTCGTCGATGAACATGATCGCGCCGGGAAACTCCTCGATCTCCTTGATGACCTGCTTGAGGCGTTCCTCGAAATCGCCGCGGTAGCGCGTGCCGGCAAGCAGCGTGCCCATGTCGAGCGAGAACACGGTCGACTTGCGCAGCACCTCGGGCACATCGCCGTCGACGATGCGCTTGGCGAGGCCCTCGGCGATCGCCGTCTTGCCGACGCCGGGGTCGCCGACCAGCAGCGGGTTGTTCTTCTGCCGGCGGCAGAGAATCTGGATCGTGCGGCTGATCTCGGCGTCGCGCCCGATCAGCGGGTCGATGCGGCCCTTCTTCGCCTTCTCGTTGAGGTTGACGCAGTAGGCCTCCAGCGCATCCGCCTTCTTCTTGTTGGGCTCGCGCTCCTCGACGGTCGCGGCGTCGTCGTCGACGCCCCGCACCGGGCGCGCGTCGCCCATGCCGGCCCGCTTGGCGATGCCGTGGCTGATGTAGTTGACCGCGTCGTAGCGCGTCATGTCCTGCTCCTGCAGGAAGTACGCGGCGTGGCTTTCGCGCTCGGCGAAGATCGCGACCAGCACGTTGGCGCCGGTCACTTCTTCGCGTCCCGACGACTGGACGTGGATCACGGCGCGCTGGATGACGCGCTGGAAACCGGCCGTCGGCTTCGAATCTTCACCGGAGCCGGTGGCCAGGTTGGCGAGCTCCGTGTCGATGTATTCGACCAGGTTGCGGCGCAGCACGTCGAGATCGACGTTGCAGGCACGCATGACCGCCGCCGCGTCCTGGTCTTCCAGGAGCGCGAGCAGCAGGTGCTCAAGGGTGGCGTATTCCTGATGGCGTTCGCTGGCCAGCGCCAGCGCCTGATGCAGGGCCTTTTCGAGACTGCGGGAGAATGACGGCACTAGGTCCTCACTTCTTCTCCATCACGCATTGCAGCGGATGTTGATGTTTGCGCGCAAAGTCCATCACCTGCGTCACCTTGGTCTCGGCGATTTCGTAGGTGTAGATACCGCACTCCCCCACGCCATGCTGATGAACGTGCAGCATGATGTGGGTGGCCTCCTCCCTGCCCTTCTGAAAGAACTTTTCCAGCACCAGCACGACGAATTCCATCGGCGTGTAGTCGTCGTTGAGCAGCAGAACCCGGTAAAGGGCTGGCCGCTTCGCCTTCGGTCGTGTCTTCGTCGCGAGACCGGTATTGGGGTCGTCGTCTTCGAAGTTGGAAGGCCGAATCGGGTTGCTCATGAACATGCCGTACTGCGTAACCTCATGAATCCTGCCGAGAAACGCGCGGGAGCGCAATTGCCCGCCAATCAATTCTGCGGAGAATGCCGGAAGCTGACCTGCGGAAGGGCGCTCGGCCAAGCGCGACAAGGGCTTATGTAGGCATGCCGCCGGCTTTTTGTAGGCGGCCGTTTTCGGCCGACGCCGCCCCTAAATCGGCCGCCGGGTGTGGCCGAAATACGCTTTACCGAAACGTAACTCGCCTTCCATACTGTCGAAATTCGTGAGCCGGCGGGACGCAAGGGACTGCGTCTCCGAAGAAACCGGCATTCGGATCGGGGCATCGCTCAAGGGTCAAGCGGTGCGGGTGCGTTGCTTTGCGGCGCATCGGTCGGTCGACGAGTGTCGATGCCCGCCGGACAGCTAGCGTTTGCGGATGCCGGTGGATGGGTCGCCCGGCCAGGTGCGGAGCGAGTGGATGCCGAGGCGTAAGACGACGCTTCCGCGGGTGCATTTCGGCTTTGGGGCAAGTGCCCTGAAGGCCCTGATCCTTGCCGTGGTGATGATTGTGGGTACGCTTGCCGGGGCCGCGACGGCCACGGCAGCCATTCCGAATTCCGCGATCATCGTCGATGCCAAGTCCGGCAAGGTGCTCTACGCCAGCAACGCCGACGAGCGCCGCCATCCCGCGTCACTCACCAAGATGATGACGCTCTACCTGCTTTTCGACACCATCCAGTCCGGCAAGACGACGCTGGACTCGGAGATGCCGGTCTCGGCCTATGCCGCCGCCCAGGCACCCTCCAAGCTCGGCCTGCGCCCCGGCAGCTCGATCAGCGTCCGCGACGCGATCGAGGCCATCGTGACCAAGTCGGCCAACGACGTCGCCGTCGTCATCGCCGAATACCTCGGCGGCTCCGAGAAGGCCTTCGCCGCTCGCATGACATCGCGCGCTCATGCCATGGGCATGACCCGTTCGAACTTCGTCAATGCGTCCGGCCTGCCCGCCAACCAGCAGTGGACCACCGCCCGCGACATGGCCACTCTCGGCCGCGCGCTCCGCGAGCACTTCCCGCAGTTCTACTCATATTTCTCGACGCCGAGCTTCGTCTGGCAGGGCCGCCGCATCGCCAACCACGACAACCTGCTGAACCGCGTCGACGGCGTCGACGGCATCAAGACCGGCTACACCCGCGCTTCCGGCTTCAACCTGGTTTCGTCGGTCGCCCGCGACGGTCGCCTGGTCGTGGGCGTGGTGCTGGGCGGCGTCAGCACCCCGGCGCGTGACAATCGCATGGCCGATCTGCTCGAGAAGTATGTGCCGCTGGCCAGCACTGGCAAGAAGACGGCGCGGCCGATCCCCGGCGCCCCGGACGCCTCCCAGGTGCTCGTCGCGACCGCGATCCCGCTGCCCCGTCAGCGGCCGACGATTGACGCCACCGCGACCGCCTCGACCAGCGTCGCGGCCGCCGACGCCGCTGACGACAGCAGCAGCACCGTCGCCGACGCCACCGCCGATGCCGCCCCCATCCAGGTCGCGACCGCAGCGAACCCGCCGGCGCCCGTGCAGGCAAACGCCGCTGCCCTTCCGACGTCGGTGGCTTCGCTGATCGGCGCCAATTCCATCTTTGCCCTCGACGGCAACGACGCCGAAGGCGACACCAACGCCGGCGACGAGACGGCCGACGCCGCACCGCCGGCCAATATCCACAGCGGCTGGCGCATCCAGATCGCTGCCTCGCCGACCAAGGCCGGCGCCGAGGACATGCTCGATCAGGCGCTCGCCAAGGCGGGCTCGGTTCTGGCCAAGGCCGATCCCTACACCGAGGCGGTGCAGTCCGGCGATTCGACCCTCTATCGCGCCCGCTTCGCCGGCTTCTCGACCAAGGACAAGGCGCGCGCCGCGTGCGCGTACCTCGCCAAACAGAAGTTCTCCTGTCTGGCGGTCAGTGATTAGCAACCATTAGCGACTACCCTTCCTGACTGTGTTCGCCGGGAATTTTGTAACGAGTAGCCTAGCGATGGTCGTTGAGCAGCCTGTCCTTAGCCTGGTTGATTTTCGCCGCCAGGAACGTCGATCCCCCCTGGTCGGGGTGCAGAGCCTTCATCAGCCGGCGGTGGGCCGCCCGGATTTCCGCCTCACCGGCGCCGGGAAGAAGGCCAAGGATCTGATAGGCCTCCTTATCAGTCATGGCGCCCGTATCCGTCGCGCCGCCCGCCCCCGCGTTACCATCACGCTTGACGTCTTCACTCCGGTTGGGGAACCGGCGGTCGAGATAACCTTCGAGTAGCGCCGCGCTGTCGTTGCCGCTGCCGATGGCAGCGGCAAGCCGCCGCAACTGCGGCAGGTCGAGCGCCTCGAGCTTCCTGCCCGCGAACTCTCCCCGCTTCACTGTCCCCACCATCGTGCCGCTGTCGTGGTCGAGCTGCATGTCGAGCCAGTCGGTCGCGACGCTCGATCGTGACGCGGCCGAGCGCCTCACGCCGCCGCCGCCGAGGTCGATGGGGCCGAGCCTGCCGGTCACGATGATCGACAGTCCGATGCCGATGAGCGGAATGCCGACGGCGATCTCTCGCACGATCGACATCACGACACCGGCCGCGACGAGGACGCCGCCAATGCCGTACCGCAAGCCACGCAACAGCGCGCGCGGATCGGCGCCGGCGATGCCTTGTGCGCCGAGGTACAGCACCCCGAAGGTCAGCAAGCCGGCCAGCAGGTACGCCATGTCCGGGACCTACTTGAGCTGTGTCAGCAGCAGGCGATCGGCCGCGCCGCTCTGCTCGAGGGCCTTGCGGCCGCCCGCCGCATAGGCCGCCGCGGCGCGCAGCAGCGCGGCGAATTCGCGCGGCGCGCTGGGGTCGAAGCGCGCGTAGGCCCCGCCGGAAAGCCGCGCCAGCTCGCGGAAGCCGCGCTCGACCATCGCATCGCGCCCTTCCTGGAAGAAGAACAGGCGAACGCCGAGCATCCCGAGCTCGCCGGCCGTCGCGGCGAGCGGATCGAGCCCCTCCTCCAGCGCATCGCCGACGAACACCACCACGTTGACCTTGCGCTTGGCGGTTTCCTTGCGCGCGTGGTCCAGGACCTTGCCGATCTGGGTATTGCCGCCGCGGCATTCGATCCCGGTCATCAGGTCGCGGAGGCCGCGCGTGTCGCTTACCCAGCGGCTGGCACGGCATTCACCAAACCCGCGGAAATAGACGAGTTGAACGTCGAGAGTGCCGACTTTGGCCGCTTCCTCGAACATCTGCGCCTGAACATCGAGGGCGCGGTCCCACGTCGGCTGGCGGCTCATGGTCGCGTCGAGGGCAAAGATCAGCCGGCCGCGTCCGTCCCCGGCGGGCGCAAGCGCGCGCGCTTCCGCCAGAAAGGCGGCTACGTCGCCGGAGGCGGCGGAAGGCTTGGCGAGGGGGCGTTTATCGGCGGCCACGCACCATCATGTGGCGCTGGGCTGCTCCGGCGCAACTCCCATCGGCTCGAGCAGCGGTGTCGCCGCCGTGGGAACGGCGGCCAGAATTGGCGCCAGAGCGCCCGAACCGACGGCCTCCGCCTTCCACCGCATGGGCAATCGCAGCGCATCGACGAGGTCGCGGATCTCGCGCCGGGCCGCGACATGGGAGAGCGTCGGCCGCGCGTTGAGTACGCTGCGGTCGAGCGGGTCGAAGGCCGTCAGGCCCATCGGGAAGAATTCGCGGAAGATCACCCGCTCGCTGATCCCGTCGGCAATGCGGAAACGCAACACCCGGGAAAGCTGCTTCAGGCCCTCCACGACCTTTTTCTGGTTCCGGCTGGCGAGCGGCGCGATGCGGTTGCGCACCACCACCCAGTTCATCTCCGGTTGGCCGGCGATCTGGCGGCTCCGCCGCGCTTCCATGACGAGTTCGGCGTACTGGCTGACGGTGTGCACCGCCAGCGTGGCCGCATCGATCCGCCCGAGCACATCGAGATCGACAAAGGAATCGTTCACCGGCGTGACCAGCGTATCGGCGAAGGCGTGGCTCAGGCGCATGCGGTAGGAATCGTTCGCCGGCGTATCGATGACCACGAAGTCGAACTGCGCGCCGAGACGCTCGACGATTTCGGCGAGCGCCGCGAATTCGCGCGCCTCGACCTCGGCACGCACCTCGCCCTCCGCCAGCCGTACCGAGAAATGCGTTGGCACTTCCAGGGCGACGCCGACCCGGCGTGCCCAGCGCGACCGGTTCTCGATGTAGTGCGTGAGGGAGAGTTGCCGGCTATCGGTATCGATCGAGGCGACGCGATGCCCGGCCTTGAGCAGGGCAACGATGATGTTGACCGCCGTCGTCGATTTCCCCGAGCCACCCTTCTCGTTGCCGAGAACGATGACGTGGGCGGACCCCGACGGTAACCCGACCATGCCCATGCGGCGACAACACCTGACAGCGCCCTGACCAAGTCGGCCAGAATGCGCGAAAACCGCCAAAATTCCGTGAACGGCGCCGCCCCGCCTGCGGCCGCCTGGCAATTGGCCGGCCGCTCTCCATTTTGCTAGCGTCCCGCGCCACCGCGCAAGGAGAACGTGAAATTGGCCAGCCCGCCCGTCGACCGCACCGTAAAGGCGCTCCGCTCCCGCGTGACGCTGTGGCGGGGGACAGGCGCCAAGGTCGCCCTGGTGCCGACCATGGGGGCGCTGCACTCCGGCCACCTGGCGCTTGTCCGCGAGGCGAAGAAGCGCGCCGGCAAGGTCGTCGTCTCGATCTTCGTCAACCCGACCCAGTTCGCCCCCAACGAGGATTTCGCGACCTACCCGCGCGATGAGGCGGCCGATCTCGCCAAGCTCGACGGGCTGGCCGACGCCGTGTTCGCACCGAGCGTCGCCGAAATGTATCCCGACGGCGCCACGACCTCGGTCACGGTGAGCGGCCCGGCAAACGACCTTGAGGCGAACACCCGACCGCATTTCTTTGCCGGCGTCGCCACCGTGGTGGCCAAGCTGCTCCAGGCGGCGCTCCCCGACATCGCCGTCTTCGGCGAGAAGGACTACCAGCAACTGCTCGTCGTGAAGCGCATGGTCGCTGACCTCGGTTTCCCGGTCGAGATCGTCGGCGTGCCGACGATCCGCGAGCCGGACGGCCTCGCCATGTCGTCGCGCAACGCCTACCTCAGCGCCGGCGACCGCGCCAAGGCCCCGCGCCTCCACGCGGCCCTGACCGCCGCCGCCGAGGCGATCCGCTACGGCACGACTCCGGAAGTGGCACTGTCCGGCGCCCAGTCCAAGCTCACCGCCGTCGGCTTCCGCGTCGATTACGTGAAGCTCCGCAACGCCGAGACGCTGGCGCCGGTGAAGGACGTCGACAAGGAGCCGAAACGGCTCCTCGCCGCCGCCTGGCTCGGCAAGACCCGCCTGATCGACAATATTCCAGTCTAGCCCGGCATAAGGGCTAGCGAAGGCCGAGACCGGCGAGTTCCGCCATCAGCGCCGGCGGCATGTCGTCAGCCTTCGCTCCCTTGGCGAGGTCGCGCGGCGCGTCCTTCGCATCGAAATAGCGCCAGCCCTGGAATGGCCGCTTGGGCTGCCACTCGGTGCGCACCAGCTTCGGGTCGAGGATCAGCCGGCAGCGGCCGATGCCGTCCTTGTCGACGAACGGCTGCACGTCCCGGATCTTCTGGCGCACCTGTACGGTGCCCTTGATGACCCAGTAGAGCGAACCGCCGTCGGTGAGTTCGTCGATGCGTTTCGGCACCATGCGCGTGACGTGGGCGTGCTCCGGCCGCTTGCCGGCGGCGCGCATCCTCGTCGACCGCTCCGCGATCCACTCGGCGAGATCCTCGACCGAGTCGCAACCGACGCAAAGCTTGATCAGATGGAGTGCCATGACGGTGACATTTGGCGGCTGGGCGCGGTTAGTCAAATGCCCGCTCGGGCACTGTCCACAGGCTCAGACGATGACCTGCGTGCCGATTTCGACGACACGGTTGGTCGGCAGCCGGAAATAGCTGGAGGCGTCGTCGGCATTGCGCGCGAGCAGGATGAACAGCTTGTCCTGCCACGCCGGCATGGCCGAATCCGACGCCTTCAGCGACCGCCGCGACAGGAAGAAGGTGGTCGACATGATGTCGAAGGTGAACCCTTCCCGCCGCGCGATCGCCAGCGCCTTCGGCAGGTTCGGCGTTTCCATGAAGCCATACTTAACGCTGATGCGGATGAAGGAATCGCTGAACGGCGCCACGACGACGCGGTCTTCCTCGCGCGCCCGCGGCGTATCGACGGTTTTCACCGTCATGATCACGTTCTTCTCGTGCAGGACCTTGAAATGCTTGAGGCTGTGGAGCAGCGCCGTCGGCGTCGAGTCCGGATCGCCGGTGAGGAAAATCGCCGTCCCCCCAATCCTCGGCGGTGGATGTTTCTCGAGACTGTGCACGAGATCGGTGAGCGGTACTTCCAGTCGTCGCGTCTTCTCGAAAAGGATGCGGCTGCCGCGTCGCCACGTCAGCATGAGCATCATCAGCGCCCCGCCGGCGAGGAGCGGGAACCAGCCGCCGTGCAATATCTTGAGCAGGTTGGCGGCCAGGAACGTCACGTCGATGAGGAGCAGCGGCAGCACCAGCGCCGTTGCCATCAGCACCGTCCACTTCCACACCCGCCACACGACGATGAACGCCAGGATCGTCGTCACCACCATGGTCCCGGTCACCGCGATGCCGTAGGCGCCGGCTAGCGCGCTCGACGAGCGGAACAGGCCGGTGACGAGGAGCACCGATACCAGCAGGAACAGGTTCACCCGCGGCACGTAGATCTGCCCGAACTGCGATTCCGACGTGTGGCGGATTTCGAGGCGCGGCAGCAGCCCGAGTTGCACCGCCTGGCGGCTCAGCGAATAGGCGCCCGTGATCACCGCCTGGCTGGCGATGACGGTCGCCGCGGTCGCCAGCACCACCATCGGCAGCTGCAGCCAGTTCGGGAACATCAGGAAGAACGGCCCGCTGGTCGCGTTCATGTCGTTCAGCACCAGGGCGCCCTGCCCGAGATAATTGAGCGCGAGCGCCGGCAGCACGAGCACGCCCCAGGCGAACTGGATCGGCCGGCGGCCGAAATGGCCGAGGTCGGCGTAGAGGGCCTCGGCGCCCGTCACCGAGAGGAAGACGGCGCCCAGCGTTATCAGGCCTATCCACCCGTGGGTCACGGCAAAGACGACGCCATAGACCGGGTTGAAGGCGAACAGCACGACCGGGTTGCCCGCGACGTAGATCACCCCGACGACGGCGATGACGATGAACCACACCACCATCACCGGGCCGAAGAAGGTCGCCACGCGCGCCGTGCCGCGCGCCTGCACCAGGAACAGGCCGAGCAGGATGATCACCGAGAGCGGGATGACGTACGTATCGAGATGCGGCGCCGCGATTTCGAGGCCCTCGACGGCGGAGAGCACCGACAGCGCCGGCGTGATGACCGCGTTGCCGTAGAAAAGCGCGGCCGCCATGATGCCGAGGAAGACGATGAACGTGGAGGCCTTCGGCCAGCTGCGGATCGCGAGCGCCATCAGGGCTAGCGTCCCGCCTTCGCCGTTGTTGTCCGCCCGGATCAGGAAGATCACGTACTTCAGCGTGACGACGATGAGTAGCGACCAGATGATGAGCGACAGAAGGCCGAGCACGACGGCCGATGTCACCGGCCCGCCACCGTCGACCGCGGCGAGCACCGCCTCACGAAAAGCGTAGAGAGGGCTGGTGCCGATATCCCCGTAGACGACTCCGATGGCGCCGACGGTTAGCGCCAGAAGACCGCTTTTGGGGATTTCGTGTCCAAGTCCGTTGGCAGGCGCCGGGGCATCGACTGTCCCCGGCATTTCGGCAGCCATGGTGGCGACCTTGTTGCACTGCACTCCGGCAGCTGGGATTGCGCTTCTAGCACCTTTGCCTCTGTCATGTAACCCCGCGGGCGCCGGCTGGTTCCAGCAGTCGGATACGATCATAAGCCAATGACTTCACTGACGAATCTTGTCCCATGCGTCGCTCGCGGACCAGCCTCGCGTGCGCTTGCGAAAGAGCCACGCGGCGGGCGACGGAATCACGCTTCCGCCGTATTCTGCAGCGATCTGGCGCGCGGGCGGACGCAGGAAGGAATCGAGATGCGAACCTTCTTCGGGGTGATCCTGGGGATAGCTATTACGGTCGCGGCGGCAGCAATCCACGACAACAATCTGCCGGCTCCGGATCCAACCAATCCGACCGAGAGCGACCAGCAGATCGTCAATTGGCCGGTGTTCAACACGGTCGTTCGCCAGATGACCGACACGATCGGCAACATCTGGCAGAACCTGACACGGAAGGCTTAGAGTGCGCGTCATCGCGCCAGCCGGGGGGTCACGGCCGATGTTCCGTTTCATTCGCCAGCGTCTCGCATTTGTCGTCGCCGCCGTTGCCTTCGGCTTGGTGCCGATCGCGGCGCACGCCGAAGACGATCCGCTCGCCTTCGTGCGCTCGCTCTACGACCTGCCCAATCTGTGGGCCGACGTCACTGCCGATCAGGACGCCATCGGCAAATACCTCGACAAGAATCTCGGCGCGCTGATCACCCAGAACTACGCCCTGAGCGACTACTCGGCGGCGCTCGACTACGACCCGCTGGTTCAGGCGCAGGACTTCGATCAGGTGAAGGCGACGCCGAAGCTGGAGAAGCAGTCCGGCGACGCCGCCGTTGTCGATGTGGAGGTCGATAACCTCGGCGAGGTCACCGACATCAAGCTCGATCTGACGAAGACGAACGACGGCTGGCGCCTCTCCAACGTCCGCACCGACGAGGAAAGCCCCTCCCTGGTGGACGAACTGAAGCAGCTCAACGCCACCGATCCCGACGGCGACGACTCCGGCCTCGACGGCGGCGGCGACGATTCCGATTCAGGTTCTGATTCCGGCGACTAGGAAGTCGCCTCCTCGCCCCCGCTGGGAAAGCTCGTGCTACGCGCAGTGAATGTCGATCGGCCCTACGCGCCGACCGCTTCGTTCACGGCGTCGATAACGCGGTCGATCTCGTCGTCGCGGAAATCGGGGCCCATCGGCAGGCTGAGCACCTCGTTCGCCAGCTGCTCCGATACCGGCAACGGCCGGGTGTTCAGCCCGCGGAAGGCCGGATGCTGGTGGAGCGCGAGGCGATAGAACAGGCCCGTGCCGACGCCCCGCGCTTCGAGTGCCGTCCGTAGTTCGTCGCGACGCGGCGCACGGATGGTGTAGAGCGCCCACGCGCTGGCTGCGCCGGCGACGAGAGACGGCGTCACGATGGAACGCGACAGGCCGGCGGTATAGCGCGCGGCAATCGCCGCCCGCCGCTCAAGTTCCGCCGGGAAGACCGTGAGCTTGGAGAGCAGGATGGCGGCCTGCAGGGTGTCGAGCCGCCCGGTCAGGCCGAGCACCAGCGCCTCGTCCCCGCTCCCCGCCCGGCCATGCGACCGGATAAGCCGCACCTGCTCCGCGACCTTCGCGTCTTCGGCGAGCACGGCGCCGCCGTCGCCATAACAGCCGAGCGGCTTGGTCGGGTAGAAGCTGGTCGCACTGACCGGCGCCAGCGTTCCGACGCGCCGGTTGCCGAGCGCGCCGCCGAAGCTTTGCGCAGCGTCGGCCAGGACCGTCAGGCCCGACGATTCCGCCACCCGATTGATCGCCGCGTAGTCGGCGGCCTGCCCGTAGAGGTCGACCGGCATCACCGCGCGCGGCGTGAGCAGGCCCTCCCGCCTCGTCTCGGCGACGGCACGATCGAGATCGGCCGGATCCATGTTGAACGTGACCGCGTCGACATCGACGAAGACCGGCGTCGCGCCAACCGCGACCACCGCGCCTGCCGTCGCCGCGAAGGTGAAGGCGGGCACGAACACGGCGTCGCCGTGCTTCACCCCCATCGCCATCAACGCGATCATCAAGGCATCGCGGCCGCTGGACACCGCAATCGCGTGTCCCGCTCCCGAAAACGCCGCGAGCTGCTTCTCGAGCTCATCCACTTCCGGGCCAAGGATGAACTGGCCGTGAGCCAGCACGGTGTCCATGCGCTGGCGGATGTCCTTTTCGAGCCGCGCGCGCTGGCGCTGGATGTCGAACAGCGGGATTTTGCCCTCGACGGGCGCCAGTGCGGGACGAGACGGGGTCATGCGGTTACGGCGTCCAGGGCTACGGGATTTTCTGCGATCGCCGCGCGAATGCGCTCGGCGATTTCGACGGCCGCCAACCCGGCGGCGCCATCGACCAATACTGGCGGGCCGCCGGCCACCGCCGACAGGAACGCCGCGATTTCCGCGCCGAGATTGTCTCGGGACACAAGCGCAAGCTCGCTCGGCACAGCGCCGGGAACTCGTCTCGCCGTCGCGGTCAGAGTGGGTCCCGAGAGATCGGCGATGTACATCGTCGCGGGCTCCGTCACCGTCAGCCGGCGCTCGTTACGATCGGCGACGCGACTGGCCGACAGCGTTGCGATGGCGCCGTTGGCGAAGGTCAGCCAGGCCTCGGCTTCGTCGATAAGGCCGGAGGCGCCGGCGATGCCGCTGGCACTCACCGAAGCGACGGGCGAGCGGGCGAGCGCCAGCGCCAGATCGATGTCGTGGATCATCAGGTCGAGCACGACGTCGACGTCCCCGGATCGCCCGCTCCATTTCGTCCGCCGCACGGCAGTGATGCGGCGGGCGTCGCCGAGGCGAAGGTCGAGCTCGGCGATGGCGGGCGAGAAGCGCTCGATGTGTCCGACGGCGAGCACGACATTTTTCCGCCGCGCCAGGGAAACGAGATCGGCGGCATCGGCCGCGTTCGTCGCCAGGGGCTTTTCGATGAGGACGTGAATTCCGCCTTCGATCAGGTCGCGGGCAACGGCGTGGTGCAGCGTCGCCGGCACCGCGATCGACACCGCATCGACCTTGCCGATCAGATCGCGATGATCCACCAGGGCGTCGACGCCGTACGTCGATGCGATCGCGCTGGCCCGCGCCTCGTCGGCGTCTACCACCGCCATCAGCATCGCTGCCGGATTGGTCGCGTAGTGCCGGGCATGGTTCCGGCCGAACGCGCCTGTTCCGACAACCGCCGCCCGAATGGGTTCTGCGACCAAGAAAGATGAGGGCGAAGTCAGCCCTTCCCCGCGTTTGGCGACGTGCAGTCGCCGGGATGCCGCACTGCGGAAGGTGTAGCCCATCCGCCGGGAGGCGGAAGCATCCCGAAATAACAATTTGCTGCGTGGCTTAACAGGCCGCGAGAACGACAGAGCCGGCGGGCATTGCTGCCGCGCCGGCTCTGAATCAGTCCATGTTTGGTGCGGCCGAGAGGACTCGAACCTCCACGGTGTTACCCACTAGCACCTCAAGCTAGCGCGTCTACCAATTCCGCCACGGCCGCGAAATGCGGCAGTCGTGTAACAAATCGGCCCCGCGCTTACAAGGCAGCCGGTCGAAGGCCTAGGCGGTCGCCGCGGCCTCGTTGACGCGGCTTTCCGCGATCT
The DNA here is from genome assembly GCA_048498575.1 of Pseudomonadota bacterium. GTDB lineage: Bacteria > Pseudomonadota > Alphaproteobacteria > Rhizobiales > Kaistiaceae > DASZQY01. The sequence continues at coordinate 12,825 of JBEHXS010000054.1, forward strand.
CGGTCAGCTTCTCGTCCGCCGCCTTCTCCTCGTCGAGGGTGGCCTGCAGCTCATCCGCGCAATCTTCCCGGCCGAGTTCCCTCGCCCACGCGATGAGCGTGCCGTACTTGGTGATCTCGTAGTGCTCCACCGCCTGGGCGGAGGCGATGATCGCCGCATCGAGCACGTCGCCGTCGTCGATGTCGCCGCTCACCTCACGCGCTTCCTTGAGGATGCCGTCGATCGCCGGGCAGTCCACTTGCTTCGGCTCGGCGCCGTGCATGCGGAATACTTCCTCGACGCGTTCGACGTGCACTTTCGTTTCCTCGAGGTGATTTTCCAGTCCCGCCTTGAGCTGCGGGTTCGTCGCCTTCTCGATCATGTCGGGCAACGCTTTCACGATCTGCTTCTCGGCGTAGTAGATGTCGCGAAGCTGATGAACGAACAGATCGTCCATCGTCTTGATGTCTTTCGAAAAGAGGGCCATTGGCTTTCTCCCTGTGCGCATGCGCTTCGCCCGCCCAACCCGAGGCCTAACGCTGCTCCATCGCGATTGTTCCGAAGGGTCACCGGTCGCGCGGCGCGCGCCCGAAAGCCTCGCGCAATTTGTCCTTGGCGCGGGCGAGTACGCCCTTCTGCTCCGCCGGAAGGTTCTTGCCGGCCCGGTTCAGATAGAACGTCAGCATCGACATCGCCGAGTGGTAGGCGCTGCCCTTGCGTCGCGTGCTGCGTTCCGCCGAGCGCTTGAGCGAACGCGCAATCCGCGCCGGATCGCTCCAAGTGAAAACGCCGCGGTCGAGGTCGAGCGCATTGCTGTGCTCGGTCACCGATTGCGACCAGCGGCGCGGGGCACCGGCGGGCATCGCTAATGCCGCTTGAAGTATTGCACGTCGCGCTCGTGCTTCTCGGCCGCCGGACGCGTCTTGAACGTCCCGAGATTGCGGCGTTTGCCGGTCTTCGGATCGAGCTTGCGGGAATAAAGCCGGTACTCGCCGGAACTGAGCTTGCGGATCATGGCTGCCTCGCGCTGGCGCTGGCCCGGTTTGTGGACCATATCAACCGGGTCCTGAGACGATTGCTGCCCGCATGAACACCAACGTCAGCCGCCTTGTTCCCGATTTTGCCGC
>JBEHXS010000055.1:0-13883 GCA_048498575.1 Pseudomonadota bacterium
CCCTTGTTGCCGTGGCGGCCGGCCATCTTGTCGCCGGGCTGGATCTTGCGCTTCACCGCGACGAAGACCTTGACCATCTTCATCACGCCGGGCGGCAGCTCGTCGCCGCGCTGCAGCTTCTCGACCTTGTCGATGAACCGCTTCTCGAGACCCTTGCGGCTCTCGTCGTACTGGTTCCGCAGAGCCTCGATCTCGGCCATCAGCTTTTCGTTCGAGACTGCGAACTGCCACCACTGGCTCTTCGGGTACTCGTCGAGAACTTCCTTGGTGACCTTGCCGCCCTTCTTGAACGACTTCGGGCCGGAGACCGCCATCTTGTTGATGAGCATGTCGGACAGGCGGCCGAAGACGTTGCGGTCGAGGATCGCCTGTTCGTCGTCGCGGTCCTTGGCCAGGCGCTCGATCTCCTCGCGCTCGATCGCCATCGCGCGCTCGTCCTTCTCCACGCCGTGGCGGTTGAAGACGCGCACTTCGACGACCGTGCCGGTGACGCCCGGCGGAACGCGCAGGGACGTGTCACGCACGTCGGACGCCTTCTCGCCGAAGATGGCGCGGAGCAGCTTCTCCTCCGGCGTCATCGGGCTCTCGCCCTTCGGCGTGATCTTGCCGACCAGAATGTCGCCGGCCTGAACCTCGGCACCGATGTAGACGATGCCGGCTTCGTCGAGGCTCTTCAATGCCTCTTCCGAAACGTTCGGAATGTCGCGCGTGATCTCTTCCGGCCCGAGCTTGGTGTCGCGGGCCATGACCTCGAACTCCTCGATGTGGATCGAGGTGAAGACGTCATCGCGCACGATGCGCTCGGAGAGGAGGATCGAGTCCTCGAAGTTGTAGCCGTTCCACGGCATGAACGCGACGAGCACGTTGCGGCCGAGGGCCAGATCGCCGAGATCGGTCGACGGACCGTCGGCAATGATGTCGCCCTTGCCCACCCGGTCACCGACACGCACCAGCGGGCGCTGGTTGATGCAGGTGTTCTGGTTGGAGCGCTGGAACTTCATCAGCCGGTAGATGTCGACGCCCGACTTGGACGGGTCGAGCTCCTCCGTCGCGCGGATGACGATACGGGTGGCGTCCACCTGATCGACAACACCGGCCCGGCGTGCGGCAATCGCCGCGCCCGAGTCACGGGCAACGATCGGCTCCATGCCGGTGCCGACCAGCGGCGCCTGGGCGCGGATCAGCGGCACCGCCTGGCGCTGCATGTTCGAGCCCATGAGGGCGCGGTTGGCGTCGTCGTTCTCGAGGAACGGGATCAGCGCCGCGGCCACCGAAATCACCTGCTTCGGCGACACGTCCATCATGTCGACCTTGTCCGGCGTGACCATGACGTTCTCGCCGGCATGCCGGCAGACCACCAGGTCCTCGGTGAACTTGCCCTTGGCGTCGAGCAGCGCGTTCGCCTGGGCGACCGTGTACTTCGCCTCTTCCATCGCCGAGAGGTAAACGACCTCCTCGGTCACCCGGCCGTCCTTGACCTTGCGGTAGGGCGACTCGATGAAGCCGTACTTGTTCACGCGCGCGAAGGTGGCGAGCGAGTTGATCAGGCCGATGTTCGGGCCTTCCGGCGTCTCGATCGGGCAGATGCGTCCGTAATGCGTCGGGTGCACGTCGCGCACCTCGAAGCCGGCGCGCTCACGCGTCAGACCGCCCGGCCCGAGCGCCGAGAGACGCCGCTTGTGCGTGATCTCGGAGAGCGGGTTGGTCTGGTCCATGAACTGCGAGAGCTGCGAGGAGCCGAAGAACTCGCGCACGGCAGCCGCTGCCGGCTTCGCGTTGATCAGGTCCTGCGGCATGACGTTGCCGATTTCGACCGACGACATGCGCTCCTTGATGGCGCGCTCCATGCGCAGAAGGCCGATGCGGTACTGGTTTTCCATCAGCTCGCCGACCGAGCGCACCCGGCGGTTGCCGAGGTTGTCGATGTCGTCGATCTCGCCCTTGCCGTCGCGCAGCTCAAGCAGCGTCTTGATGACCGCAAGGATGTCTTCCTTGCGCAGGATGCGGACGGTGTCCGCCGCATCGAGATCGAGGCGCATGTTCATCTTGACGCGGCCGACCGCCGAAAGGTCGTAGCGCTCGGTGTCGAAGAACAGCGACTTGAACATCGCCTCGGCGGTCTCGACCGTCGGCGGCTCGCCCGGGCGCATGACGCGATAGATGTCGAACAGCGCCTCCTCGCGCGTCTCGTTCTTGTCGACCGTCAGCGTGTTGCGGATGTAGGCGCCGGTGTTGACGTGGTCGATGTCGAGAACCGTGATCTCGTGATCGCCCGCATCGACCAGCTTCTGGACGAGTTTCTCGTTCAGCTCGTCGCCGGCCTCGGCGTAGATCTCGCCCGTCTGCACGTTGACCTGATCTTCGGCGAGGTAGTGGCCGTAGAGGTCCTCGTTGGCGACCTTGAGCGCCTTGATGCCCTTCTCGGCGAGTTGCTTCACCTGGCGCACGGTGACCTTCTTGCCCGCCTCGACCACCACTTCGCCGGAGTCGGCGTCGATCAGGTCGTTGACGACACGCATGCCGCGCAGGCGCTCGGCATTGAACGGCAGCCGCCAGCCGGTCTTGGTCTTCTTGTAGGTGACCGTGCCGTAGAACGTGTTGAGCAGCTCCTCGCCGTCCATGCCCAGCGCATAGAGCAGCGACGTCACCGGAATCTTCCGGCGCCGGTCGATACGAGCGTAGACGATGTCCTTGGCGTCGAACTCGATGTCGAGCCACGAGCCGCGGTACGGAATGATGCGCGCCGCGAACAACAGCTTGCCCGACGAGTGCGTCTTGCCCTTGTCGTGGTCGAAGAAGACGCCCGGCGAACGGTGCATCTGCGAGACGATGACGCGCTCGGTGCCGTTGACGATGAACGTGCCGTTCATCGTCATGAGCGGCATCTCGCCCATGTAGACTTCCTGCTCCTTGATGTCCTTGACGGACTTGGCGCCGGTCTCCTGATCGACGTCGAACACGATCAGGCGCAGCGTCACCTTGAGCGGCGCGGAATAGGTCATGCCGCGCTGACGGCACTCGTCAACGTCGTACTTCGGCGGATCGAAATCGTAGCGAACGAACTCGAGCAGCGCCGTGTTCGAGAAGTCGGAAATCGGGAATACCGACTTGAACACTGCCTGCAGGCCTTCGTCCGGACGACCGCCCGTGGGCTCCTCGACCATCAGGAACTGGTCGTAGGATGCCTTCTGAACCTCGATGAGGTTCGGCATCTCCGCGACTTCACGGATGGAACCGAAGAACCTGCGAACCCTGCGGCGACCGGTGAACGGCTGGTTCATGGTGACTCCTGTCAAATTTCAAATCTGAAAACGGCTGTCCGGAAAGCCGGAACCGGATCGCGCGCGAGCGACACGGCATTCTGGACAACGGTTTCTCGGTTACGCAGTACTCGGGGCCTCGTTCGGAGGAGATGACTGGCTCCTCCCATTCCATGCTGGCCGGGCTTGTTGGCCCATCCACGTCTTGCTTCAGCCGACCCCCGGAGCGCGCTCGCGCGCGTCCGGGGATGACTGTACGGGAGCGCGGTCGCGCTCCCGTTTTCGCTACTTGATCTCGACCTTGGCGCCAGCCCCTTCGAGCTGAGCCTTGAGCTTGGCAGCCTCGTCCTTCGAGACGCCTTCCTTGACCGCCTTCGGGGCGCCTTCCACGAGATCCTTCGCCTCTTTCAGCCCGAGCGCGGTGATCGCGCGGACTTCCTTGATGACGTTGATCTTGTTGGCACCGGCGTCGGTGAGGACGACGTTGAACTCCGTCTTCTCCTCAACTGCCGCGGCAGCACCGGCACCGCCGGCAGCCGCCACCGCGACCGGGGCCGCGGCAGACACGCCCCACTTCTCTTCCAAGAGCTTCGACAGCTCGGCCGCCTCGATGACGGTGAGTTGCGAAAGCTCGTCGACGATTTTCGACAGATCAGCCATTTTCACTTCTTTCCTTCGGTTCGAACCTGGTTAGCCATTTCCGTTTGTCGAGACCGGCCTACGCCGCCTCGCTCTTTCTGGCATACGCCCCAACCACGCGGGCGACCTGCGCCGCCGGTGCCGCAACGACCTGCGCGATCCTGGTCGCCGGCGCCACAAGCAGGCCGACGATCTTCCCGCGCAGTTCATCGAGCGACGGCATCGCGGCAAGCGCCTTGACGCCGTCTGGATTGAGGTTGGTCTTGCCGAACGCGCCGCCGAGGATCACGAGTTTCTCGTTTGCCTTGGCGAAGTCCGTCGAGACCTTGGCTGCCGCCACCGGATCCTTCGAGTAAGCGATCACGGTCGGACCCTTGAACAGGTCCGCGATATGGGCGACGTCCGTGCCCTGAAGAGCGAGCTTGGCGAGACGGTTCTTGGCGACTTTCACGCCGCCGCCTGCCGCCCGCATCTTTCCCCTAAGGGAAGTCATGTCGGCGACAGTCAGACCGGCGTATTGAGCAACGACCACCGTCCCGGTGTTCTTGAACACCTGGTTCAGCGCGGTCACCGCTTCGCTTTTTTCCGCTCTCTCCACTGCCTCACTCCGTTGGCGGCCGCTAAGAGGGACCGCCGGTTGCGTTGCCGTCCGCCGGTATTGGCGGGCGACTGCTTCCATGCCTGTCCCCCAGCCGGCGACTCTTTCGAGCCACCGCTTGGGCCAAGAGGTTCGAACCGGAAACTCTCCGGTTACCCCCGTCTATTGCAGGCCGTTCGATTAAGCCGGGAAGACCGGCGCCTGCAGTCTCGGACAGGTTCAGGCAGAGAAGACCTGGAAGGCCTCCACTGCCCTCCCCGCCATCTCTGGCGAGGTTCCGCCCGCCGGTTACCCGGCGGGAAGCTTGTTGGCGGGCGCCTAGGCGCCCGCGATCGTGGCCGGATCGACCTTCACTCCCGGACCCATGGTCGAGGAGATGGCGACCCGCTGAACAAATGTTCCCTTGGCGCCCGACGGACGCGACTTCTGCACCGCGTCGGCGAACGCCTTGATGTTGGCGACCAGCGCCTGTTCCTCAAAGCTCGCCTTGCCGATGCCGGCCTGGATGATGCCGGCCTTCTCGGCGCGGAATTCGACGGCGCCACCCTTGGCGTCGCGCACCGCGGCAGTAACGTCGTTCGTCACCGTGCCGACCTTCGGGTTTGGCATCAGGCCACGCGGCCCGAGCACCTTGCCGAGACGGCCGACCAGCGGCATCAGGTCCGGTGTCGCGATGCACTTGTCGAAATCAACCTGCCCGCCCTGCACCCTCTCGACCAGATCCTCTGCACCGACGACATCGGCGCCAGCCTTCTTGGCCTCCTCCGCCTTCGCCCCGCGCGCGAACACCGCGACGCGCTGCGAGCGGCCGGTGCCGGAGGGCAGCGAAACCACGCCGCGCACCGTCTGGTCCGCATGGCGCGGATCGATGCCGAGGTTCATGGCGATCTCGATGGTCTCGTCGAACTTCGCCTTGGCGCGTTCCTTGACCATCTTCACCGCGTCCGCGAGCGAATAGAGCTTCTCGCGATCGACGCCCTCGAGTGCAGCCTTCTGTCTCTTGCCTTGCGCCATCGCCGTTACTCCGTGACCTCTAGGCCCATCGACCGGGCGGAGCCTTCGACCATGCGCATCGCCGCGTCGACGTCCGTCGCGTTCAGGTCCTTGAGCTTCTTCTCGGCGATGTCGCGCACCTGTTCCTTGGTCACCTTGCCGGCCGAACCGCGGCCCGGCGTCTGGCTGCCCTTGTCGAGCTTCGCGGCCTTCTTCAGGAAGTAGCTCACCGGCGGCGTCTTCATCCGGAAGGTGAACGACTTGTCCTGGTAGTAGGTGATCTCCACCGGAACCGGCGAGCCCTTCTCCATTTCCTGCGATTGGGCGTTGAACGCCTTGCAGAATTCCATGATGTTGATACCGCGCTGGCCGAGCGCGGGACCAATCGGCGGCGACGGGTTAGCGGCGCCGGCGGGTACCTGCAGCTTGAGATACCCGGCAACTTTCTTTGCCATGTCACTTCCTTTCGCAATCGCCGGCTAAACGCCGGCAAGGACGCCGTGGTCCGGTTCGCTTCGGCACGTGGCTCGTGCCGCCTCGCCTTCCACAGCCACTGACGGGAAGCCCGGAGAAGTTAGACCTTCTCGACCTGCCCGTATTCCAGCTCGACCGGTGTTGCCCGGCCGAAAATCGAAACCGCCACCTTGAGGCGGGCGCGAACCTCGTCGACTTCCTCGACGAGGCCGTTGAACGAAGCGAACGGACCGTCGGCGACGCGCACCTGCTCGCCGACCTCGAATGATACGGCCGGCTTCGGGCGCTCCACGCCTTCCTGCACCTGCTGCAGGATGCGGCTCGCCTCCGCTTCCGAAATCGCCATCGGCTTGTTGTCGGCGCCGAGGAAGCCGGTCACCTTCGGTGTGTTCTTGATGAGGTGATAGGCCTCATCGGTCATTTCCATCTTCACCAGCACGTAGCCGGGGAAGAACTTGCGCTCGGCGTCGACCTTGCGGCCGCGCCGCACCTCGACCACCTTCTCGGTCGGCACCAGGATCTCGTCGAACAGGTCGCCAAGTCCGGTCGCCTGCGCCTTCTCACGGATCGAGTCCGCAACCTTGCGCTCGAAGTTCGAGTAGGCGTGGACGATGTACCACTTCTTTGCCATCAGACCCGTCTGCCTCAGCTCTGCGCGCCGGTACCGATGCCAAGCAGGAATCGCACGCCGTACCCGATGATCTGATCGGCGGCGAGGAAGAAGATCGCCGCGACGACCGCCATGGCGATCACCATCACAGTCGAAACCATGGTTTCGCGACGGCTCGGCCACACGACTTTTATGGCTTCCGCCCGCACTTGCTGGAGGAACTGGAAGGGATTCGGTCTTTCGGCCATCAACCGCTCATAAGTCATCGGCACGCGAACCATGGGCTCGCGCGCCGCGCGTTAGGGAAGGCTACATAAGGCCTTTGAAAAGGATTCTCAAGACGCATACCGGCCGAAAAAGCCGGTCGTCAAGCAATTTCTAGGTCGCTCGCCCCCGGCGGGCCGGTTGGCAGGGGCAGTAGGGCTCGAACCTACGGCCTGCGGTTTTGGAGACCGCCGCTCTACCAACTGAGCTATACCCCTTCACAACGCTCAGATATCAGTCTCCCGGGTCGTCGCGCAATTCCCTTCCGCCGTATCCACGATCCGGCTGTGCGCTTCACGCGGCCGGACGGCAACCGTCCCACCCTTTACGGTCCCCGCCGTCACGCACTTGTGAAAATTGCGTATGTCGCGGAACCCATTGCCATTTCCCGCGAGCCGACCGGCGATTGAATAAAATGACCGCCGGCGCCTTCACCTCCGCTTAGAAGCCGAGGTCCGGACTGCCCCACGGCCTCGCACGGCCGACAACCCTTCGCCGGCCGCCGCGCGCCGCAACAGAAGGAAAGGGAGCATCCGATGAAAGTTCAGTCCCGACTTTCCCTAATCGCGGTTGCCATCGCCGCCGCCATGACGGCCTCCTCGGCCAACGCGCTGTCGCTGAATCTCGGCGGTGTCGGTGTCGACGGAGGCAGCTCCGCCGGCGGCGGAACCAGCATCACAGCCGGGCTTGGCGGAACCAACGTCACCGCCACGCTTGGTGGCGGCAATAGTGTCGCAACGGCCGGGGTCGGTACCAACGGCACCGGGCTCGCCGCCAACGTCGGCGGCGGCAGCGGCCCGCTGATCACGACCGCCACGAACGGCGGCACCACCTCCGCCAACGTCAACCTTGGTCTCGGCGGCCTCGGGCTCGGCAGCGCGAACGGCGCCGTAAACGGCGTCACGGGCCCCGTCGGCACGACGCTTGACGGGTTGAACCTGCCGGACCTCGGCAGCGCCCTTCCCGGCGGTGGCGGTGCAGGCGGCGGGCCTGGCGGGCCTGGCGATGGCAGCGGCCTGCCCGGGATTGGCGGCGGTGGTGGCGGTGGAGGGGCCGGCGCCGTCTTCGCCTCTCTCTCCTCCGGCGAACAGCAGCAACTCAAACTCCGCTGCGCATCGGTCCTTGGCTCGCCGGGCTCGTTCGACGACAGCCTGGTCGCGCTCTGCCGCATGATCGCAAGGCTGCCCGTCCACTAGCTCCCAGCAGACGCGAACTCCTCCCGACCGCACTGAGGGCCCGGCATCCGCCGGGCCCTTTTCACTTGCGGCGAACGCTCCGCGTCTTCGCCGCCTTGCCGGCGGCAGAGCGACCTTCGGCGACCTTCGTCCGGGCAGCCTTCTTTGCCGAAGCCGAACGCGCAGCCGGGCTTCGCGCCGCGGCGGCCGACTTGGCCTGCCTCGACAGCGCGCTTCGCGATGCCGTGCCGGTCGGCTCGCGCTTCAGGGCGCGGGTGATAGCTTGCGAGGCCTTGGGCCGGCGTCGCGTCTTCCGCTCGCCCTGCCCTGCCTCGTAGGCATACTCGGCGCTCTTGCGCGTTCTGGCGCTACCGCTCTTCGGCGGCGGCAGGTCAACGCCGGACCGCCTTGCTTCCGACAGGCCGATGGCAATCGCCTGCTTCGTCGAGCGGGCGCCGTGTTTGCCCTGCCGGATTTTGTCGATCTCGTCGTGGACGAATTCGCCGGCCTGGGTCGACGCTGATTTCCCCGCGCGTTTGTCGGCGCGGGCTTTTTCGATTGTCTTGCGGTCGGGCATATCGAGCCTCCGGGTGGTGATGTCCCCCTGCTTTAACGCCCGTCGCCACGAAAGGTTCGCCTATGCCGCCGTCGCCGGCATCGGACCGACGTAGCGCGACTGCGGGCGAATGATGCGACCGCCCGCCTCCTGCTCGCGCACATGGGCGATCCATCCGCCTGTTCGCCCTGCCGCGAACAGTGCCGTGAACCCAGCCCGCGGGATGCCGAGCGCCTCGAGCAGCAGTGCCGTGTAGAACTCGACGTTCACGTCGAGCCGCCGCCCGGCCTTGCGCCGCGCCAGCAAAGCCAGCGCGGTCTGCTCGACGCTTTCCGCCAGGGCAATGCGGTTGGCGCGGCCACGGAGCGTCCGCACGGCTTCCTTCAGCACGTCGGCGCGCGGATCGCGTACGCGGTAGATGCGATGGCCGAAGCCCATGAGCCGCTCGCCGCGGTCGAGTGCGCGGGTGAGCCAGGCATCGGCCGCGTCCGCCGTCCCGATCGCGTCGAGCATGTCGAGCACCGGACCCGGCGCGCCGCCATGGAGCGGCCCCTTGAGCGCCGCCAGCGCCGCGACAATCGCCGACGGCAAACCCGCCGCCGTCGAGGCGACCACGCGCGCCGCAAAGGTCGATGCGTTCAGCCCGTGGTCGATGATCGTGACGAGATACGCCTCGAGCGCGGCGACCTCCGCCGCGTCGCCCTCGCGCCCGCGGATCATGTGCAGCAGATCGGCGGCATGGCCACGGCCGGCATCGGGCCGCATGAGTGCCTTTCCCTCGCCGGCGCGGATTGCCATCGCCGCCGCGACGCCTACCGCCGCCAGCATCCCGGTCGGTCTGGCCAGCGCCTCATCGTCGCCGATCGCGCCAACCAGGAATCGTGTCGCCTCGATCGGCGTGAGCCGCGCCGCGAACGGAACCAGCGGCGCGAGGCGCTCGAACGCGGCCGCTCGCCCATCGGCAATCGCGGCGCCCAGCGCGCCCGACGCCGGAGCGTCGCCGACGACGCCCGACCACAGCAGCGCCACGACATCTTCGTAAGACGCCTTGCCGGACAGCGCCTCGATATCCTGTCCGCGCACGATCAGCCGCCCGCCTTCGCCATCGACGTGACTGAGGACGGTCTCGGCAGCCACAACTTCGTCCAGTCCGCTCTTCATCGCACAGCTCCACTTGCTGCCTTTGAGGTCGGACTGATTGACATCGCCGTCAATCTTGAATCATCATATCAACGTATGCTCGAGAAAAGCCCTGCCGTCATCCTGCCTGCCGGCTTCCTTCCAGCGGCCGAGGCTGCACGCCGTCTGAACGTGCGCCGGGCCTCGCTCTATGCCTACGTCAGCCGCGGCGCGGTGCGGGTGGTCGCGCACCCGACCGATCCACGCGCCCGCCTTTACGCCGCCGCCGACATCGAGGCCCTCATCGCCCGCAAGGCCCGCGGCCGCCGGCCAGCGCTGGCGGCCGCGACGGCCCTCGACTGGGGCCTGCCGGTGCTGTCGACGGCGGTCTCGCGCATCGTCGACGGCCGCCTGCTCTATCGCGAGAGCGACGCCATCGAACTCGCCGAGCACGCGTCGCTGGAAGATGTCGCCCACCTGCTTTGGCGCTGCGAGGACGACCCGTTTGCGTCGGCGGGCGCGCCGGTTCGTCGCGCAGCGTATTCCGGCTCGCCGCCGGAGCGGGCGATTGCGGCGCTCTCGGCCGATCTGCCACGCGATAGCGGCCAAGGCGCCGCCGCAAGCCAAGCCGTCGCGATCATCCGGCGGGTCGTCGCCACCGCGACGCGCGCGCCCGTCGGCAATCGCCCGATCCACGCGCAACTCGCGGCGGCCTGGCGTCGGCAAGCCGCTGCCGATGTCATCCGCCGCGCGCTGGTTTTGGCGGCCGACCATGAGCTCAACGCCTCGACGTTTGCGGCACGCGTCGCCGCCTCTACCGGCGCGTCCCTTACCGCGGCTGTTATCGCGGCCCTCGCGGCCTTCACCGGTCCACGGCACGGCGGCGCGACGCGAGAAGCCGCGGCCTTCTTGCGGGAAGCCATCCGCCAGCGCGATGTCGATCGCTTCATCCGCGCGCGCCTCGCCGATGGCGAGAGGCTGGGCGGGTTCGGGCATCCGCTCTACCCGGAGGGCGACCCGCGCGCGAGCGCCCTGCTCGCGGCCTGCCTGCCGTCAGCGAAGCTGCGCGCGGTGCTCCACGCTGTGGAGTTGCAGACTGGCCGCCGGGCAAATCTCGATGCTGCGCTGGCCTCGGTGGAGCTTTCCTGCGGGCTGCCGGAGGACGCAGCATTCTCAATCTTCATGGTCGGGAGGACGGTCGGCTGGCTCGCCCATGCGATCGAGCAGCAGACAAGCGGCAAGCTAATCCGCCCGCGCGCCACGTACCATGGCGAGGCGGCGACGCACTAGGTGGGCGCGAACCGCTCGCCAGCCCCGGCCACAAGAAGGATCGAGGATTCGTCACAGGAACGATAGAGATTTGGAGCGGGTGAAGGGAATCGAACCCTCGTCATCAGCTTGGAAGGCTGTTGCTCTACCATTGAGCTACACCCGCAACCGGAAGCCCAACACGCAGAAACGGCAAAACGTGGCGCCCGGTCAAGAGCCATCCCGACTCATCGGCAGCTCGGCATTCGAATAGTGGACCCGCTTAAACGGCCAGGAGCTGAGCCATAACTGCAAGGTGCGAAAAAGCGTCTCGTAGAGACCGGCGTCGTACGCACGCTGAACAACCCAGAAACTGACGTCGACATCGTCGTTGTGCGCTCCGCCACCACGCCGTCCGGGAGGATCGAGATAGACGCAGCCGAGGCATTCCTTCTCGTCCAGCGCCATGACCGCATAGGCAAACGACGTGCGGCGTTCGAATTCCCGCTGGTGCCAGGCAAGATCGATCTGATCGTCCTCGAACGTCAGGGCGGGCGTCGGCCAGTCTCCGCCTCGGGTCCGCCGGATAAGGTCGATATTCGCCATCACGGCCCTGTAGTCGAGATCCGCGTCGCGAAAGGTCAGCTTTCGAATTCTGAAGTGCGTCGTCTCCAGGCTCTCCGGCACAACGAAGGCAGCGGGAACGAGAGCCAAGCTCGGATTTCCTTCGCCGGAACCGGAATGGGATGGGGAAGATGGTGGGAGAGGTAGGACTCGAACCTACGAAGGCGTAAGCCAGCGGATTTACAGTCCGCCCCCTTTGCCACTCGGGACACTCTCCCCCGGAAAGCGGCGAAACCGCCGCCTCGCAAAAGGCCCGCGTCTTATGGCGATGGGGCGGTTGGCTGTCAACGCATCGCCGACGGAGCTTGAAACCGGAGCGTTTCTGCGGCTTGGTGCGCGAAATGGCCCCGCCCCTCACCCACCGCTCGGCCGAGCGCACGCTTGTCAGGTATGCCCTCGGATTTCCCGAGGCGACGGAAGAATGGCCGTGGGACGAGCGGGTGATAAAGGTGCGCGGCAAGATTTTCGCCTTTCTCGGCATGGTCGAGGGCACGCTCCGCGTCGGCGTGAAACTCCCCGTCTCTCATGAAATGGCCCTCACCCTTCCCTACTGCGTGCCGTCCGGCTACGGCCTCGGCCGCGCCGGCTGGGTGACGGCGCATTTCTCGTCACGCCGGAAACCGGACGTGCCCCTGCTCCGCTCGTGGATCGAGCAGAGCTACCGCGCCGTGGCGCCACGACGCCTGGCCGCATCCCTGCCACCGGTGGAGCGCCGATGAACCGCCCGTATGATCGCCGCCCCGGCGGCAGGAGCCAGGGGTACGCCCCCCGTTCGCCAGAAGAGCGCCGGGCGGAGACGCTCTGGATCTACGGCATCCACGCCGCATCCGCGGCGCTCGCCAACCCGCGGCGTGAAATCCGCCGCCTGCTTGCCACGCCCAACGCCCTTTCGCGCCTCGGCAGCGTCGCGGCGCGGCCAGGGCTCGTTGCCGAGCCGGCGACACCGCGCGACCTGGATCGCCTGCTCGGCCCGGACACGGTTCACCAGGGCGTCGCGCTGGAAGTCGCCCCGCTCGCCTCGGCCGGGCTCGAGGCGCTGGCGACCGCGCGGCTGATCGTCGTCCTCGACCAGATCACCGACCCGCACAACGTCGGCGCGATCATGCGCTCCGCCGTCGCCTTCGCCGCCGATGCCGTTGTCACCACCGGCCGCCACGCCGCGATCGAAACCGGCGCGCTCGCCAAAGCGGCGTCCGGCGCCCTCGACCGCATCGCGTGGATCGAGGTGCCGAACCTGGCGCGCGCGCTCGAAGAGATCGGTGCGATGGGCTTCACCCGCGTCGGACTGGACAGCGAGGCGAGCGGCGATATCGAGGATGCCATAGTCGGCGAGCGCATTGCCCTCGTGCTCGGCGCCGAGGGCAAGGGGCTGCGCCGCCTGACGCGCGATACCTGCGACGCGCTGGCCCGGCTCTCCGTCCCTGGCGCGATCGCCAGCCTCAACGTTTCCAATGCGGCCGTGCTGGCGCTCTACATCGCGAGCCGCAGTCTCCGGCGCAGCGACTTCTCCGACTCCGGGGAATGAGATCGTGGACGCGCTGCTCGGCTACTACATCAACCTCGACGACCGGCCGGTCCGGCGAGAGCACATGGAGCACGAGTTCGCGCGATTCGGCCTTGCGGGTTCGTACCGGCGCCTGAAGGCGATCGAGGCGACCCCCGGCGCGATTGGCTGCTACCGCTCGCACATGCGCGCTCTGGAACTTGCGCGGAACTACGACACACCGATCCACATTCTCGAGGACGATTCGATTCTATCGGCGGCGCTGCCGGCCTTTTTGGCGTCGCCCGCGCTTGGCGAACTGCTTGCGCGATTCGACATCGTCTTTCTCGACATGTGGGTCGACCCGCACCGGGCCGTCGTCGATCTCTACCAGTCTGCCATCGACGCCGGCGAGCGCGTCCTCTCCCTCGACCGGTCTCCGGCGCGCGTTGCCTGCACCTCGTCCTACGTCGTTGCCCCGCGGAGCGTGCGCAAGGTACTGCGCCTGCTCCGCCACGAGCAGGACGCCGGCAAAGCCATCGATGTAGTTTGGGACGAGCAGGTGAAGAGCGGCAAGCTCGCTGCGGCGGTGACGGTGCCCTTCCTCACCGGCGTCGACCTCTACGTCGGCTCGGTGTCGGACATTCAGAGCCTGATGCCGCGGAACGAGAACGGCCGCCTGATTCAGTTGCGGACGCGCTTCTTCGTGGACAAGGCCCGCCAGCCGGCGATCTGAAGCAACGCCGAACCATCTTCCGGCGCGCGGCTCCGGCTGGTAAAGCGAAGCACCAAACGCCGGATTAGCTCAGCGGTAGAGCAGCGGTTTTGTAAACCGAAGGT
>JBEHXS010000056.1:0-13456 GCA_048498575.1 Pseudomonadota bacterium
CGTCGAGGTCGAGCTCTGGTAGTGCTGCGTGCCAAGGTCGGCATACAGCAGCTCGCCCTTGATCGACCAGTTGTTGGTGATCTTGTGCTCGATGCCGCCGCCGAACGTCCAGCCAGTGTGGGTGGCCGTGGCGAGGGAGTCGCCGACGGTGACGTTGGTGATCTCGCGGTGACCGTCAGAGAACGCGAGGCCGCCGGTCAGGTACCACAGCGTGGGGCTGCCCATCGCCGTGTTCGACCAGCCGACGCGAGCGCGCAGCGTGCCGAAGTAGGACTGGTGGAAGACGCCTTGGGTGTCGTTGGGGTTATAGCCGATGCCGCCGGTGCCTGGCCCCAGGTTCTGCGGCAGGAACGACGAGCCGCCGATGTTGCCGGCCGAGATGTCGCCTTCGACGCCGAGCACCCAGCTGTTGTGCAGGTCGAAGTTATAGCCGAGCGTGGCGCCCAGCAGGCCGCCGTTGGTGGCGATGTTGTTGGCAGCCCAGGTGGTGATACCGCCCGGCGCCGAGAACGCCGCAGTGGTGTTGCCCCAACCGTAGGAACCGACGGCGCCGAAGTAGAGGCCGCCCCAGGTCGGTGCAGCTGCGGCCGGCGGCGCGACGTACGGCTGCGGCAGGTCGGCTGCGAATGCGGCCCCGGCCGAAACGGACGGCACCGCTACCGCGACGGCCAAAAGAACTTTGCGAATATCCAAGGGACGCGCTCCTGTATTAAATCTTGCTGAGGTGATGGTGAGCGAACGTGATCAGAACAAACTGTCGCCTGCCCATACCTAAGCAAGATGCAGCGGCCGATGGGAGAGCAGCAGTGTCGCAATCCCCTCAAAAATGCCTAGTCCCGGGTTTTTTTGGAGCCACTGTTGCAAATGGGTCTCAGCGCGCCGCAGTCTCGTTCGCCGGACGAGCTATTCATTCTATCTGAGGTTGCGCGATCATGAGTGACGCCGCGTCGGTGCGTGATCTCCTGTCTCACATTCGGACCATCGCGATCGTTGGCGCGTCGCCGAATCCATCTCGCCCCGTCTATGGCGTGATGGATTACCTGCTGCGCGTCGGCTACCGCGTCATTCCCGTCAATCCGGGGCAGGTGGGACGCTCGATTCTCGGCCAGAAGGTCTTTGGCCGCCTCGCCGACATTCCGGAACCGATCGACTGCGTCGACATATTTCGCCGGCAGGAGGCGCTGGCGGGCGTGGTCGACGAGGCGCTCGCCCTGTCGCCGATGCCGAAGCTGATCTGGATGCAGCTCGATCTCGTCGATGAAGCCGCCGCGGCGAAGGCGCGGGCGGCGGGCGTCGCGGTCGTCATGGATCTCTGCATCAAGGTCGAACACGCGCGCCTGATGTGAACGCGGTCGCGGGGCTGTGAAGGCCTTCACTGCGCACGCGGCGCGGCGTCTCTAGATCGCCGGCCTCCAACAACAAGAAGGAGCGGCCGTCATGGACGCCTACAATCTCGTCAAGTTCCTGCACATCTTGAGCGCCGTCGTCTGGGTCGGTGCCGGCGTTGGCCTTGTGATCCTCGGCATTGCCGCCGATCAGCGGCCTGACAAGCAGGAGCTCGTGCGCATCATCCGGAACGTCATGTTCATGGCGCCGCGCGTTTTCATGCCCGCCTCGCTCGCCACTCTGGTGCTCGGTCTGATCGCGGCATGGCTGGGCTGGGGCTTCACGTCGCTGTGGGTGTGGATCGGCCTCGTCGGCTTCGCCGCCACGTTCTGCACCGGAAATTTCGTCCTGAAGCCGCGGGCCGAAAAAGTCGGCGTCATCATCGCTCGCGAGGGAATTTCGGACGAGGCCGTGGCGGTCGGTCGCGAACTGCTGCAGGTCTCCAAGTTCGACTACGTCATGCTGTTCGTGGTCATCGCCGACATGGTGTTCAAGCCGGGGCTGGCGGACTGGCTGGTGCTCGCCGTCATGGCGGTCGCAATCATCGCGGCGGCGGTCGGCTTCCTGGTGCCGGTTCTGCGCCAGCCGCGCGTCGCCGTGCCGGCCTGAGGTAATCCCGACCATCCGCACGAGAGGCGGCGAAACCCCATTCCGCCGCCCGCTCGATTCCCGCAAGCGCATGCTTTGGCGCTCTCGCCTGTCCTGCTCTAAGGCTGGTGAGACATCCAACCGACCCGAGAAAGACACCCCTATGAGCGACGATCGCGTTCCCGGCTTTGCCACGCTTGCCATCCACGCCGGCGCCAAGCCGGATCCGACGACCAAGGCGCGGGTGACGCCGATCTACCAAACGGCGTCCTACGTCTTCGACAGCACCGAGCACGCGGCCCAGCTCTTCGGCCTGCAGGCGTTCGGCAACATCTACACGCGCATCAACAACCCGACGCAGGACGTGCTCGAGCAGCGCATCGCGGCGCTCGAGGGTGGCACGGCGGCGCTTGCGGTCGCCTCAGGCCATGCCGCACAGGTCATCGCCTTCCATACGCTGCTCCAGCCGGGCGACGAGTTCATTGCTGCCAAGCAGCTCTACGGCGGCTCGATCAACCAGTTCAACAACTCGTTCAAGAGCTTCGGCTGGCAGGTGAAGTGGGCGGATATCAACGACCTCACCACCTTCGAAAAGGCGGTGACGCCGAAGACCAAGGCGATCTTCATCGAGTCGATCGCCAATCCCGGCGGCATCATCACCGACATCGCCGGCGTGGCGAACATCGCCAAGCGGGCAGGGGTGCCGCTCATCGTCGATAACACGCTGGCGACCCCCTATCTCATCCGCCCGTTCGAGCATGGTGCCGACATCATCGTGCACTCGCTGACCAAATTCCTGGGCGGCCACGGCAATTCGATCGGCGGCGCCATCGTCGACGGCGGCAAGTTCAACTGGCTCGCCAACAAGGGCCGCTACCCGCTGCTCTCCGAGCCGCGGCCCGAGTATCACGGGCTGGTCATCGGCGAGACCTTCGGCAACTTCGCCTTCGCCATCGCCAACCGAGTGCTCGGCCTTCGCGACCTCGGCCCGGCGATCGCGCCGTTCAACTCGTTCCTCATCCTGACCGGCATCGAGACGCTGCCGCTGCGCATGCAGACCCATTCCGACAACGCCGCGGCGGTCGCCGAATTCCTCGCCGGCCACAAGAAGGTGACGTGGGTGAGCTACGCCGGCCTGCCGGGCGACCGCTATCACCAGCTTGCGCTGAAGTACGCCCCGAACGGCGCGGGCGCGGTCCTCACCTTCGGCATCGAAGGCGGCGACGAGGCCGGCAAGAAGCTGGTCGAGAGCGTCAAGCTGTTCTCGCACCTCGCCAACATCGGCGACGTGCGCAGCCTCATCATCCACCCGTCGTCGACGACGCACAGCCAGCTCACGGTCGAGCAGCGCATCGCCGCCGGCGCCGGCCCGGATGTCGTGCGGCTCTCGGTCGGCATCGAGGATGTCGCCGATATCATCGCCGACCTCGATCAGGCACTCGCCAAGACCTAGGGGCGCGAACATTCAGCCATTTCAGGCCGTCCGGAGCGATCCGGGCGGCCTTCTGTTTGAAGGGCGCCCCGGCCGGGATAGAATGGCCACATGCGCACCCTTATTCTTGCCGCTGCCGTTGCCCTGTTCCTTGCGGCGCCTGTGGCCGCCCAGGATGCCAGCCATCCGTGGGACGCCACCTGGGTCGGCGATTGGGACAGCCCCGACGATAGCGGCGTGCAGATCATCGTCGCCGGCGATCAGGTCGTGGGCTTCTTCATCCACGGCGATTATGTCGAACCCGATTCGACCGCACCGCTCGCCAGCGACGGGTCGCTTGCCTTCACCTGGCCGAACGGCAAGGCGACGCTGAAGATGGACGGCGACACCCGCGAGCTCGTCGTCGACGAGAACGGGCAGGCCGAGCGCGTGGTTACGCTGACCGAAGGCGACTAAGTCGCGTTTGTTCCATCGCGTCTCTCCCTTGCAATGCGGGGCAAAGGGGCACATCTAGCCACAACCCCCGATCCCCCCGAGAAAACTCCCCGCCCATGAACGTTATCGAAGTCAGCCATCTCACTCGCACGTTTGGCGACGTGAAGGCCGTGGACGACATCACCTTCGATGTCGCCGAAGGCGAGATTTTCGCCTTCCTCGGGCCTAACGGCGCCGGCAAGTCCACGACCATCAAGATGCTGACGACGCTGCTCAAGCCGACCAGCGGTACGATCAGGGTTAACGGCCACGACCCGGTCACGGAGCCCGATGCCGTGCGGCGCTCGTTCGGTATCGTCTTTCAGGATCCGGCGGTCGATGACGAGCTCACCGCATGGGAGAACATGGAGTTCCACGGTGTGCTCTACGGCGTACCGAAAGCGCGGCGCCGGGCGCGCATCGACGAGCTGCTGAAGTTCGTCGAGCTCTACGATCGCGCCAACAGCCCGGTGAAGGAATTTTCCGGCGGTATGCGCCGCCGCCTCGAGATCGCGCGTGGCCTGCTGCACACACCCAAGATCGTCTTCCTCGACGAGCCGACACTCGGCCTCGATCCGCAGACCCGCAATCACATGTGGAGCTATCTCCAGCAGCTCAACAAGTCGGACAAAACCACCGTCTTCTTCTCGACCCACTACATGGAGGAGGCGGAGCGGGTGGCGCAGCGCATCGCGATCATCGACCACGGCAAGATCGTCGCCATGGGCAGCGCCGAAGAGCTGCGCGCCAAGACCAGCACGGAGTCGCTGGAGGATGCCTTCCTCGCATTGACTGGCAGCGCCATCCGCGAGGAGGAGGGGTCGTCGGCCGACCGAATGCGCATGGTTCACCGCGCGAGGCGCGGCCGATGAGCAGCATGGGTCCTGCCATCTACATCATGTGGCGGCGTCAGATGACGCGCTTCGTGCGTTCGAAGGCGCGCATCGTCGCCTCGCTTGCCCAGCCGCTGCTCTTCCTCGTCACCTTCGGCTTCGGCTTCAGCGCGCTCTATCGCCAGGCCGGCGCCGGCAACTACATCGATTTCCTCGCGCCCGGCATCATCGCCATGGCGATCGTCTTCTCGTCGGTTTTCTCCGGCATCGAGGTGATGTGGGATCGCCAGTTCGGCTTCCTCAAGGAGACGCTGGTGGCGCCAGTGTCGCGGGTCGCGCTGATGCTCGGGCGCACGCTCGGCGGCGCCACCGTTGCGCTCATCCAGGGCTGCCTCGTCCTCATCGTGACGCTCCTCATCGGCTTCCGCCCGGCGTCTTGGTGGCTGATCGTGCCAGCACTCCTGGTGATGGCGCTGATCGCGATCATCTTCACCGCCTTCGGCACGGCGATGGGCGCCCGCATCCGCGACATGCAGGGCTTCCAGCTCATCATGAACTTCATCATCATGCCGATCTTCTTCCTGTCGGGCGCGCTGTTCCCGCTCGCCGGGTTGCCATCGGTGATGTACGCGATCGTCCGCGTCGATCCGCTGTCCTACGGCGTCGATGCGCTGCGCGGCTTCCTCATCAACTCGGCGAGCTTCGGCCTTGCGCTCGATGTCGGCGTCCTCGTGGTAGTGGCGGCGGTGCTGGTTTCCATCGGCGCCTATTTCTTCGCCAAGATCGAGGTCTGAGGCGGCCGGCTCCGTGCCGGTCCGGATAGTGACCGCGGTCGCTTTCCAGCGTCCCGGGGCTTCGCCATAGTGCCGCCAAGGGAGCGGGCGATATCGGCAGGATTCGGGAGCCCTAGTCCTATGCACCTCGCACTACGCGCACTCTTTCCCCTGGCCATCCTCGCGGCCGGCACGACATCGGCGCTCGCCGCCGCCTCCTGCCACAAGGAGCCGACCTTCGACGCCTGGCTCGATGGCGTCCGCGCCGAAGCCAAGGCCGACGGCATATCGAACGGCGCCATCAACTCGGCGCTCGCGGGCGTCGTGTTTGATCCCGCCATCGTCAAGAAGGATCACGCGCAGGGCGTCTTCACGCAGGACTTCCTGCAGTTCTCCGACCGCATGGTTGCCGCCTTTCGCGTAAGCGGCGGCAAATCGAAGATCGCGCAGATGAAGGGCGTCTTCGATCGCATCGAGAAGACCTACGGGGTGCCGGCGCCGGTGCTGACGGCCTTCTGGGCGCTGGAAACCGACTTCGGCGCATTCAACGGGGACGGGCCTACCCTGACGTCGCTGGCGACGCTTGGCTACGATTGCCGGCGGCCGGACCTTTTCCGTCTTCAGCTCATCGACGCCATGAAGATCATCGACCGCGGCGATCTCAGCGCGGCGCAGATGCGCGGGCCGTGGGCGGGCGAGCTCGGCCAGCTTCAGTTCATCCCGCAACGCTACTACGACTACGGCGTTGATTTCGACGGCGACGGGCGGGTGGATCTCCTCAATTCGTCGGCCGACGCCCTCGCTTCGGCGGCTAACTATCTCAAGGCGCTGGGCTGGCACCGGGGCGAACCGTGGCTGCAGGAGGTCAGTGTCCCGTCGGATCTGCCGTGGGACCAGGCCGATCTCGCGATCAAGCTGCCGCTGTCAAAATGGGCGGCGTGGGGCGTCAAGCTGGCGAGCGGCAAACCGCTGCCCACCAACGGTCCGGATGCGTCGCTGTTCCTGCCCATGGGACACAGCGGGCCGGCGTTTCTCGCGTATCCGAATTTCGACGTCTATCTGCAGTGGAACAACAGCCTCGTCTATTCCTCGACAGCCGCCTATCTCGCGACGCGGCTGGCCGGTGCGGGTACGGTCCATCGCGGCAGCGCGACGAGCGTCAAGGCGGCCGACGTCCGCGCCCTCCAGCAGATCCTGGCGAAGAAGGGCTACAACATCGGCAAGGCCGACGGCGTCATCGGCGCTGCGACGCGCGCGGCGATCAAGGCCGAACAGCTCAAGTTCGGGCTGCCGGCCGACTCGTATCCGTCGGCGGAACTATTGGCGAAAGAACAGAGCGAAGGTTGAGGCGCTACGCCTTGACCCGGACGTAGCGGCCCGGCGCCGGCTCGATACCGCGGCCGACGGGACGCGCCTTGGTGCGCGTCGCATCGAGCTTCTCGATCCACGCCTGCCAGTGCGGCCACCACGAGCCCGGATGTTCCTTCGCCTTCGCCTGCCATTGGGCGAGGTCGCTGCCCTTCGGCGCCGGTCCCGTCCAGAATTGATACTTCTGGCGTGACGGCGGATTGACGACCCCGGCGATGTGGCCGGAGCCGGAGAGCACGTACGTCACCTTGCCGCCGAAAAACGACGACCCGTAATAGACCGAGCGTGCCGGGGCGATATGGTCGTCGCGGGTCGCGAGATTATAGATCGGCACCTTCACCTTCTTCAGGTCGATCTTGACGCCGCCGAGCTCCATGCCGCCCTTGGACAGCTCGTTGTCGAGGTAGCACGAGCGCAGGTAGAACGAGTGGTTAGCGAGCGGCAGCCGCGTCGTGTCCGAATTCCAGTAGAGCAGGTCGAACGGCGGCGGCTCCTTGCCCTTGAAATAGTTGGAGATCACGTACGGCCAGATCAGGTCGTTCGAGCGCAGCATGTTGAAGGTCGCCGCCATGTTGCGGCCTTCGAGATAGCCGCGCACGCTCATGTTCTTTTCCAGCGATGAAATCTGCTCCTCGTCGACGAACACCTTGAGGTCGCCGGCGTAGGTGAAGTCGACTTGCGCGGCGAACAGCGTCGCCGAGGCGATGCGCTTGTCGCCCTTGGCGGCCATCCACGCCAGCGTCGCCGAAAGCAGCGTACCGCCGACGCAGTAGCCGATGGCGTTCACCGCGTGGACCTTGGTGCGCTTCTCGATGACGTCGAGGGATTCCAGAATCCCCTGGCGCATGTAGCTTTCGAAGGTCTTGGTCGACTCGTGCTTGTCCGGATTCACCCACGAGACGACGAACACCGTATGCCCTTGCTCGACCGCCCAGCGGATGAACGACTTCTCGGGGTTGAGATCGAGGATGTAGTACTTGTTGATCCACGGCGGCACGATGAGCAGCGGCCGCTTGAGCACGCGCGCCGTCGTCGGCGCATACTGGATGAGCTGGCAGAGATCGTTCTGATGCACGACCTTGCCCGGTGTCGTGGCGATGTTCTTGCCGAGCTGGAAGGCCGAGGCATCGACCTGGCGAATGCGGAGCTGGCCGTGCCCGGCCTTGATGTCCTCCGCCAGCATTTCCATGCCGCGCACGAGGTTGGCGCCGTTCTCGCTCAGGGTGTCGCGCAGCACCTCGGGGTTGGTCACGCCGAAGTTCGCCGGCGACAGCGCGTTGATGATCTGGCGAACGTAGAAGGCGGCCTTCTGGCGCGTATGCGGGTCGAGGCCGTCTGCGTCGTCGACCAGCGACGCCGTCCAGCGCGACGTCACGAGGTAGAACTGCTTCAGGAAGTCGAACAGCGGGTTGGCCGACCAGTCGGGGTCGGAAAACCGCTTGTCGTTCGCATCGGGTGCGGCGAACGGCGTCGCCGCCATGCCCATCATGCGCTGCAGCGAGGAAGCCCATACGCCGGTGTAGGCGGAGTAGAGCCGGCCTTGCGCTTCCATCAGGCGGAACGGGTCGGAGAGCCAGTACTCGGCGACCTTGCTCAGCGTCTTGACGACTTCGGTCAGGTTCTCGCTGTAGTCCTCGGCGGCCCCGGCGCGCGGCTGGAGATACGCAGCAAGCGCCTTGCCGCCCTCCTGGAGCATGCGCGACAGATTGCGCGCGAACGCTTCAGGGTCGCGGATGCCATACAGGGGCAGGGGAGGAGAATCGTTCGCCATCGGTTACGCGGTTACGCCGGAGCGGAGACGCCGCTCGTGATTTCGACATAATACGCAGGTAGTTAAGGTCTGCCTCACGGATTCCAAATGTGCTGCATAACCCTTTGGTCACCAACGCCGCCGAGGCCGTTTCGTTGATGGATTTCCCGCAGAAAAGCTTCGCGAGCGGACGGTTGGCGGCTCTCCTTGCCGTCGGCGTGTGCGTGGCGGTTTCCGGCTGCGCTGTCTCTCCGTTCGGCAACGAGCTGGCGGAAAATGCTGCAGCGCAAACGACCGGCGCGCCGATGCCCATCGAGGCGACCTACGTCCAGACCGTGCCAGCGCCGCCTGCGCTTCCGCCGGGGGCCATTGCTGCCGCGCCGGCTACCGCCAGCGCCGGTACACCGACTTCGTCCTCCGACAGCTCGCTGCTGTCGCCGGAGGAAAAGGAGCGGGTGATCGGCGAACTGGAGGCTCTGGCCAAGAAACAGGGCGTCGAGCTCACGGCCGAACGCGCCAAGGCCGACGCTGCCTGCAACAACCTTTCGGCCGACGAATTGCGCAAGAAGATGCTGCAGGGCACCTGCTAGGGCGAGCGCCGGGCGGGCTGCAATTTCAGCGGGATGCCACTACCTTTTGTGCTATGGGAACGCCGCCGCCGGGAAGCGGCCGAACAGGACCAGGCGAAATAGGACCGGGACGATGAGCGAGTTCTACAGCGTGCGGCGTCTGCCGCCTTATGTCTTCGAGCAGGTCAATCGGCTCAAGGCATCGGCCCGCGCTGGCGGGGCCGACATCATCGACCTCGGCATGGGCAATCCCGACCTGCCGACGCCGAAGCACATCGTCGAGAAGCTTGCCGAGACCGCCCGCCGTGAGGATACCCACGGCTACTCCGCCTCGCGCGGCATCAGCGGCCTGCGCCGGGCGCAAGCCGCGTACTACGCCCGCCGCTTCGGCGTGAAGGTCGATCCCAACACGCAGGTCATCGCGACCATCGGCTCCAAGGAGGGCTTCGCCAACATCGCGCACGCCATCACGGCGCCGGGCGACGTCGTGCTCTGCCCGAACCCGAGCTACCCGATCCACGCCTTCGGCTTCCTCATGGCGGGCGGCGTCATCCGCTCGCTGCCGGCGACGACAGGCCCGGATTATTTCCACGCGCTCGAACGCGCGGTCATGCACTCGACGCCGAAGCCGCTCGCGGTCGTCGTTTGCTACCCGTCGAACCCGACCGCGGAAGTCGCCGACCTCGACTTCTATCGCGACCTCATTTCCTTCGCCCGCCGCAACGACCTGATCGTGCTCTCCGATCTCGCCTACGCCGAGGTCTATTTCGACGGTAATCCGCCGCCGTCGATCCTGCAGGTGCCGGGCGCGCTCGATATCGCGGTCGAATTCACGTCGATGTCCAAGACCTTCTCGATGGCCGGCTGGCGAATGGGCTTTGCCGTCGGCAACGAGCGGCTGATCGCGGCGCTGGCGCGGGTCAAGTCGTACCTCGACTACGGCGCCTTCACGCCGATCCAGGTGGCGGCAACCGCCGCTCTCAACGGTCCGCAGGAATGCATCGACGAGATGCGCGAGACCTACAAGCGCCGCCGCGACGCCATGGTCGACTCTTTCACGCGCGCCGGCTGGCCGATCCCGGAGCCGAGGGCGTCGATGTTCGCGTGGGCGCCGGTGCCGGAAAAGTTCCGCAGCCTGGGCTCGCTCGAGTTCTCCAAGCTCCTGATCGAGAAGGCCGATGTCGCCGTCGCGCCGGGTATCGGTTTTGGCGAGCACGGCGACGGCTACGTGCGTATCGCGCTCGTCGAGAACGAACAGCGCATCCGCCAGGCCGCCCGCAACATCCGGCGCTTCCTTGATTCTGCGGACAAGACGCTGCACAACGTCGTGCCGATTTCGGCGGCACGGTAATCCGTTTTTCATAAACGGAGCCAATAGCTTCCCGATAAACGGGAGGCTCGTTCGTGCTGCCTGATGTGTCCGGAGAAGTCTCGATGAACGCGCCGCTTCGTCTCGGTGTCGCCGGCCTCGGCAACGTCGGCTCGTCGCTGCTACGGCTGCTTGCCCGCCACGGCAACGACCTCGCTGTGCGTACCGGCCGTCCGATCGCGATCACCGGCGTCTCCGGCCGCGACCGCCGCCGCGATCGCGGCGTCGACCTCAGCGGGTTCACCTGGTTCGACGATCCCGTCGCGCTCGCGCGGGATGCGCACACCGACGTCTTCGTCGAGCTGATCGGCGGCGCCGACGGTGTCGCCCACGCTTCGGTGCTGGCCGCGATCGAATCCGGCAAGCACGTCGTCACCGCCAACAAGGCGCTGCTTGCCGAGCATGGCGTTGCGCTTGCCCGCGCCGCCGAGGAGAAGGGCGTCAGCCTCAACTTCGAGGCGGCTGCCGCCGGCGGCATCCCGATCATCAAGACGCTGCGCGAAGCGCTCGCTGGCAATTCGGTGAATCGCGTCTATGGCATCCTCAACGGCACCTGCAACTACATCCTGACGCGGATGGAGCAGGACCACATATCGTTCGACGAGGCGCTCTCCGCCGCGCAGCGGCTGGGTTACGCCGAAGCCGATCCAACCTTCGACATCGGCGGGCAGGACACCGCCCACAAGCTAGCGCTGCTCACGGCCATCGCCTTCGGCAGCGAGATCGACGCCCAGTCGATCTACGTCGAGGGCATCCAGTCGATCACGCAGAGCGATCTCGAGGCGGCCGACGAGCTCGGCTATCGCATCAAGCTCCTCGGCGTCGCCAGCCGCACCGATTCCGGCATCGAGCAGCGCGTTCATCCGGCGATGGTGCCGCGCGCCTCGGCTATCGCCCGCGTCGACGGCGTCACCAATGCGGTCGCAGTCGAGGGCGATTTCGTCGGCCAGCTCGTGCTGTCCGGTCCGGGCGCCGGCGGCGATGCCACGGCCTCGTCGGTGATGAGCGACATCGCCGACATCGCCCGCGGCGACACGGTCGGCACCTTCGGCCGCCCGGCGTCGAGCCTCGAGCCCTATCGCCGCGCCGCCATCCGGCGCCATGAGGGCGGCTACTACATCCGCCTGTCGGTCTACGACCGGCCGGGCGCTTTCGCCGCCATCGCCCAGCGCATGGCCGACGCCAGGATTTCGCTGGAATCGATCGTCCAGCGCCGCCGCGCCGCGCGCAGCGCCGCTCCCGATCACCTCGTTCCCGCCGCGCCGGCGCCGGTCGTCCTCATCACCTACGAGACGACCGAGACGGCGATCCGCGAGGCGCTCGCCGCCATCAAGGCCGACGGGCAGATCGCCGGAGAGCCGCAGATGATCCGCATCGAACCGCTGGCCTGAACCATGCCCGTCATCGAATTCGGCAACGATCGCTTGCACGCCGCCGTCAACACCCGCGGCGCCGAGCTGTGGTCGGTCAGGTCCGCCGATGGCGCGGAGTGGCTATGGCAGGGCGACCCGGCCTGGTGGGCGGGACGCGCGCCGGTTCTGTTTCCGATCGTCGGGCGCACCTTCAACGGCGCGATCTCCATCGACGGCAAGCCCTATCCGATGGGCATCCACGGCTTCTGCCGGCAGGCGGAATTCGCCGTCGCGGAAACGAAACCCCACTCCGTCCGCCTGCGGCTCACCGACGGCCCGGCGACGCGCGAGCAGTATCCGTTCGCGTTCCGCCTCGACCTCGTGTTCGCCGCAGAGGGCGATACGCTGGTCAATCGCGCCGAGGTCCACAATCCGGGCGACAAGCCGCTGCCGTTTTCCTTCGGCCTCCATCCGGCCTTCAACCGGCCGGTTCCCGGTGGCGCCGGCAAGGAGCATTGGCTGACGCTGGCCGAGCCCGAGGAGCCGCCGACCACGCGCCTCGGCAAGGACCTGATGACGGCTCCGGGCACCGAGCCCTCCCTGTTCCGCCGCGGCCGCTACGCGCCGAAGGCGGCGGACTTCGAGCGCGACGCCTTCATCCTCGACGGGCTTCGCAGCCGCAGCCTGTGGTTCGGCGTCGATGGCGGCGCGCGAGTCGATGTAGCGTTTCCGGACATGTCGATGCTCGGCGTCTGGCAGAAGCCGGGCGCGCCCTATCTCTGCATCGAGCCGTGGCAGGGCACCACGCCGCTCGTCGGCGCCAGCGACGATCTTGCTTCGCGGCCGGGCAGCATGTCACTCGAGCCGGGGGCGACGCGCACCTTCACGATGACGGTGACACCGCGCCCGGCGGGTTGACTCACACCGCCATCCGTCTGATTTTGCGTTCGCTGGTCATTCGGTTCGTCAGCTGTTTGCAGACCACCGTTTGGCCAGCGGTTTCCCTTCAAACCGCCGTCGCGCGATAGCGCTCGCTGAGGACGCGCTTCAGCGGATGCGCCGTGCCCGCCGAGGCGCCGTAGGCGCAGCCCGTCAGAAACGCCGCCATCTGCTCGAGGTTCGGAAACCGCCCGGGCTCGGCCGTGACGACGCCGGCGGGCAGGGGCAGCGCGTCGCGCTCGCCAACCACGAAGCCGATTCCCGACGACGCCCTGTAGTCGATCAGCGCCGCTGCGAACGCCGCCTTGTTCCGGTCGGTGGAAGCGTAGGCGAGGGGGCGGAAGTAGCCCGCTCGGCGGCGAAGGACGTCGAGTTCCGCCTCATGGCGGGCCGGGTCGGCGCTGGTCAGCAGGCCGGACAGGCGCCGCCCGCTGGTCGCGGGAAATGCCCAGAGCGTCCCGGCGCCGAGCGCTATCGTCGGTGCCAGCACGGCAAAGGCCGCTGCGCCCGCCACCAAGGTGCGGCGTGTCAACTCCATGCGATTTCCCCCGTTCTTCGTTGGCTAACATTAGGTGGCGATTCGCAATCGCGCTATTGGGGTCGTCATGATTCCTTCCGCCGCT
>JBEHXS010000057.1:0-13436 GCA_048498575.1 Pseudomonadota bacterium
TCATCGACAACGCGCTTGCGTATAGTCCCCCCGACAGCGCGATCGCCGTCGACGTGTCGCCGGATGGCGACGTCGTTGTGCGCAACCACGCCGCCATCATTCCCCCCGAGATCCTGTCCCACCTGCGCTCGCGGTTCGTGCGGGGCGCGACCGAGGCCACCGGCAGCGGCCTCGGCCTCGCCATCGTCGAGACGATCCTGAAACAGGTCGGCGGCCAGCTCACGTTGCGCTCTCCGGCAAGCGGCTGGAGCGACGGCTTCGAAGCGGCTGTGAGCCTGCCGGTCGCCGGTCCCGTACGCCTGCCGGCATCCACTACGCCGGCCCCCTCCAGGATTTGACCTAGCGGACCGCATCCGACCCGTTGGAACATTTTGCCGCCCCACCGGGTTGCACTGCGTGTCAACCAGCTGGAGGTGCATTCATGGGCCGCGCCGTATTGCTTTGGCTTCTCGGTGTTCCGATTCCCATCATCATTCTGCTCGCCATTTTCTGGCACTGAGCCCTCGGAGAAAGTCATGGCAAATCTGCCCGTTGGCGCAGTGGAATCCAGTGGCGGCTCTCGCACCGCCGTTTCGTGGCCGGCCATATTCGGCGGTGCAGTTGTAGGGGCCGCCGTTGGCCTCCTTCTGCTCACGCTTGGCGTCGGTTTCGGCCTCCTGTCGGTCTCCCCGTGGGGCGGCGCGAGTCCCACCGCCTTCGGCGTCGGGGCGGCGATCTGGCTCGTCGTGATCGAGTGGATATCGGCGGCAGTCGGCGGCTATATCGCCGGGCGGCTGCGGACCAAGTGGGTCGCGGTCCACACCCACGAGGTGTTCTTTCGCGACACCGCGCATGGCTTCATTACATGGGCGCTAAGCACGGTCGTCGTCTTCGCCCTTTTCGCATCCACCCTGACTGCGGTGATCTCGGGCGCCACTGGTGCCGCAACTTCCGTCGCCTCGGGCGCCGCGCAGGGTGCCACGTCGGCACTGCCCGACCTGCTATCGGGCGGCAGCGGCTACTTTACCGATCTGCTGTTTCGGGCGACGCCTGCAACATCGACGGCGGCCCCGGCAGCAACGGCTCCCGCCGCGGCTGTTGCAACGCCGCCCGCCCCCGCCGCTGCGTCCGCCTCCGAGGCGCGGAGCGAAGCGACGACGGTCCTCCTTCACTCGGTTGCGACGGGGAAACTGGCGGATGATGACCGGACGTATCTCGGCCAGCTCATCGCCGAGCAGACGGGCCTAACGACGGCTGACGCCGAGACACGGGTCGACGCCGTGATGAAGCAGGTGCAGGACGCCACGACAAGCGCGAAGAACGCGACCGATGCCGCCCGCAAGGCCGCGGCGGCAGCGAGCCTGATCTTCGCCCTCTCGCTTCTGATCGGTGCGTTCGTTGCCTCCGTCGCCGCCGCCATTGGCGGCAATGAACGCGACGAAGCCGAACAGCTGGTCGAAGTTATCGTGCGGTGACGCGGTCTATTCCGCAACCCGACTGCCTTCGGTAACCTCTCCCCGCGGCCCGACCGGCCGCGGGAACTTTTTCGGTCCGAGGCCTCCCATGAGCAAACCGCCCGAGCGGCGCCGTCCTGCCGATCCGATGAAAGCGGCCGAGGCGCTATTCGCCAAGACCGCACCGCCCCTGCCGGAGGCCGCGGCAAAGCCCGCGGCACTTCCCGGCGTCAAGGAGACGGTGACGCTCCGCGTCGATCAGGACGTGCTGGAGTTCTTCCGGGAAGACGGTCCCGGCTGGCAGGACCGCATAAACGCGGCGCTGCGAAAGGCGATGTCAGACAGCCGCGGCTGACCGCGGCTAGCCCTTCATGCCGACGACGCCGGTGAGCACCTGCTGCAGGAAGTTTTCGTCGGCGCCGCCTGTCGGGGTGGTCTTGCTGATGAAATCGAAGACCTTCCCGTCCTGCAGGCCGTAGTTCGCCACCCGCGAAACCTGGTCCTTCTTGTCGAAATAGACCGCGACGATCCGCTGATCGACGATCTTGTCGGGCATGAACTGCGCCGGCCGGTAGCGGGTCTGGCTGATGTAATAGAAGACGTCGTTGCCGTAGTTGGCCGTCGTCGACGGCGAGCCCAGCGCGATCAGCACCTGGTCCTTGCTCGACCCGACGGGGATCTGTTCCAGCGCATCGGGCGACACCACATAGCCGTGCTGCATGGTCTCGCCCATGCCAAGAAAGCCCGTGGGCGCCTGGGCAGCCGTGGAGGCAGGCTTTGTACTCTGGCAGCCAGCCAGAATCGCGGCGGCCATAACAAGCGACGCCGCCAGCGGCGCCTTCGATAGAGGTGACTTAACCCGCATGCAGTCCCCGTCCCCTCGCCCGACTCCGCCGCGCCTCGCTTGCGGTCTTGGCTTTCGCTGTACCGTGCGCTACGCCAGCTTGCAACGCCTTCCGCCCCCTATTCGAAAGGAGCCCGCGCCCGATGTTCGGTCGACTGTTCCGCCGCGACCATGAAGGCCAGGCAATTGCAGCGACCCTTTACGGCGCCATCGTGGCGCAGGCGCGAAACCCTGCGCTGTACACCGATTTCGGCGTCGCCGACACGGTGACCGGCCGTTTCGAGATGGTGGTGCTGCATCTCATCCTGGCGCTCGACCGGATCGCCGCCGAGGGCCCCTCCGAGAAGGGTCTCGGACAGGCGCTGTTCGACCTATATTGCGCCGATATGGACCGCTCGCTGCGCGAACTCGGATTTGGCGACCTTGGCGTCCCCCGCCGCATGAAGAAGATGGCACAGGCCTTTTATGGCCGCGCCGCCGCCTATCGGCAGGCGGTCGCGGCGGCCGACCGCGGCGCACTGGCCGCGGCAATTGCCCGCAACATATTTCCCGACGGCGGCAATCAGGCGCCGGCGTTGGCCGAATACGTGCTCCGCTCTGCCGAGGGGCTGGCCGCCGAACCGATCGCCGAAATCCGCGCCGCCCACCTCAATTTCGCGCCTATCACCGCATCGGAGGCCGCATGAGCGAAGGGATAATCGTGCGCAAGCTGCCGCTGACCGACCTGCCGGCCAAGCCGGTGGAGGTCGAGGCGACAGCCGCCGAGAAGCAGCGGCTGGCGGAGGCCTATGACCTGCGCGAGGTGAAATCGCTTGCCGCCAGCGTGACGCTGGAGCCGATCGGCGGCGGTGTCGCCGTCGAAGGGCGCATCGTTGCGGACATCGTGCAGACCTGCGTGGTCAGCCTCGTGCCGGTGGACGAGCACATCGACGAGCCGTTTGCGGTCCGCTTCGTGCGCGACCCAAACCAACTGCCGAAGGCGGGCTCCGAAATCGTCGTCGATCCGGCCGCCGACGATCCGCCTGAGCCGCTCGACGGCCCCTCGATCGATGTCGGCGCACTCGTCGAAGAATACTTCGCACTGGCGATCAATCCGTATCCGCGTGCGCCGGGGGCGGAGCTTCCTGCCGAGTATGCGGGGAGCGACGATGAGCGCGCACGTCAGTCGCCGTTCGCTGCGCTCGCCGGTCTGGCCAAGCCGCCAGGCCGCGCGTCCTGAGTGCACAAGATTCAAGCAGAAAGCCGTTGTTTGCCAGAGGGAAGGCTGTAATCATGCCGTGGCTCGCAGGGATGGGCAGCGGGATTCCGCGCCGGCGGATCTTCCAATAGGGCGGGAATGACCGCGACGGTTACGGCTTCGCTGGACGTTATGGGTGGCGACAAGGGAGCGGCGATCGTGCTCCCGGGCGCGGCCCTTGCTTTGTCGCGCCACCCTGACCTGCGCTTCCGA
The DNA here is from genome assembly GCA_048498575.1 of Pseudomonadota bacterium. GTDB lineage: Bacteria > Pseudomonadota > Alphaproteobacteria > Rhizobiales > Kaistiaceae > DASZQY01. The sequence continues at coordinate 3,728 of JBEHXS010000057.1, forward strand.
CTCTATGGCGACGAGAAGATTGCGCGGCCGATCCTCGATCGCATTCCCGAGGTCAAGGCAGCCTCGATATTCGAGCACTGCGACATCTCGGTGAAGATGGACGACAAGCCGAGCCAGGCGCTCCGCCGCGGCCGCTGGCGCTCATCGATGTGGCGCTCGATCGAGGCGGTGAAATCCGGCGAGGCCGGGTTCGCGGTCTCGGCCGGCAACACCGGCGCGCTGATGGCCATGGCCAAGTTCTGCCTGCACTCGCCGTCCGGCATCGACCGGCCGGCGATCGCCGGAATCTGGCCAACGCTCAAGGGCGAGAGCGTGCTGCTCGACTGCGGCGCCTCGATCGGCGCCAGCGCCGACGCGCTGTTCGAGTTTGCCGTGATGGGCGCGGCCATGGCGCGCACCCTTTCCGGAAAGCCACGGCCGACTGTCGGCCTGCTCAACATCGGCGTCGAGGAAGTGAAGGGGCTGGAGCCGATCAAGGCGGCCGGCCAGATGCTGAAGGAAGCCAATCTTGCCGATCTGGAATACGTGGGGTTCGTCGAGGCCGACGAGATCGGCAAGGGCAAGGCGGACGTGGTCGTGACCGAGGGCTTCGCCGGCAACATCGCGCTCAAAGCCGCGGAAGGCACCGCCCGGCAGATATCAGGCTACGTTCGCAGCGCCATGAATTCGAGCTGGCTCGCGCGCGCCGGCTACCTCCTGGCGCGCGGCGCCTTCAATCGGCTGCGCGCGCAGCTCGACATGCGCCGCACCAATGGCGGCGTCTTCCTCGGCCTCAACGGCATCGTTATCAAGAGCCATGGCGGTGCTGACCCGGAAGGCTTCGCCGCCGCCGTGGACATCGGCTACGCCATGGCGAAGAGCGGACTGGTCGACATGATCAGCCGCGACCTCGCCGCCTACCGCGCCACGCTGGCCGCCACCTCGCCTGCTTCCGCAAAGACGGGTGCGATGTGACAGCCGTCCGTTCCGTGGTCCTGGGGGCAGGCGCGTACCTGCCCAAGAAGGTGCTGACCAACGCCGATCTCACGAAGATCGTCGACACGTCGGATGAATGGATCCAGCAGCGCACCGGGATCCGCACGCGCCACATCGCGGCAGAGGGCGAGCTGACGTCGGACCTCGCGGTTGCAGCCGCCAGCGAGGCGCTCGCCAACGCCAATCTTGAGCCAAGCGACATCGACATGATCGTCATGGCGACGGCGACGCCGGACAATACGTTTCCGGCGGCGGCGGTCACTGTGCAGGAGAAGCTCGGCATCACCCGCGGCTCGGCATTCGACGTGCAGGCGGTCTGCTCGGGGTTCATCTTCGCCCTCACCACCGCCGATGCGCTCATTCGCGCCGGGCACGCCGAGAAGGCGCTGGTCATCGGCGCGGAGACGTTTTCGCGCCTTCTCGACTGGACCGATCGCTCCACCTGCGTGCTGTTCGGCGATGGCGCCGGCGCGGTCGTCCTCGGCCGCACGGTCGGCAGCGGCACGACGGCGGACCGCGGCCTGCTCTCCTCGCATCTGCGTTCCGACGGCCGCTACAAGGATAAGTTGTACGTCGACGGCGGCCCGTCATCGACGGGTACGGTCGGGCACCTGCGCATGGAAGGCCGCGAGGTCTACAAGCACGCGGTCGCAAAGGTGAGCGACGTGATGGAGGATGCGTTCCTGGCGACCGGCTTCACCGCAGCCGATGTCGACTGGTTCGTGCCGCACCAGGCCAACGTCCGCATCATCGATTCCACCGCGGCGAAGTTCGGCATTCCGTCGGAGCGCGTGATCCGCACCGTCGACCATCACGGCAACACGTCGGCGGCCTCCATTCCGCTGGCGCTGGCCGAAGCCAGTGCCGACGGCCGCATCAAGCAGGGCGACCTGTTGCTGCTCGAAGCTATGGGTGGCGGCTTCACCTGGGGCGCCTCGATCCTGCGCTGGTGAGCGCGATCCGTTGCATGCGTGCAACGCGACAGAGAGCGCCGGTCTGTATCGGTTGATTCTGCAGACCGCACCTAATAGGCTATCGTATTGGTTTGATTAGAGAGAATTCCGCCTTCAGCGGCGCCATCCGGTGGGACGAGGCCATGGCTGGGAAGACGGTGACGCGCGCCGATCTGTGTGAGGCGGTCTACCAGACGGTGGGCCTTTCGCGCACGGAGTCGGCTGAACTCGTCGAGTTGGTGCTGGACGAGATTACCGGCTCGATCGTCCGGGGCGAGGCCGTGAAGCTGTCGTCCTTCGGCTCATTCGTGGTGCGCAAGAAGGGCGAGCGCGTCGGCCGCAATCCCAAAACGGGCGAAGAAGTGCCGATTTCGCCGCGGCGGGTAATGGTTTTCAAGCCGAGCAACGTGCTCAAGCAGAAGATCAACGAGGTGATGCTGAACGGCAGCCACCCCGCCGATGGCGGCGAGTCGAACGACAGCAACGAGGGCGGCTCGCCGTCTGCTCTGGACGGCGCCGGCGCCTAGCAGTTTTCGCCGGGCGGCCTGCAACCCCGCACCGCCCGCTTCAACGGCCGCCTGTGAAGTCGCGGTCCGCAGCTTCCGGTAGAAACGCTTGGCCAAGAGCCCCGAAGCCTTCCGGACGATCAGCGAAGTGGCCGACGAGCTCGCGCTGCCGCAGCACGTCCTGCGCTTCTGGGAGACCCGTTTCACGCAAATCCGCCCGCTGAAGCGCGGCGGCGGACGGCGCTACTACCGGCCGGACGACATCGACCTCCTGCGCGGCATCCGCTACCTGCTCTACGGCGAGGGCTACACGATCCGCGGCGTGCAGCGGATATTGCGCGAGCAAGGCCCGCGTTTCGTCATCGGCGCCGGCCGCGGCAACATGTCGGACGTCTATCCCCCGCAACCGGACGATGCGCTGCCGGAGGAGGAAATCGCCCTCCCCGACGAGCCCGCGGCCGAGGAGGAACCGGCGCCGGCCGAGGATCCGGACAGCGGGACGGACGAGCCGGACGGCGCAGCGCCGATGTTCGATCCCCGCGAGTTTCGGACCAGCCCGCCGCCGCCGGCGCCTTCGATCTACGCGCCGCCGCCGCGAGCCGCGCTCGGCGCCGATGACGTGCGGCGGCTCAAGGCGACGCTGGCCCGGCTTCTGGAACTGAAGCGGCTGCTCGACTCCGCACACGATTAGGGGCGCCGCGTTGCCGCAGCGCCCCTGAAGGCATGCCGTCCTGGCTTAGTGGGACGCCAGCACCGCGAGCAGCAGCAGCGCCACGATGTTGGTGATCTTGATCGCCGGGTTGACGGCCGGGCCGGCGGTATCCTTGTAGGGATCGCCGACCGTGTCGCCGGTCACCGAAGCCTTGTGGGCCTCGGAGCCCTTCATGTGCTTGACGCCATCCTTGTCGACGAAGCCGTCCTCGAACGACTTCTTGGCGTTGTCCCAGGCACCGCCGCCGGAGGTCATCGAGATGGCGACGAACAGGCCGTTGACGATGACGCCGAGCAGCGAGGCGCCGAGCGCGGCGAACGCCTGAGCCTTGGAACCCGAGATGAGCAGCACGCCGAAGTAGGCGACGAACGGCGCCAGCACCGGCAGCAGCGACGGGATGATCATTTCCCGGATGGCCGCCTTGGTGAGCAGGTCGACGGCGCGGCCGTAGTCCGGCTTCTCGGTGCCCTTCATAATGCCCGGGTGCTCGCGGAACTGGCGGCGCACTTCCTCGACAATCGAGCTTGCAGCGCGCCCGACCGCGGTCATCGCTATGCCGCCGAACAGGTAGGGAATGAGGCCGCCGAAGATGAGGCCGGCGACGACGTAGGGGTTGGACAGGTCGAACGACACCGTGCCGACGTCCTGGAAGTAACCGACGCCGTTCTTGGCGAAGTACGCCAGGTCGTTGGAGTAGGCCGCGAACAGCACCAGCGCGCCGAGACCGGCAGAACCGATGGCGTAGCCCTTGGTCACCGCCTTGGTGGTGTTGCCGACCGCGTCGAGCGCATCGGTGGTGTGGCGGACTTCCTTGGGCAGGCCCGACATCTCGGCGATGCCACCGGCATTGTCGGTGACCGGACCGAAGGCGTCGAGGGCGATAATCATGCCGGCGAGGCCAAGCATCGTCGTGACCGCGATCGCCGTGCCGAACAGGCCGGCGAGCTGGTAGGTGGCGATGATGCCGGCGATGATGACGAGCGCCGGGAGCGCCGTCGACTCGAGCGACACCGCAAGACCCTGGATGACGTTGGTGCCGTGGCCGGTGACCGAGGCCTGCGCGATCGAGCGCACCGGGCGCTTGCCGGTGCCCGTGTAGTACTCGGTGATGACGACGATGAGGCCGGTGACGACGAGGCCGACGAGACCGCAGATGAACAGATGCGTGCCGTTGACCGCGACGCCGTTGGCCGTGCCGAGATCGCCCCAGCCGACGACGAACTGCGTGGCGAGCGCGAGGCCGATGATCGAGAGGACGCCGGTCGCGATCAGGCCCTTGTAGAGGGCGCCCATGATCGAGTTGTTGGCGCCGAGACGGACGAAGAAGGTGCCGATGATCGAGGTGATGATGCAGGCCGCGCAGATGACCAGCGGGTAGAGCATCGCCGAGGTCAGGATGGTCTGGCCGGCGAAGAAGATCGAGGCCAGCACCATCGTCGCGACGGTCGTGACCGCATAAGTCTCGAACAGGTCGGCGGCCATTCCGGCGCAATCGCCGACGTTGTCGCCGACGTTGTCGGCGATGGTCGCCGGGTTGCGGGGATCATCCTCCGGGATGCCGGCTTCGACCTTGCCGACGAGATCGGCGCCGACGTCGGCGCCCTTGGTGAAGATGCCGCCGCCGAGACGGGCGAAGATCGAGATGAGCGAGGCGCCGAAGCCGAGCGCGACCAGGGCATCGATGACGGTGCGGTCGTTGGACGCGAGGCCCGCGAACTGGGTGAGGATCAGGTAGTAGACCGACACCCCGAGGAGCGCGAGGCCGGCAACCAGGAGGCCGGTGATGGCGCCCGAGCGGAACGAGATCGAGAGGCCGGCGGCGAGGCTCTGGGTCGCGGCCTGTGCCGTGCGCACGTTGGCGCGCACCGATACGTTCATGCCGATGAAGCCGGCCGCGCCCGAGAGCAGCGCGCCGATCAAGAAGCCGATGCCGACCGGAAGCCCGAGCAGAAACGCGACGATGATGAAGACGACGACGCCAACAATGGCGATGGTCAGGTACTGGCGGCGGAGGTAGGCGCTGGCGCCCTCTTGGATGGCGGCGGCGATCTCCTGCATGCGCGCCGAGCCGGCATCGGCCGCGAGCACGTCGCGGGCCGCCCAGACGGCGTATCCGATGGCAATGAGTCCGCAGAGGATGACCAGATAGATCACGGGCTTTTCCCTTCGCTCCGCCGGTTCTTCTCTAGGGCGCTGGACGCTGGAACCGGGCCGAATCTTATGAAAACGGCCGCGAATGCGGCCGTCAGAACGGTGCGCGGTGTATGTACTGTCGCGAAACGGGCGTCAAGCGGTCGCAAAGGGCCGCCGACGCATCTTTAGAAATGGGCGTGACTGCCGACAATTCGGACGCTCCGGCCGTCGGCATCCCGGACCGCCGGCGGGCCGCTTCCCCGGAGAATCGTGCCAACCCGCGTGACCGCCACCCCGGCGTCCGCTGCCTCGGCGACGTAGGCGTCGGCCGCCCTTTCCGGCACGGTTGCCACGATCTCGTAATCGTCGCCGCCGTTCAGAATCGGGCCGAGCAGCTTTGGGTCCGCGCGGAGCGCCGTCCGCGCCGCCGCGGAGAGCGGCACCGCCGCCGCGTGCACTTCGGCGCCGACGCCGGACACGTCACAGATGTGGCCGAGGTCGCCCACCAACCCATCCGAGACATCCATGGCCGCCGAGGCGTGGCGAAGCACGACCGGCGCCAGCGAAACGCGCGGTTGCGGGTTGAGATAGCGGTCGACCAGCGCCTTGCCGCCACGCGCCAGTGTAAGGTCGCCCTGGCGGATGCGGAGGCCAAGCGCGGCATCGCCGATAGTGCCGGAAACGAAGATGACATCGCCGGGTTCGGCGCCGGAACGCAGCACCATTTCGCCCTTGGGCACCCGGCCGAGCGCGGTGATCGTGATGCTGAGGCCATCTTTCGCGCGGGTCGTGTCGCCGCCGATCAACGTGACGCCGTAGGTCTTCTGGTCGGAGCCTAGCGCCGCGGCGAAGCGGCCGAGCCAGCGCTCGGTCCAGGTGTCGGGCAGCGCCAGCGCCAGCAGGTACCCGTAGGGCTGCGCGCCCTTGGCGGCGAGATCGGAAAGGTTCACGCGGAGCGCCTTACGGGCAATGGCGTCCGGCGGATCGTCGGCGAAGAAATGGATGCCCGCGGCAACGGTGTCGGTGGTGAGCACGAGATCGTCGCCCGGACGCTGGCGATAGAGCGCGGCGTCGTCGGTCAGCCCGAAGGCGTCGGCGTTGTCGGCGAGCGGCCGGAAATATCGCTCGATCAGCGCGAATTCGCCGGGCCGGCGGCTAGGAGCCATCGCGCGGCGCTTCGAATTCGGCCACGCGTGCCTTGCGCGCCAGCGCGTCGAGCACGGCGTTGACCATCGCCGGCACCTCGTCCTCGTAGAAGGCGTTGGCGACGTCGACGTATTCGGTGATGACGACGCGCGCCGGAACATCGGTGCGATGCGCGAGTTCGAAGGCGCCGGCGCGCAGGATGGCGCGCAGCGTGGCGTCGATGCGGGCGAGCGGCCAGCCGGAGGTGAGCGCGCCGTCGATCGCCGGATCGAGCACGCGCTGGTTGGCGACGACACCGCCGACGAGATCGCGGAAAAAGGCGGCGTCGGCGTTGCGGTACTGCTCGCCGTCGAGCTCCTTGCCGAGGCGGTGCGTCTCGAACTCGGCGAGCACGTCGGGCAGCGTCGCGCCGGCGAGATCCATCTGGTAGAGCGCCTGCACCGCCGCGAGACGCGCAGCGCCGCGCTGGTTTGCCGGGCGGACGGTTTTGGCGGCGACCGCCATCAGACCCCTGCCCCGAACGTCTGTCTCAGCCCGATCATGGTGAGCGCGGCCCGCGCGGCAAAGCCGCCCTTGTCGCCCTCGGTGGCACGCGCCCGCGCCCACGCCTGCGCTTCGTTCTCGACCGTGAGGATGCCGTTACCGACTGGCATGGCGAAGGCGACGGAAATGTCCATGAGGCCGCGGGCGGACTCGTTGGCGACGGTGTCGTAGTGGGTGGTTTCGCCGCGGATGACGCAACCGAGCGCGACAAAGCCGTCGTAAGTGGTGCGGCCTTTGAGCGCCATGGCGATGGCGGCCGGTATTTCCAGCGCGCCCGGCACGGTGACGACGTCGAAGGTCGCGCCGCCGGAGGCGAGCGCCGCCTTGGCGCCGGCAAGCAGCGCATCGGAGATGTCGTCGTAGAAGCGGGCTTCCACGATCAGGATATGCGGGTCGGCCATGGTCGAGCGGTCTAGACCGGCCCGAGCAGCCGCGCAACGTAGCGGGCGACCGTATCGACCTCGAGGTGAACGCTTTCGCCGGCCTTCCGCTCGCCCCAGGTTGTCACTTTCAGCGTGTGCGGGATGAGCAGGCACTCGAATTCGTCACCGCCGACGGCGTTTACCGTGAGCGAGGTGCCGTCGAGGCTGACCGATCCCTTGGGCGCGATGAAGCGCGCCAGCGCATGCGGCGCGCGGAAGGCGAAGCGGGTGGCATCGCCCATGTCCTCGCGCGCGACGATCTCCGCCAGGCCATCGACGTGGCCGGAGACGATGTGGCCGCCGAGCTCGTCGCCGACCTTGAGCGCGCGCTCGAGGTTGAGGCGCGTCGTCTCCTGCCACCTGCCGGCGTTGGTGACGGCGAGCGTCTCCGGCGCGGCCTCGACGTCGAACACCGCGCCGCGCTTCCCGGTCGCAACTTCGACAACGGTGAGGCAGACGCCGGCGCAGTTGATCGAGGCGCCGATGGCGATCGACGCCGGGTCGTAGCCCGAGGCGATGGAGATGCGGCGGACGTCGTTGCCTTCGCTGACGCGAAGCACGGTGCCCACGTCAGTGACGATCCCGGTGAACATCAGGCGGCCCTCACATAACGGCGCATCACGTCGCCGCCGACCATTTGCATGTCGTACTGGCGATAGCGCGGGCTGCGCTCGATCGCCGACAGCGCCGTGCCGGCAAGCGCGCGCACGCCGTCCGGCCCGACGACCACCGGCGCGCGGAAGATCACGACCTCGTCGAGCAGGTCGCCGGCAAGCAGCGACGCCGCGACCTCGGAGCCGCCTTCGGCCAGTACGCGGGCATGGCCGATCTCGGCGAGGTGGGCCAGCGCGACGTTGAGGTCGATGCCGCCGCTCGCTGACGCGACGGAGACGACAGTCGCCCCGGCAGCAGCAAGTGTGGCGGTGCGGTCGGCCGGCGCTTCCGGGCCGACGAACAGGATGAGCGGCGCCTCGCCGATCGACTGAAAGATCTGGGCGGTTGCCGGCAGCCGCGCCGATGCATCGAGGATGACGCGCGTGGGCGAGCGCCCGGTGACGCCGGGGAGCCGCACCGTCAGCCGCGGGTCATCGACCAGCGCCGTGCCGATTCCGACCATCAGCACGTCGAACTCGGTGCGCATCATCTGCACGGCATCGAACGCCGGTTTGCCGGTGACGATCATGCGCTCGCCGCCGCGCGTGCCGATCATGCCATCGGCCGAGACGGCGAGCTTCAGCGTGACGTGCGGGCGGCCTTTGGTGACGCGGGCGATGTGGCCGGAATGGGCGCGCGCCGCCTCTTCGGCGAGCACGCCCGTGGTCACGGCGACGCCCGCCTTCTCCAGGATAGCGTGGCCCTTGCCGGCGGTGCGCGGGTCGGGATCTTCCAGCGCCGAGACGACACGGGCAACACCGGCCTCGGCGAGCGCGACCGAGCACGGCCCGTCCTTGCGCTCATGGGCGCAGGGCTCCAGCGTGACGTAGGCGGTGGCGCCCTTCGCGGCGGCGCCGGCTTCGGCGAGCGCGATGCGTTCGGCATGCGGACGGCCGCCGACGGCGGTCCAGCCGCGCCCGACGACGATGCCGTCCTTCACGATGATGCAGCCGACGGCCGGATTGGGATTGGCGCGGCCGATGTTGCGGCGGCCGATGCGCAGCGCCGCCGCCATGACGCGGCGGTCGTACTCCGGCTCGACCGCGGCGGCCGCGGCGTGCTTTGCGCGCCGCGCCATCAGGGAGCCGCCTCCGGCTTGCCCTCGAGCTCGCCGAGCACCTCCTTGAAGTCTTCGGTGTTGTTGAAGTTGCGATAGACCGAGGCGAAGCGGACGTAGGCGACCTCGTCGAGGCCCTTCAGGCCCTCGAGCACGAGCAGGCCGATCTTCTCCGCCGGCACTTCGCCCTCGAAGGTCGATTCGAGCTGGCGGACGATGCCGTTGACCATGCGCTCGACGCGCTCGGGATCGACCGAACGCTTGCGCAGCGCGACCGACACCGAGCGCACCAGCTTGTCGCGGTCGAAGGGCTGGCGCCGGCCGTTCTTCTTCACCACCGTGAGTTCGCGAAGCTGGACGCGCTCGAAGGTGGTGAAGCGGCCGCCGCAATCCGGGCACACGCGACGGCGGCGGATCGCGGTGTTGTCTTCCGACGGCCGCGAATCCTTCACCTGCGTATCGGGGTTGCCGCAATACGGACAGCGCATCGGCGCCTACGCGTAGATCGGGAAGCGGTGGGTGAGCGCGCGCACCTTCTGCTTGACGGCGGCCTCGACCAGCGGCGCCGAGCCGTCCTCCGACTGCGCCACGGCGTCGAGCACCTCGGC
>JBEHXS010000058.1:0-13351 GCA_048498575.1 Pseudomonadota bacterium
GATGCGATCTACGCTTCCGCGGCGGTCGGCCGGGAAGTGACCGTGGCGCCCTCCGCACCGCTGCCGTAACGTCGCTGCGGAAGGCGGGAGCGTGGCTCCTGCCGGATATGGCCGACGCGGATGCCGCTCGAACTGACGCTGACTTTCCCCGAGGCGGTGGCTTTTCTGGCGGGCGATGCCGGAGCGGTCGCCCGCTCGCTCGGCCGCCGTGTGCTCTACGGCATCGCCGGCGGGCCGGGCGTCGGCAAATCGACTATGGCCGCCGCGATCGCCGCCGCGTTGAACAAGCCCGCTGCCGGATTTGCGGTGGTCGTGCCGATGGATGGCTTCCACATGCGCCACGCCAGGCTGGAGGCGCTCGGTCTCGCCGCCGTCAAAGGCGCGCCGCAGACCTTCGAGGCGGCGGCGTTCGCCGCGTTCCTGGCGACGTTGAAAGCGGCCACCGCGGCGGTTAGCGGCCCGGGCTACTCGCGCAAGATCGAGGACGTGGTGGACGACACCGTCACGGTTCCGGCCGAGGCGCGGGTGCTGCTGGTTGAGGGCAACTACCTGCTGCTCCGCGAGGGCGCGTGGCCGGCCATCGGACAGGCGCTCGATCGCCGCATCTTTCTCGACGCGCCGCGTTCGCTGGTCCGCGAGCGCCTGCTGAAGCGTCACGCCGCCGAGGGTCTGTTCACGGCCGAGCGCAATCTCCGGCACGTCGATACCGTCGACTTGCCCAACTACGATCGGGTCGCCGCAACCCGCAGCGCCGCCGATGTCGCGATTGCGATCGATACCCGGGAATAGGCGCCTCGCCAGTCGGCAGCCGCCGGTGGCCGGCTATTTTTCGCGGGCCTCTTCGCCGGGTTCGGTGAGCAGGCGCACCGTGCGCTGGTAGTGGGCGTAGAGCAGCGTCACCGCCTTGTCGGCGTTGCGGTCGAGCGCGGCGTCGGCGAGCTCCTGGTGCTCCTTCACCACGTCGCGACGCGCGAACGAGCGCGCGATCGACAGTGAGCGGTAGCGCACGGCGCGGTCGTAGAGCTGGTCGGCGAGGTCCATGGCAATGCGGTTGCCGCAGCCGGAGATCAGCGCCATGTGGAAGCGCTTGTGCAGCCGCTCCCATTCCGGGTTGGCGCGGAATTCGCGATCGCCGATCGAGCGTGGCGCACGCGCCAGTTCGTAGATCGCGATGACGACGGCGTGCTCCCACTTGGCGGTGCCGCGCGTGATCGATTCGCGAAGTGCGTTGCCCTCGAGCCAGCAGCGCGTCTGCACCAGCTCGTCGAGGTCGCCGTCGTCGGCCGGCGCGACCCGGAAGCCGCGTTTCTCGGCGCGGGTGACGAGCCCGTCGGCGGTGAGCTGGCTCAGCGCTTCGCGGAGCGGGCTCGCACCGGTCCCGTAGCGCTGGCGGAGCACGTGAATCTTCAGCTTCTCGTCGGGCTTGAGCTCGCCGCCGAGGATGTCGCCACGAATGCGCTGGTAGGCGAGCTGGGCGAGGCTTGTACTTGGGGCTGGGCCCGATTCCGTGTCAGCCATCGCCCTTCTCTGGGATCGCCAAGTCGGCGCGAATCTAATTCGTGGCCGCCTCGTTGTCGAGAAATATGGCGCTGCAGTATTTTTATCGACAAAATTGGCTTGCAATCCGCTTTTGTCGTTATAAAAACGGGCGTGGGAGGAAAGCGTCTCTTATGCGGATAGTTTCGTATCGCGTCCCGGCCGGTGATGGCTTCGGGGTGAAGGTTGCGGGAGGGGTGGTCGATCTCTCCGACCGGACGACTCTGGTCGATCTCTTGCTGTTGTCTCCCGCCGCCATTCAGCAGCTTGCCGATGAGGCTGTGAAGCGTGGCGCGCCCGTGCGCCCATGGAGCAGCCTCGCGCTCCTGCCGGTCATTCCACGCCCGGGCAAGTTCATCTGTCTCGGCCTGAACTACGTCGATCATGCCAAGGAGGGCGGCCATCACGACCTGCCGCCGTGGCCGACTCTCTTCATGCGCGGCCCGACGTCGCTCGCGGCAGCCGGCGCGCCCATCGTGCGGCCTTCGCTTTCCGACACGCTCGACTACGAGGCCGAGCTTGCCGTCGTCATCGGCCAGCCGGCGCATTGGGCGGACGAGGCGACCGCGCTCCGTCACGTTGCCGGCTATGCCCTGTTCAACGACGCCACCGTCCGCGAATATCAGCGCATCACCACCCAGTGGACACCGGGCAAGAATTTCGACGGCACCGGCGCCTTCGGTCCCGAACTGGTGACGGGGGACGAGTTGCCGGCTGGCGCTTCCGGGCTCCGCATCCAGTCGCGCCTCAATGGCGTCGTCATGCAGGACGGCAACACTGCCGACATGATGTTCGGCGTCGCCAGGACGATTGCCTTGCTCTCGCAGGTCATGACGCTGGAAACCGGCGACGTCATCGCCATGGGCACGCCGGCCGGCGTCGGTCATGCCCGCCGGCCGCCCGTGTGGATGCGGCCGGGCGATGTCTGCGAGATCGAGATCGACCGGATCGGCATCCTCAGCAACCCGGTCGTCGCCGGGGCGGATGCGGGGAAACGGAGGGCGGCGTTATGAAGCCCGCCGTCGCCATCAGACCTGAGACAGCGCCGCCGGTTCTCTCTCTCGCCGGCCTCAACAAGACGTTCGGCGGCACGCAGGCGCTTCGTGCCGTCGATTTTTCCGTCCTGCGCGGTGAGATTCACGCGCTGCTCGGCGCCAATGGCGCCGGCAAGTCGACGCTGATCAAGATTCTGGCCGGCGTCTATACCGCCGACTCCGGGACGCTGCTCATCGACGGCACGCCGGTCGCGCCGCGCGGCGACAACCGCATCGCCTTCGTCCATCAGGATCTCGGCCTCATCGAGACGATGAGCGTCGGCGAGAACATGGCGATGGGCTACGGCTACCCGCGCAAGAAAAGCCGCATGATCGACTGGCGCGCGGTCTCCGCCACCGCCGAGAAGGCGCTCGATTTCCTCGGCTCGCCGCTGCCCCTCGACCGCCCGGTGGCCGATCTCAGCCGCGCCGAAAAGTCCATCGTTGCGATTGCCCGCGCCCTGTCGCGCAAGGCCGAGCTGCTCGTGCTCGACGAGCCGACCGCGAGCCTGCCGGAAGCCGACGTCGGCCGCCTGTTCCGCATCCTGGCGCGGCTTCGCGACAGCGGCGTCAGCATCATCTACGTCAGCCACCGGCTCGATGAAGTCTTCCGCCTCGCCGATGCCGTTACCGTGCTCCGCGATGGTCGCGTCGTCGCCGTGCATCGCCCGCTCGACATCTCGCCGGAGCAACTGGTCAAGGAGATCGTCGGCGGCACACTGGTCACGCGCACCCGGGCACGCGCCGCGGCGGGCGGCCCGCCGGCGCTGGCGGTGAAGGATTTTCGCGTCGCCCTGTTCGGTCCGGTGTCGTTCGACGTCGGGCCGGGCGAGGTCGTCGGCCTTGCCGGCTTGCGCGGCCAGGGCCACGAGGCGATCGGCCGCGGCATCGCCGGCGTCCTGCCGCGCACCGCCGGCACGCTCACGATCGGCAGCCGCCAGCGCGACCTCCGGTCGCCGGCCGATGCCATCGCCGCCGGCATCGGCTTCGTCACCGGCAAGCGCGCCGAGGAGGCGCTCGCCGGCACGATGACCGTGAAGGAAAACCTCTACCTCAACCCGCTGAACTTCGGCGCCACCAGCCTGACGTACCGCAATCTGAACACCGAGCGCAGCGACTGCGCCGAGGTCCTGCGTCGTTTCGACGTGCGCCCGCCCGAGCCCGATCGCGACATCGCCACGCTCTCCGGCGGCAACCAGCAGAAGGTCGTGCTCGCCCGCTGGGCCGGCCGCCAATACCGCGTGCTGGTGCTGGAGGATCCGACCATCGGCGTCGATGTCGGCGCCAAGGCGCAGATTTACCGCATGCTCAGCGAAGACGCCGCCGCCGGCACGGCCGTCGTCATCGTGTCGTCCGATCTCGACGAACTCGCCCAGATCTGCGACCGCGTGCTCGCCTTCAGCCGCGGCCGCATCGTCGCCGAATTGAGCCGCGCCGAGATCAGCGTCGAGGCGCTGACCCGCGCCGTCGGCGGCATCGCCGAAGCCTCGCCCCCGCCGCGCGGGAGGGTCGCGTGAGCGCCGATCCCAATCTCGAGCTGAAGGACGGCGGCGCGGAACCGCCGCCGCCGAGAAGCGGCGCCCGCAGCATGGCGCTGCATATCCTGGCCACCCACGGCCTTCTCGTCTTCGGCATCCTGCTCATCGCCATCTTCGCGATCCTGCTGCCCGGCACCTTCGCCGGCATCCAGACGCTCCGCGCCATTCTCGGCAACAACACCACCGTTGCGCTGCTCGCCATGGCTGAGATGCTGGTCATCGCCTGCGGCAACTACGACCTGTCGATCGCCTATTCGATCGGCCTCATGCACATCATCGCCATGAGCCTCGTCGTCTGGGTCGGCGTGCCGTGGCCGCTCGTCGTGATCCTGACGATCCTCGCCGGCGGCCTCATCGGCTGGATCAACGGCGCGCTGGTCGAATACGCCAAGATCGATTCGTTCATTGCCACGCTCGGCGTCGGCACCATCCTCTACGGCGTCGGCACCTTCATCACCAACGGCACGCAGGTCGTCGGCGCCGTGCCGCCGCCGTTCGCCTGGATCAACGACGGGCGCGTCCTCGGCCTGCCGTTCCCGACCTACATCGTCGCGCTGATCGCGATCCTCGCCTGGCTGGGACTCGAGCACTTTCCGGTCGGCCGACAGCTTTATGCCATCGGCGCGAACCGCCGCGCCGCCGAGCTCAGCGGCGTCAACAGCCGCCGCCTGGTCATGGGCAGCTTCGTCTGCGGCGGCCTCATCGTCGGCCTCGCCGGCGTCATCCTCGCTGCGCGCCTGCAGGTCGCGCAGAGCTCCGTCGGCCCCGAGTTCCTGCTGCCGGCATTCGTCGGCGCGCTCCTCGGCGCCACCACCGTTCGTCCCGGCCGCGTCAACGCCGCCGGCACCATCATCGCCGTGCTGGTTCTGGCGGTCGGCATCGCCGGCCTCCAGCAACTGGGCAACTCCTTCTTCGTCGAGCCGATCTTCCAGGGCGGGGCGCTGATCATCTCGGTCGGCCTCGCCGGTTACGCCGCCCGCCGCAGGAAATCCTGAGGCGGTTAACTCAGACCCCGCGCGTGTCGCGCGTGGGGCACAATCCTAGGGAGGAATGTGAAATGAAACGGAAGTCGCTGTTCAGCCTGCGGGGAGCGCTGCTCCTGACCGCCGGGCTCGCCATGACGGCAGCGCTGGCTGTGCCAGCCTCTGCCGATACGGGGTTTCTCGATCGCATGAAGGCGGATGTCGCGGCGGCCACCGCGCCGGGCGGCGGCGCCTGGGACGGCCCGACCACCGGCCCGACCGCCGCCAAGGGCAAGACCGTCGTGTTCGTGTCGCTGACGCAGAATTCGTCGGGCAACGCCGATGCCTCGAAGGGCGCCGGCGACGCCGCCAAGGTGCTCGGCTGGAACTACTCGGTCATCGACGGCAAGGGTAACGCCACCGACAGCGCCAACGCCCTGCAGCAGGCGATTGCCCTGAAGCCGGATGGCATCATCCTGGGCTCCATCGACCCGGCCTCCAACAAGGCCGCGCTCGATCAGGCCGCGGCCGCCGGCATCGTTGTGGTGTCGTGGCACTCGACCTCGACGCCGGGCCCGGTTCCCGACGCCCACATCGTCGTCAACGTCTCGACGCCGCCGGACCAGATCGCCTACCTCGCCGGCGAATACGCCGTCGTCCATTCCAACGGCACCGCCAAGGCGGAAGTGATCTCCGATCGCCAGTACCAGATCGTGGTCACCAAGTCGGACGCGATCGAGAAGGCGATCAAGGAGTGCGATACCTGCCAGCTCCTGTCCGAGGACAACGGGCCGTTCGGCGAAGTGCCGCAGCGCACCCCCTCGCTCACCAACTCGCTGCTCCAGAAGTACGGCAAGGACCTCGGCTACATGCTGACGTTCAACGACGTGTACTTCGATTTCGTCGTGCCGACGCTGAAGTCGGCCGGCGTTGAGCCCGGCAATCCTCCTTTCCTGATCTCGGCAGGTGACGGCTCGGTCTCGGCCTATGAGCGCATCCGCACCGGCCAGTTCCAGATCGCGACGGTGCCGGAGCCGGCCTACATGCACGGCTGGCAGCTCATCGACGAGCTCAACCGCGCCTTCAACAAGCAGCCCCCGTCGGGCTACGTCACCAAGGTGCACCTCGTCACCAAGGACAACGTCGATCTCGATGGCGGCAAGGACAACCGCTACGACCCGCAGAACGGGTACCAGGACCAGTACAAGAAGATCTGGGGAGTGCAGTAAGCTTCGACCGATCGAATGGCCGGCGCCCTCCGGCGCCGGCCATTTCATTTCGGTGGAGGGAGTTCGCATGGGTGAGCAGGTGGTGTTCCGCGCGGGTGAGGGGCCGTTTCACCGGATACGTCCGGATCTCGCCGGCGTGCTGATCGGCGGCGAGAAGGTGACCCTGGTGCGGTGGGATTTTCCGGTTGGCCGGGCGCCGACGGCGATTCATTCGCATGCCGAGCACGAGCAGTTCTGCATCATGCTGGCGGGCAGCGTGCGCACGACGCTGGGCAATGAACAGGTAACGCTCCACGCCGGCGACATCATGCACATCAAGCGCAACGTGCCGCATGGCGCGACCGTCGTCCTGGGCAGCGAGAACGCCGTGATGCTCGATGTCTATTCGCCGCCGCGCGAGGAATACGTGGCCGCCGCGGCGATGCCGCCGGCGGGCTGAATACAAGAAGGGGAAGGGTCGCGATGGCCGCCGAATACGAGAGTGCCAGCCGGGTGAAGTTCGTCGGCCATTCGGACCAGGGCGGCAAGCCGGACGGCGTGCAGGTCATGGTCAACAAGGGCTTCGCCCATGTCTGCCATGCCTTCAGCGGCGGCTGGAGCCTGGTCGACGCGCGCAATCCGCGCCAGCCGAAAGGCGCCGGCTTCTTCCCCTGCCATCCAAGCTCGTGGTCGCTGCACTGCCAGAGCTACGGCGATCTTCTCCTCGTCGTCGAGGAGTTCAATTTCTACTCCGTCTACAACACCGAGAAGGCCTACTACGGCAAATCTGCCGACGACATCACCAGCGCCGATTTCGGCAAGCGCGGCCGGGACTATTCCGCCGGGCTGCGTGTCTATGACATCTCGCGGCCGGGCGAGCCGCGGCCGATCGGCTTCATGGAGGTCGAGGGTCTGGGCCTCCACCGCGTCTGGTGGGTCGGCGATCGCTACGCTTACGCCTCCGCCTTCCTCGACGGCTACACCGACCACATCTTCCTGATCATCGACATGGCCGATCCCACCCATCCGGTCGAGGCCGGCCGCTGGTGGATACCCGGCATGCACAAGGCCGGCGGCGAGACGCCGACGTGGCAGGGCCGCTACGCCCTCCATCACGCGCTGATCGCCGGCGACGTCGCCTACTCGTCATGGCGCGACGGCGGCCTCATCATTCTCGACATCAAGGACAAGTCGAAGCCGAAGATGATCGCCCACCGCAACTGGAGCCCGCCGTTTGCCGGCGGCACGCACAGTGCGCTCCCGTTGCCCGACCGCAATCTGCTCGCCGTCGCCGATGAAGCCGTGCAGGACATCGACCAGGAGCCGATGAAGCACACCTGGATCTTCGACATCCGCACGCTCGAAAATCCGGTGTCGGTCGCCACCGTCCCGATTCCGTCCGATCAGGACTACGTCAAGAAGGGCGGCCACTTCGGCCCCCATAACCTCTGGGAAAACCGGCCCGACGCCTATCAGAGCTCCGAGACGATTTTCGCCACCTACCAGAACGCCGGCTTGCGCATCTTCGATATCCGCAATCCCTTCCGTCCCGACGAGATCGGCTACTTCGTGCCGCTGCCGCCGGCGCGCTCGATGGACCCGCGCCCGGCGACCTCGAAAACGATCCTCCACACGGCCGACGTCTATGTCGAGCCGGACGGCCTGATCTACCTGACCGATTTCAACGGCGGGCTCACCATCGTGCAGTGGGACGGCGCATGAGCGATACCTTCGCGCCGCTCCGGCAGACGCTGGCGGAAGGCATCCTCGCCTTTCCGGTGACGCCGTTCACGGAGACCCTCGGGCTCGATGTCGCCACGCTGGCGCGCCACGTCGCCGATCTTGCCGCGGCTCGCCCGGTAGCGTTGGTGCCCGCGGGTGGGGCCGGCGAGCTGTTTTCGCTGGCTGAGGCCGAGCATACGAAGATCGTCACGACCACGGTTGCAAACGCCAAGGGTATCCCGGTGATTGCCGGCGTCGGCGGCAGCGTCGCCATCGCCGCCGAGACCGCGCGCGCTGCCGAGAACGCGGGCGCCGCCGCGGTGCTGCTGCTCCCGCCCTATCTCATCTCGCCGGATCAGGAAGGGCTGGCGGCCTACGCTGCGTATGTCTGTCGCGCCATCGGCATCGGCGTCATCGTCTACAGCCGCGACAACGGCGTCTTTGCCCCCGAGACCATGGCTCGCCTCGCCGCCAGGCATCCCAATCTCATCGGCCTCAAGGACGGAACCGGCAACTTCGAGACGCTGAGAGTGCTGAAGCGCGACCTTGGCGAGCGGCTGGTGCTCATCAACGGCGTGCCGACGGCCGAGATGAATGCCCGCGAATGCTTCGCGCTTGGCATGCGCTCGTATAGCTCCGCCGTTTTTTCGTTCTCGCCGGAGATCGCCAGGGCCTACTATGATGCGCTGGTCGAGGACGATCCGGTTGCCGAGCGCATCATGCGTGAGTTCTACATGCCCCTGGTCAGGCTGCGCGCGCGGCGCCCCGGCTACGCCGTGTCGATTATCAAGGCGGGCCTGCGCGTCGTCGGCAGAAGCGCCGGGCCCGTGCGGCCGCCGCTCATCGACCTCGACGATGGTGAAACCGAGGAGCTGCGCCGGCTGATTGCCAATGCCGGCAAGTTCGTGGCGATGGAAGGTGCGCGATGAACCCGGTTGTTTCGATTATGGCGCAGGGCGGCATGGGCGCCGCGACGGCCGCGCGTCTGACGCAGAACGGCGTCGAGGTGCGCACCATCACCGCCGGCCGCAGTGCCGCCAGCGCCGAGCGCGCCGCCAAGGCAGGCATGCGTTCGGTCTCGGAGGATGAATTCGTCCAGGCCGATTTCATCCTGTCGATCGTGCCGCCGGCCGAGGCGATCCCGCTGGCCAAGCGTCTCGCCCCGGCGCTGATGCGCCTCAACCGCAAGCCGATCTACGTCGATCTCAACGCCATCAGCCCGGATACGGCGATGATGGTGGAGATGATCGTGGCGCCGTCGCGCTGCCATTTCGTCGATGGCGGCATCATCGGCCAGCCGCCGCGCCCCGATGGCTACAGCCCGGTCTACTATGTCTCCGGTCCCGAGGCCGAGAAGGTCGCGGTGCTCCGCGATTTCGGCCTGAAGATCGGCGTCCTGGAGGGGCCGGTAGGCGCGGCTTCCGCGCTCAAGATGTCCTATGCGGGCATTACCAAGGGCCTGATCGGGCTGGCGACGTCGATGATCCTTGCCGCGCATCGCGCCGGCATTGCGGACGCCCTCTACGCCGAGCTCGGCGCGAGCCAGCAGACGCAGCTCGCGGCCTTCCGCCGCAGCGTGCCCGACATGTTCGGCAAGGCCGGGCGGTGGGTGGCCGAGATGGAAGAGATTTCGTCGTTTGCGGGCGGCGATGGCCGCGCCGAGGGCGACATCTACGGGGCTCTGGCCCGCCTCTACGCCCGTCTCGGCAAGGACTTCGAGGGCTCGCAGAGCGAGATCGGAATCCTGCGCGCGTTCTTTCCGGAGTAGCGGTCAGCGCGCCGCGGCGCGGTTCGAGATCCGCGACAGCCCGACGAGCACGACCAGCGTCACCGCCACCAGCACCATCGTCAGCGCCGACCCGTTGAACACGTCGCCGCGGTCGGTGAGCGCGAAGATACCCACCGGCATCGTCACCCAGCCCGGCGGGTAGACCATGGAGGTGGCGCCGAGTTCGCCCATCGACAGCGCGAAGGCAAGACTGAACGCGCCGACGAGATAAGGCAGGATGAGCGGCAGCGTCACGCGGCGCAGGCGATAGAACGGCCGCGCGCCAAGGCTCTCCGCCACCTGCTCGTATTCCGGCGCGAGCCGCACCAGCCCCGCCGATACGCTGCCGTAGGCGAAGGCCGAAACCAGCACGAGGTGCGCGATCAGCACGATCCACACCGTGCCGTTGAGCAGGAGCGGCCGCTGGCTGAAGGCGACGAGCAGCCCGAGCCCTACCGACACCGACGGCACTGCGCTCGGGATGAAGAAGGCCAGGTCGAGCACGCGCCGCGGGCCGTTTCGCATGGCGCGGAGTGCGAGCGCCGCCCAGGTGCCCATCACGATCGCGACCAGACTGGCGACGAAGCCCGTGATGATGCTGACGCGGAGTTCCGCACTGGAGTCGCCGGAGAATACCTCGCCGAAATGGCGGAGCGTGAAGTCGCTGGGCAGCACGCCGTTCCAGTGGCCGGAGATGCTGCCCAGCGCGATGACGGCGATCGGCGCGCCGTAGACCACGGCAAACAGCAGCCCGCCGGCGAGCCAGGCCAGCGCCCGCCCGCCGCTAGACCAGACCAGCACGGCGGCCTCCGAAGCGCAGCACGAGCACGCGGTAGAGCGAGTAAAGCGCGAGCGACAGGATGACGTTGACGATCGCGATCACGCAGGCGGTCGTGTAGTCGAATTCCTGGATCGCCTTGTCGTAGACCATGAGCGGCAGCGTGATGACGCCCTTGGCGCCGATGAACAGCACGATGCCGAATTCGTTGACCGTGAGCAGCAGGCAGAGGCTGCCGCCGGCGAGCAGCGCCGGCAGCGCCGCGGGCAAAATGATCTCGCGCACGATCTGCCACGGCCGTGCGCCGAGGCTGGACGCCACCTCGATCTGCGCCCGGTCGACCAGCGAGAAGGCCGCGAGCAGCGGCCGCATGACGAACGGCGTGTAGACCGTGACTTCCGCGAGGATCACGCCCCACGGCGAATAGAGGAAATCGACCGGCGGCCGCGGCAGGCCGAACAGGCCCATGAGCCCGCCGTTGAGCAGCCCGGCCGAGCCGTAGATGAAGGTGAACGCCAGCGCGACCAGAAACGTCGGCAGCGCGACATACGTCTCGATCAGCCGCGCGATGATCTGGCTGCCGGCGAACGGCACGAAGGAAAGCAGCAGCGCGAAGACGAAGCCCAGCGCGAGGCAGCCGATGGTCGCCGCACCCGCGATCTCGACCGTGTGCAGCAGCGCCGAGTGGAAAGCCGCCGTCGCGAAGACGTGCGCGGCGTACGCGAACGACGGAATGCCGTCGTCGCCGATCGCCGCCTGCCGCGCGATTAGCGCCAGCGGGTAGAAGAAGATGATGGCGAGCACCAGCGCCGGCGGCACCACCCACAGGCCCGCCGGAATGCGCAGCGGAGCCGGACGCGCCGGTGAGGCAACGTCAGTCATCGGCAGGTTCGTCCTCGGCGATCAGCGTCGCCTCCTCGGGCGAGAACGCGACGGAGAGGCGGGAGCCGAGTTGCGGCGCCTCGAGATTCGGCGGCACCGACAGGCGGATGCTGATGCCTTCGGCGTCGAGCGTGATGCTGTTCGCTTCGCCCTGCCACAGCGCCGCTGCCACGGTCCCGGCGACGGCATTGGCGGCAGGATCGGTCGTGACGGTGAGCGCATGCGGGCGCACGCAAAGGAGCGCCGCCCGGCCGGCCTGGATTCGCGCGCCGGCCTGGGCGCGGACGATCGTGTCGCGGAAGCGCACGGTGCCTTGCCCGCTGCGCTCGTCGATGGATTCGACCTTGACCGGCAGGATGTTGGCGCGGCCGAGGAATTCGGCGACGAAGCGGTTGGGCGGCCGGCGGTAAAGCGTGCGCGACGACCCGTAGGCGCTGAGCGCCCCGTCGCGGAGGATGGCGATGCGCTCGGCCAGCGTCAGCGCCTCCGACTGGTCGTGCGTGACGTAGAGCACGGTCAGCGTCGGCAGCTCGCGGTGCAGGCGCGCGATCTCGTCGACCATGTTGCGCCGGATTTGCGCATCGAGCGCCGACAGCGGCTCGTCGAGCAGCAGCACGCGCGGCCGGATGGCGAGCGCGCGGGCGATGGCGACGCGCTGCTGCTGGCCGCCGGAGAGCTCGCGCGGAAAGCGCTCGGCATATTGCGCCATGCCGACGATGGCCAGGCATTCGTCGACGCGGCGCTGGGTCAGCTCGCGCGGCGCGCCTTGTGCGCGCAGCCCGAAGGCGACGTTCTCGCCGACGCGCATGTGGGGAAAGAGGGCGTAGTTCTGGACGACCATGCCGAGCCCGCGCGCATAGGGCGCAACGTCGGTCACATCCTCGCCGCCGATGCGGACACGCCCGCCGGTCGGTTTGACGAACCCGGCGACAGCGCGGAGCGCGGTGGTCTTGCCCGAGCCCGATGGGCCGATCAGCGCGACGATCTCGCCCGGCTCGACTTCGAGATCGAATGCCTTCAGCACCGTCGTGCCGCGATAGGCGACCGTGACCGCCTCGAACGAAACGCTGGTGCCGGCCTCGGCAATGGCCGATGGCGCGGCTCTCGCCGCGCCATCGGTTTCGGTTACAGCGGACATTGAGCGCCCGGTTAGCTGCCGGTGGCGGTGTGCCACATCTGGGTATCGGCATCGAGGTCCTTGAGGACCGCGGCCCAGTCCGGCGTCCAGATCGTCACGCCCTTGATCGCGTCGGCCAGCGCCATGCCGGCCTTGTCACTCGGGGTCACGTCGGCACGCACCGGCAGGCCGAGCGCGATCGAGGTGATGGTCGACTGCGCGTCCTTCGAGAGCAGGAAGTCGATCAGCTTCTTGCCGTTGTCGGCGTGCGGCGCGCCCTTCACCAGGCCGATGTAGTAGGGCAGGGCGAAGGTCGAGCGCGTGCCGTCCGGTCCGGCCGGCCAGAACACCTTGATGTTCGGGTTATCGGCCATCTGCGACATGTTCATCTGCAGGTCGCCGTTGGCGACGAAGAGCTCGCCCTTGTTGACCAGCGCCGTCAGCTTGCCGGTCGAGGCCGACGGGCCGACGTTGTTGTCCTGCAGCTTCTTGAAGAACGCGAAGCCCGCGTCCTTGCTGCCGTAGGCGTGGTTGACCTCGATCATGACGGCGGTGCCGTCGCCGGCCTGGCCGGGCGTCGAGTACTGGATCTTGCCCTTGAACTTGGCGTCGAGCAGGTCGTCGAAGGTCTTCGGCGCTTCCGGCAGCGTCGCCGAGTTGTAGATGAAGCTCAGGTAGTTGTTGACCAGCGCCTCGTAGGCGCCGTTCGGGTCCTTGGCGTCGGCGGAGATCTGGTCGGCGCCGGCCGGGGTGTACGGCTGCAGCAGGCCATCGGCGGCCGCCTTCTGGATGAACGGCGGCAGCGT
>JBEHXS010000059.1:0-13117 GCA_048498575.1 Pseudomonadota bacterium
CCGTGTCGGATCATCATCCGGATCGGGTGTCTCCGGCTTCGGCCGGAGCTTCGAGGGCACATGGATCAGATTCACGCGGATGCGCGTCCACGTCGCCGAGCGCCCGCGCATGCGGTCGACCAGAACGTCATCGACGGCGAGCAGCGCGCCGGCCTTGGGGTGGCGCGCCTTCCAGCGCTCCAGTCCTGCGAGCGCCGCGGCCTCGTCGGGCGAATTGGCGACGACGATGAGCGGCATCTTCTGGCGTTTGGGCCTTGCGGCCGACTTTGCGCGCGACGGGCTCACCCGCGGCGGTTCGTGCTCGCCCTTGGCGTAGTTCGGCGGCCACGGTGCATCGCCCAGGCCCGCGGCTTCGTCGCGCGCCGCGAATTCGAGCAGCGCCTCGAGCGAACCTGCCGCGGCGTCGATGCCGGCGCCGGGATCGCCGATCGTCTTCAGCCGCGCCGGCACGGTCGCGACGGTGAAATCGGCCGGGTCGCAATCCGCCACCTCATCCCAGGCGAGCGGCGTCGAGACGCGCGCATCGGGCAGCGGACGGACGGAATAGGCGGAGCAGGTGGTGCGGTCCTTGGCGTTCTGGTTGTAGTCGAGGAAGACGCCGTGGCGCTCCTCCTTCCACCATTTCGAGGTCGCGACACCCGGCATGCGGCGCTCGATCGCGCGCGATAGCGCGAGCGCGGCGCGCCGCACCTCGGTGAAGCTCCAATTGGGACGGATGCGCACGTTGACGTGCATGCCGCGCGAGCCGCTGGTCTTCGGCCAGCCGGTTAGCCCGACTTCGGCGAGCAGCGCGCGCACTTCGAGCGCGACGCGCCGGATGTTGTCCCACGGCACGCCGGGCGTCGGGTCGAGGTCGATGCGCAGCTCGTCGGGATGGTCGAGATCGGACGTGCGCACCGCGTGCGGATGGAGCTCGATGCAGCCGAGGTTGACGACGAAGGCGAGGCCGGCGGCATCGTCGATCACGATCTCTTCGGCAGTGCGGCCGGAGGGGAAGCTGATCGTGGTCGTGCCGAGCCATGGCGGCAGATTGGGCGGCGCGCGCTTCTGGTAGAAGGGCGGCGCCCCGGCACCATCGACGAACCGCTTCAGCACGAACGGCCGGCTGCGGATACCGGTCAGCGCAGCATTGGCGACCGCTAGGTAGTAGTGCGCCAGATCGAGCTTGGTGAGGTGCGCCGGCCCGGCCGAGAAATAGGGCTTGTCCGGATGCGAGATGGCGACCTCGCGTCCGGCGACGGTGAGGATGGTGGCGTCCGGAGCCTTTGGCACCCGCTTGTCTTAACCGCAAACGCGACTGCGGAGCAAAGAAGCCGGGAAGCGCGCGGCGCGCCGTTCTCCTGCCGCAAACGGGAGCAAGCGGCGGAGGGCGTGCGCGCCGCGCACCCCGGTGTCCGCCGATCAGGGATCGGGACGGAGAGTGGCGCACTCCGGAAGGAATGCGGCTGGCTGGACGTAGCTCGCGGCAAAGACGCGGGCCGGCAGGCCGGCGACTTCCAGCACGAGCTTGCGGCGGACGGCGGCGGCGAAGGTCGCCGGCCCGTCGATGCGCATGACGAACGAGCCGCCGCCGCCGACGACGCAGTCGGCGTAGTACGCCGCCACGTCTATATCGGCCTCGCGGGCGTTATGATCGAACGGCCCGTGCTCGGAGGTATCGGGGAGCGGCAGCCCGTTGATAGTGATGCCGTCATTGACGAGGGCATCGCGCACCTCCGCCATCGCCGGCCCGGCATTGTTGGGGCCGTCGCCGGACACGTCGATCGTGCGCCGCATGGCATCGACGCCGCTCGTGTCGAGCTGGTGTGCCGCGAACAACAGTCCCGCGGAGACCGACGTCTGCGAGCCGCGATTGACGGGCGCCGCGGCCAGGCGATCGGCGAAGGCCGCGGCATCTTCCGCGCCAGCGATGATCGTCCACGGCACGACGGTCCATTGCTCGCCGACGCCGGCCCATTCGACGTAGGTGACGGCGATGCGACCGATCGGCTCCGACGCGATGGTCCGCGCGATGTCGGGGTCGCGAAACGCCGCGACGAAGCCGCTGCGCTGGATAGCCAGCGCGCCGCTCATCGAGCCGGAGACGTCGGCCGCCAGCACGAGGGCGACGTCGACATACGGGGCAGGCGCGGCAAGCGCCGCGCACGGCACCAGAAGCAATGGCAAGACGAGGAAGGGTGTGCGCATTTCAGTCCCCCGGAAAAGAGGCATGCGTTCCCGGTCGGCGCGAACGGGATATCCGCGCGAGAACTCCGTGGCAGTGGCGGTAGTGCGCTAGCGGCCGGTGTGCGGGCCGATCTCGGCGGCTATCTCGGTGACCTTGTCAGCCGGGAAGCCACCCTCGCGCGCGTGCCGGTAGACGGCGTCGGCGCTTTCGGCCTCGTGCACGCAGTAGAGCTTGTCGCCCGCGACGTAGCTGGTGACCCAGGTGTAGGGCTCGCCGAGACCCGCGACGACGGCGTTGGATTTTGCGGATATTGCACGGAGCTCGTCGGCGCTGAGCTTGCTCGCGCCGGCCACGTTTCGCTCGATCACGAATTTTGGCATGGCATCTCCTTTCGCCCACGGGCTAGCGCGGGCGGGAAGAATCGAATAATGTACCAATGGACCGGTACAATAATACTTATGCGACTAACTTGTACCGGTGCAAACAACAGAATACAGCGTTCAGACGGATCGTCAACCGGAAAAGAGAACCGGTCCAAAATGCCGGCATGGAGGGAAGTGGAATTGGCGGAGAGCGATGGAAAGGTGACGCTGTCGGACGTCGCCGCGGCGGCACGGGTTTCCAAGTCGACGGCGTCCAACGCCTTCAGCCGTCCCGAGCGGGTCCGGCCGGCACTGCGGGCGCGCGTCGCCGAGGCGGCAAAGGCGCTGGGCTATGCCGGCCCTGATCCGCGCGGGCGTCTGCTGAGCTCGGGCAAGGTCCATGCGATCGGCGTCGTGCCGCCGTCGGCCTTCGGCATCTCGTTGTTCTTCAAGGACCCCTACACGATCGAATTCCTGGCCGGCGTCACCGAGGTTTGCGAAGCCGAGGGCGTCGGGCTGTCGCTGGTGTCGGGGCGCGAGGACCAGCAGGCCTGGGGCATCACCTCGGCCGTGGTCGACGGCTTCATTCTCAACAGCAGCGAGCAGATCGAATTCATAGCGCCGGCGAAGCGCGCCCGCTTTCCGGTGGTCGTGATGAGCGACAGCGCTCCGTCCGATGTCAGCTCGGTGTCGATTACCGGCGCCGACGGCGCCGCGCAGGTGACGGAGCACCTTCTGGCGCTCGGCCACCGCCGCTTCGTCATCGCCGTGCCGCTCCGCGAGTTCCGGGCGCCGGTCTTCCACCCGCCAGGCCGGGACCGCGTCCTCGTCGCCCCCATCGACGTGCCCGACCGTATCGCCGGCATCGCCGCTGCGCTCAATGCCGCCGGGCTCTCGCTTGACGACATGCCGATCATGGAGATGTGCAGCACGCCCGAGGAAGTGGCGGCGTTCGGCAGCGGCATTGCGACGCTGCTCGGCTCGGCGCCGGATGCCACCGCGCTGATTGCCCTTAACGACAAGGTGGCGCTCGCCGTCCTCAAGTACGCGCGCGAGCAAGGCCTGTCCTTGCCCCGCGACCTTTCGGTCGTCGGCTTCGACGACGTGGCGGAGGCGGCGCGTGCCGATCCCCCGCTGACCACCGTCGCACAGCCGACCTTCGAGATCGGGCGCACCGCGGCGCGGTTGCTGCTCGAAGGCGGGCCGCCCCGCCACGTTGTCCTGCCGGTGAAGCTCATGGTGCGCGGCTCGACCGCGCCGCCACGGGCTTAGGGCGCCGGCGGCATCAGCCTGGCGAGGAAGGCGAGCGAGCGCGTCAGCGCCTGTTGTCCGGGATCGCCGTCGAGATTGAACTGGTACTCGTGCGGCAGCGGCGGTGTGGTGTCGGCCGGGAAGAAGAGCGAGTCCACCGCCACGCCCTTGCCGGCCAGCACCTCGGCCAGCTCGGTCGAGTGGGCGAGCAGCGGGTCGGCGTTGCCGGCGGAGATGAAGGCCGCCGGAAAATCGGCGGTGACGTAGTTGGTCACCGACAGGGTCGCGAAGCGTGGATCGGTCGCGAAATCGCGCGTGCCGCTGTACGACCAGAGCACGGTGTGGATGAAATCGACGTACGGCCCGGTGGTCTGCGCCAGGGCGAGGTCGTAGGCGCCGCAGTAGAGGATGACGCCCTTGATCTCGTTGCGCGTGACCGTAGGCGTGATGCCAAGCGCCGCCGCGTAGGACGGCACGGCGACGATGTTGGCGATCTGCGCCGTGATCTGTGCCCCCGCCGAATCGCCGGCGAGCACGATCTGCGCCGTGTCGACGTGCAGGCGCGCGGCGTTCTTGACGATGAAGCCCAGCGCCTCGTTCACCTGGCGGAGCGGCGTCGGATAGGTGGCGCCGGGCGCGATCGAATAATCGAGGCTAAGCACGGTGTAGCCGTGGCCGGCAAGGATCGTGACGTAGTTCGCCATGTCGTTCTTGCTGCCGGAGATCCAGCCGCCGCCATGCGTCCACACGATCGTCGGCAGCACGCGGTCCGTGCCCTTCACGTCGCTCGGATAGAAGACGTCGAGGTGCGCGTCCGGGTCGCCTTCGGCGTAGGCGATGTCGCGCTCGGACGAAACGTTGGTGGGCATGTACTTGGCCAGCGCGGCTTGCGTCCTGGCGCCGTCCTTGTCGAAGGCATAGCGGATGAGGAGCGCCTTCGGCCACGGGCTGAGCTGCGTGGCCGCGTAACCGGCGATGCCGATGATCACGACGGCGGCGAGCAGCCAGAGGGCAATCTTGCCGAGCAGGCGCATGATGCCGTCCCTGCGGCCGACGCCGCTAGCCCTAGCCCAACAGCCTTCCCACCACCTTGGCGGTGTAGTCGACCATCGGCACAACGCGGGCGTAGTTGAGGCGGGTCGGGCCGATGACACCGAGCACGCCGACGATGCGCTGCTCGCTGTCGCGGTAGGGCGAAACGACGAGCGAGGAGCCGGAGAGCGAGAAGAGCTGGTTCTCCGAGCCGATGAAGATGCGCACGCCTTCGCCGGTCTCCGCGTTGCCCAAGAGCCGGATGAGCTCGCGTTGGGTTTCGAGATCGTCGAACAGGAGGCGGATGCGTTCGAGGTCCTCGGCCGCCGCGACGTCTTCGAGCAGGTTGGCGCGGCCGCGCACGATCAGCGTCTCGGGCTGTCCGGCGCTGATGTCGGCCCAGGTCGCGACGCCTTTCTGGATGAGGTCGCTGGTCAGCTTGTCGAGCTCGGCGCGGAGTGCCGCTTGCTGCCGCTCGAGCTCCGCCCGCGCCTCGGAGAGCGAGCGGCCGCGGAGATGCGCGTTGAGATAGTTCGCTGCCTCGATGAGCCCCGATGGCGTGGTGCCGGAATCGACGTCGATGACGCGGTTCTCGACCGAGCCGTCGTCGCCGACCAGCACGACCAGCGCCCGCGTCGGCTCGAGCCGGATGAACTCGATCTGCTTCAGCCGCGTGTCGCTCTTGTTGGCGAGCACGATACCGGCGCCGCGGGTAAGGCCGGACAGCGCCTGGCTCGCCTCGGCGAGCACGCTTTCCATCGTGCGCCCCGGGGTCGACGCCTTGACCTGCGCCTCGATCAGCTTGCGCTCGTCGGCGGACAGGTCGCCGATCTCGAGCAGGGCGTCGACGAAGAAGCGCAGGCCGAATTCGGTCGGCAGCCGGCCGGCGGAGGTGTGCGGCGCGTAGATCAGGCCGAGCTGCTCGAGGTCGGCCATGACGTTGCGGACCGAGGCCGGCGACAGGGCGCTCGGCAGCAGGCGCGAGATGTTGCGCGAGCCGATCGGCTCGCCGGTCTCCAGGTACTGGTCGACGATGCGCTTGAAGATGTCGCGCGAACGCCGGTCGAGGCCGGTCAGCGCCGAGGGCTGCGGCTGGACGATGCGGTCGATCGTGGGTTTGTCCTGCATGGCGACCTATCATATAGGCCGCGCGGGTCTGCGCGAAAGCGCCACGCGCATGGCGCCGCCACGGTTAACTTCACCATCGGGCGCGATAACGGCTTTGCTCCCGGGCGGCGCGGCGGCTACAAGGCGGCATGGATAGCGAAACGAAAACGACGGTGGCGCGGCCCTCGAAGCGCGCCGCGGACATCATGCGACGCGTGACGCTGGAGCGCGGCGTCGCCAAGCATGCCGAAGGCTCGTGCCTGGTCTGCTTCGGCGACACGCATGTGCGGGTGACGGCGAGCCTCGACGAGAAGGTGCCGCCGTGGCTGCGCGGCGCCGGCAAGGGCTGGGTGACGGCGGAATACGGCATGCTGCCGCGCGCCACCACCGAGCGCACGCGCCGCGAGGCCTCTGCCGGCAAGCAGTCCGGGCGCACGCTCGAGATCCAGCGTCTGATCGGGCGTTCGCTCCGCGCCGTCGTCGATCTCGTTGCGCTCGGCGAGCGCCAGATCATGCTCGACTGCGACGTCATCCAGGCCGACGGTGGCACGCGCACGGCCTCGATCACCGGCGCCTGGGTCGCGCTCCGCGACTGCATCGAATGGATGCGCGCCCGCGACATGATCTCCAAGCCCGTGCTGCTCGACCACGTCGCCGCGATTTCGGCCGGCATCTACAAGGGTCAGCCGGTGCTCGACCTCGACTATGCCGAGGATTCCGCGGCTGAGACCGACGCCAATTTCGTCATGACCGGCGGCGGCGGCTTCGTCGAGATCCAGACCACCGCCGAGGGCAAACCGTTCACCGACGCCGAGTTCGAGGCGCTGAAGACGCTGGCGCGCGGCGGCATCGCGCAGCTTGTCCAGCTCCAGAAGCTCGCGGTGTCCTGACCCCGATGGGACTGATCAAGCGGGGCGACACGCTGGTGTTCGCCACCCACAACCCGGCGAAGATTCGCGAGATCGGCGAGATGGTGTCGCCGTTCCGGCTGACCGTGGTGTCGGCGGGCTCGCTCGGCTTGCCCGAGCCGGAGGAGACGGGCGCGACCTTCGAGGCGAACGCGATCCTCAAGGCGGAAGCCGCGGCGGCGGGATCGGGATACGCTTCGCTTGCCGACGATTCGGGACTGGTGGTCGACGCGCTGGGCGGCGACCCGGGCATCTATTCCGCCCGCTGGGCGGGGCCTTCCAAGGATTTCAGCGCCGCCATGCGCACGATCGAGGACAAGCTGGAAGCCGCCGGCGCGTGGACGCCGGACAAGCGCACGGCGCGCTTCGTCGCGGTGCTGGCGCTCGCCATCCCTGGCGCGCCGACGCGCACGTTTCGCGGCGAGGTCGAGGGGCATCTCGTGTGGCCGCCGCGCGGCCCGAACGGCTTCGGCTACGACCCGATGTTCGCGCCGCGCGACGGCCAGCACGGCGCCAGCGAGCGCACCTTCGGCGAGATGGAGCCGCACGAGAAGGCGCAGCTTTCCCACCGCGCCCGCGCCTTCAACGCCTTCGCCCACGCGATCCTAAAATGACGCCCAGCCCCGACGATCCCGGCTTCGGCGTCTACGTCCACTGGCCGTTCTGCGCGGCGAAGTGCCCGTACTGCGACTTCAACAGCCACGTTCGCCATCAGGCGGTCGACCAGCCGCGCTTCGCCGCGGCGTTTGCCACCGAGATCGCGACGACCGCGGCGCGCGCGCCGGGCCGTACCGTCACCTCGATCTTTCTCGGCGGCGGCACGCCCTCGCTGATGGAGCCGGCGACGGTGGGTGCGATCCTCGACACGGTGGCCAAGCACTGGACCGTTGACGCCGATGCCGAAGTGACCATGGAGGCGAACCCGTCGTCGGTCGAGGCGGGGCGGTTCCGCGGCTATCGCGCCGCCGGCGTCAATCGCGTTTCGCTGGGCGTCCAGGCGCTGAACGATACCGATCTCCGCTTCCTCGGCCGGCTGCACAATGTCGCCGAGGCGAAGCGCGCCATAGAACTCGCGCGCGCCACCTTCCCGCGCCTGTCGTTCGACCTGATCTACGCGCGGCCGAACCAGACGCCGGAGGCGTGGGCGGCGGAACTCAAGGAGGCGCTGGCGCTCGCCGCCGACCACCTGTCGCTCTACCAGCTCACCATCGAGGAAGGGACGCCGTTCTTCGCGCTCGCGCGTGCCGGCAAGCTCACGATCCCCGACGACGACGCGGCTGCCGATCTCTACGCGGTGACCCAGGACGTGACCGCGGCCGCGGGCCTGCCGGCCTATGAGATTTCCAACCACGCCGTGCCCGGCGCCGAGAGCCGCCACAACCTCACCTACTGGCGCTACGGCGAGTACGCCGGCATCGGCCCCGGCGCGCACGGCCGGCTGAAGCTCGGCAACGGCCGCCACGCCACCGCGACCGAGAAGATGCCGGAGGCGTGGCTGGACAAGGTCGAGATGTGGGGCGACGGCGTCATCGTCGACGACGTGCTTTCGACCGAGGAAGAGGGCGACGAGATGCTGCTCATGGGGCTCCGCCTCGCCGAGGGCATCGATCTCGCGCGCTACCGCGCTCTCGCCAACCGCACGCTGGACGACGCGCGCCTCGCCGACCTGCTCGCCCACGGCATGGTCGAGCGCATGGCAGGCACGCGCGTCCGCGCCACCCGCGCCGGCTTCTTCGTGCTCGACGCGGTGGTCGCCGACCTCGCCGCTTGAGCCGTCGCGGACGGCCGGTTACGGTCGCGCCATGAAGATGATCGCGGCTGCCGGAATCATCGTTCTCGCTTTGACGGGCGTGACGCTCGCGGACGACACCAAGATCACGGCGACCGTCGACGGTCACGACTGGACGGCCGACCGCGCCTTCTGGACGACGACCGAGATTGCCGGCAAGCCCGCGATCAACTTCACGGCGTTTGCCGAGATGGCCGGCCCCAAGACGCGGATCAGCTTCAACCTCGTGCTCACGGCGGACGTCAGCTACGTCGGCAGTTACGATCTCGCGAGTGGACCGCTCGCCTCGACCGGCAACTATAATTCCGACGAAAGCGACCCCGGCAATCTCGAGGACATCTACAATTTCAAGAAGGGCACGCTGACCATCACCGCGTACGATGCCGCGACGAAGACGTTGACCGGCACGTTCGCCGGCTCGGTCAGGAACGCGCTGGGCACCGGCTCCTTCGACATCGCCGGCGGCACTTTCTCGGGCGTCGGGTTTTCGCCGTAGCACCCGGCGCTACGGCGCCTGCTTCTTGGTGACACCCGTCGTCGGGATATCGACCTTGGGATGTTCGACCTTCAGCGCCGTCTCGACGCAGGTGTATCCGTCCATCGTGCAGACGAAGACCGAGTCGCCCTTGAAGCAGATCTGGCTGGTGTCGCTCGCCTGGTAGCAGAGATAGCCCTGACCGAGCAGGTCGCCCACCGTCAGCACCCGGATGCCGTTGCCGTTCGAGTGTGCCGCGAACGCTGCGGGCGTCGCGAGGAGGAGGGCGGCGAAGGACGCGCAAATGGGGCGAAGCAAGGACGTCTTCTCCCGCCGGTTGTCGCCGCCGGAAGGCCGGCGGCGAAAATCTTACGTCCCGCCCGCCCCGGCGAAGGTGCGCGGTGCCGGGTCGACGATCACCGCCTGGCCCTTGACGATCTGGTAGACGGCAAGGCCGCGCTGGCTGAGCCCGTTGGGCAGGAAGCGGAAGGCGCCGTCGATGCCGATGAAGCCGTTCGGGTTGGTCAGCGTCTGCGCCGCGAAGCGTTGGTCGCCGAAGCGCGACGCCAGGCCGGCGGCGAGGCTGGTCGCGTCATAGGCGAGCGAGGCGGTGCGCGCCGGGGCGGCGCCGTAGGCCGCCTGGTAGCGCTTGGCGAACGAGGCGAAGCCGGTGTTCTCCGGCGCCGGGTAGAAGGCGCCGCCGAGGTTGGATTCGCCGGTGATGCGCGGGTCGTTGTCCCACTGGCCGCTGCCGAGATAGGTCATCTTGTCGGGGGTGAGGCCGTTGGCGGCGAGCATCTGCGCCAGGAACTGGGTGGCGTCGCCGGCATCGGGGAGCAGGATCGAATCCACCGTGCCGCCCTTGGCAAGCTGCGCCAGGGCCACGGCCTGCGTCTGCATGTTGGTCTTGTCGAGCTCGTAGCGCTGCTCGGCCATGATGCGCACGCCGTTGTTGGCGGCGGCGCGCTGCAGCGCCGCGTCGACCAGCGTGCCGTACGGATCGTCGGGGAGCATCGCGGCGATCGAGTGCTTGCCGCGCGAGGCGGCGAAGCTGACGATGCGATCGATGTCGCTCTGCGGCAGGAACGACAGCAGATAGACGCCCTGGCCGGAGGTCGTGGTGTCGTTCGAGAAGGCGATGATCGGCACGCCCGCCTGGCGCGCGATCGGTGCCGCGCCCATGACGGAACGCGCGAACAGCGGCCCGAGGATGAGTTCCGCGCCCTGCGAGATCGCCTCGCTCGCCGCCGCGGCGGCGCCGTCGGTCGTGCCCTTGTCATCCTTGACGAGGATCTGGAGGTTCGCGGTCTTGAAATCGTTGAGCGCGAGCTCGGCGGCGTTGCGGAAGTTCTGGGCGATCTGGCCGGCGTTGCCGGTCGCCGACAGCGGCAGCAGCAGGCCGACGCGGATGGTGCCGGTGCCTATGGTGTCGCCGGTGACCGGCTGCGTGCCACGCATGGCGGCGCCATTGCTGAGGCTGCCGAAGCCGCCGCCGCCAAAGCCCGACGAGTTGCACGCGGCCAGCGCAGCGAGGGCGAGGAGCGCGAAAAGGCCGGCGACGAGCCGGATCAGCCCCGGTTGACTGCCGGGGCGCACGAAAAACCGGCGCGACAAGAAAATCTCCCTCGCTCGCCCCATCGAGACGCTTACAATCGGTAAAATCATAAGACTATTCCGAGCCCTGTCAAAATCTCATGGCACCGCTTGTTAACTTCTTCTGCCATCTTCACGGCATGATCGCGACAGGAACTGCCTGAATCATGAGCAGCGGCGGGCCGCAACTACGCTTCGTCGTTGACGGCAATCCGGTGGCCGCAAAACCCCTGGCGGCGGGTCTTTATGTCGTGGCGACGCCGATCGGCAACCTCGGCGACATCACGCTCCGCGCTCTGGCGGCGCTCGCCGCCGCCGACATCGTCGCCTGCGAGGACACGCGGGTGAGCTCGGTGCTGCTCCGCCATTACGGCATCGCGACCCGCCTTCTCGCCTATCACGACCACAACGCCGCCGAGATGCGGCCGAAGCTTCTGGCGGCGCTGGACGAGGGCAAGAGCATCGCACTGATCAGCGACGCCGGCACGCCGCTGGTTTCCGATCCCGGCTACCGGCTGGTGGTCGCGGCGCGCGCCGCCGGGCACAGGGTGGTGCCTATACCCGGCGCCTCGGCGCTGCTCGCCGCGCTGGTTGCCTCGGGGCTGCCCAGCGATGCGTTCTTCTTCGCCGGCTTCCTGCCGCCGAAGACCGCGGCGCGGACCAAGCGGCTGGCGGAGCTCGCGGCGGTGCCCGGCACGCTCGTCTTCTTCGAATCGCCGCAGCGCCTGGCGGCAAGCCTCGCCGACATGAGCGCGGCGCTTGGCGCGCGCGACGCGGTGGTGGCGCGCGAACTGACCAAGACGTTCGAGACGGTGCGGAACGGCACGCTTGCCGCGCTCGCCGAGGCTTACGCCGGCGAGGCGACGCCGAAGGGCGAGATCGTGGTCGTCGTCGCGCCGCCTGCGGAGAAGATCGCGACCGCCGAGGACGCCGACCGCATCCTGCGCGCGCTGCTGAAGGAAAGAAGCGTGAGCCACGCCGCGGCCGAAGCCGCGGAGGCGACGGGCCTGCCGAAGCGCGAGCTCTACCGCCGCGCCCTTGCCCTGAAGGATGGCGATGACGGCGGCGAGTGACACACGCCGCGCGGCCGAGCGGCGCGGCCGCCGCGCCGAGACGTTCGTCGCCTGGTACCTGCGCGCCAAGGGCTACCGGGTGCTCATGCGCCGCTTCAAGACGCCGGTCGGCGAGATCGACCTCATCGTCAGGCGCGGCCGCACCATCGCCTTCGTCGAGGTGAAGCACCGCCCGACCGAGGCGGAAGCCAGCGAGGCTACGACCCCGGCCGCGCAGCGGCGCATCGCCCGCGCCGCCTCGTACTGGCTGGCGCGCCATCCGCAGGCAACGGAAGCGGATCTCCGCTTCGACGTGGTGGTCAGTGTTCCCGGCCGCCTGCCGCGCCATATCATGGCGGCGTTCGACGCCGCCGGTGCCTCATGATAGGGGAAGCGCGCGTCGCGGGGGCCGGTGCCGGATGCCGTTGAAAGTCGCCTACCAGATGGACCACATCGCGCGGATCAACATCCGCGGCGATTCGACGTTTGCGCTGCTCCTCGAAGGCGAGCGGCGCGGCCACCTCCAGTATCACTACACGCCCGACCGGCTGGCGATGCGCGACGGGATTGTCTCCGCCGCGGTCGAGCCGGTGAAGGTGCGCGACGAGGCCGGCAATCACTTCACGCTGGGCGAGCGCGCCGACGCCGACCTTTCGTCCTTCGACGTGGTGATGCTGCGCCAGGATCCGCCCTTCGACATGGGCTACATCACGACCACGCACCTGCTCGAGCGCATCCACCCAAAGACGCTGGTGGTGAACGACCCCGTGAGCGTCAGGAACGCGCCGGAGAAACTGTTCGTCACCGAGTTTCCGAAGCTGATGCCGCCGACGCTGATTACGCGCGACCGGCAGAAGATCGCCGACTTCCGCGCCGAGCACGGCGACATCATCGTCAAGCCGCTTTACGGCAACGGCGGCGCCGGCGTCTTCCGCATCGCCGGCGGCGACGAGAATCTGGTCTCGCTGCTCGAGATGTTCGAGACGGCGTTCCGCGAACCGTTCGTCGTGCAGCGCTACCTGCCGGAAGTGCGCGCCGGCGACAAGCGCATCATCCTGGTCGAGGGCGAGGCGGTCGGTGCGATCAACCGCGTGCCGGCAGCGGGTGAGGCGCGGTCCAACATGCACGTCGGCGGGCGGCCGGAGGCGGTGGTGATGACGGCCCGCGACCGCGAGATCTGCGACGCCATCGGCCCGACGCTCAAAAGTCGCGGTCTGACCTTCGTCGGCATCGACGTCATCGGGAATTACCTCACCGAGATCAACGTCACCTCGCCGACCGGCATCCGCGAGGTGAAGCGCTTCGGCGGTGCCGATATCGCGGCGCTGATCTGGGATGCGATCGAAGCCAAGAGGCGCGGAGCGGCATAGCCGCGACGGGG
>JBEHXS010000060.1:0-13081 GCA_048498575.1 Pseudomonadota bacterium
AGGCGCGCGAGGGCTTGCGTTTGGCGCGGAAGACCCTCGACGAAGCGCGCACCGCGCTCACCGGCGCCGAGCGCGAGGAGGCGCGGATCGCCTCCCGCCGCAGTGCGCTCGAAGAAGCCGGCGCGCGTCTCTCCGCCAACGTCGACGAAAGTGCCGCGACGGCAGCCACGGCCCGCGCCGTCCTCGCCGACGGCACCGCCATCGCCGCGCTGGAGGAGCGCCTCACCACCGCGCGCGCGACCGTCGCGCAGGATCGCGCCGCCGTCGCCGATGCCCGCACCGCCGCCGATGGCTTGGTGCGCGAGGCGAAAATCCGCAACGAACGCCTCGCCGCCATCACCGCCGAGCGCGACGAATGGCAGGCGCGCGCCGCGAATGCAGCGAACCACGTCGCCGTCCTGACGAAACGGCGCGAGGAATCCGCCGTCGAGCGCGACGGCCTCAGCGGCGAGCCGCAGCGGCTGGCGGAGCGCCGCTCGGCGCTCCTGTCGGAGATCGTGGTGGCGGATGCTACGCGCGCCAAGACCGCGGACGAGCTTGCGGTCGGCGAGAATGCCGCGTCACAGGCCGACAAGGCGGCGCGCGCCGCGCTGGAGGCCCTCTCGGAAGCCCGCGAAAGCCGCGGCCGCGCCGAGGAGCGGGTCACTGCCGCGCAGCAGCGGCTGACCGAATCGGCCGACCGCATCCGCGAGGCGCTCGACTGCGAGCCCGAGGCGGCCGCGGGTGTCGCCGGCATCGAGGGCGACGACGCCCTTCCCGATCTTGCCGACACCGAGGCGCGGCTGGAACGTCACCGGCAGGAGCGCGAGCGCCTCGGCGCCGTCAACCTCCGCGCCGACGAGGAAGCCCGCGAGATTGCCGAGCGCCGCGATAGCCTGGTCAAGGAGCGCGACGATCTGGTCGAGGCGATGGCGCGGCTCCGCCAGGGCATCGCCAGCCTCAATCGCGAGGGTCGCGAGCGGCTGACCGCGGCCTTCGAAACCGTCAACGGTCACTTCAAGCGCCTGTTCACCCATCTCTTCGGTGGCGGCGAGGCCGAACTGCAGCTCACTGAGTCCGACGATCCGCTCGAAGCCGGGCTCGAGATCATTGCGCGCCCGCCCGGCAAGAAGCCGCAGATCATGACGCTGCTCTCCGGCGGCGAACAGGCGCTGACTGCGCTGTCGCTGATCTTCGCCGTCTTCCTGACCAACCCGGCGCCGATCTGCGTGCTGGACGAGGTCGACGCGCCGCTCGACGATGCCAACGTTGTGCGCTTCTGCAACCTGCTGGAAGAGATGACGCGCTCGACCGAGACGCGCTTCATTGCGATCACCCACAATCCGATCACCATGGCGCGCATGAACCGCCTGTTCGGCGTCACCATGGCCGAGCGCGGCGTATCGCAACTGGTGTCGGTGAACCTTGAAACGGCAGAGCGCTACCGCGAAGCCGGCTGAAGGCCGCAGCCCGGCCGACGCGCTCCTCGCCTGGTACGATCGCCACGCGCGCAAGCTGCCGTGGCGGGTCTCGCCCGGGGATCGGGCGCAGGGCGTGGTTCCGGACCCGTATCGCGTCTGGCTGTCCGAGGTGATGCTGCAGCAGACCGGCGTCACCACCGTGAAGCCGTACTTTGACGACTTCATCGCGCGCTGGCCGACGGTGCGCGCGCTGGCCGATGCTCCGCGCGAGGACGTGCTGAAGGCATGGGCCGGCCTTGGCTACTACGCCCGCGCACGAAACCTCAAAGCCTGCGCCGAGGTGGTGGCGCGCGAGCATGGCGGCATCTTCCCGGACACCGTCGAGGGCCTGCGCTCGCTTCCCGGCATCGGCGAATACACGGCAGCCGCCGTCGCTGCGATCGCGTTCGACGCGCCGGCCGCGGTCGTCGACGCCAACATCGAGCGCGTGATCGCGCGGCTCTACGCCATCGAGACGCCGCTCCCCGCCGCCAAGAAGGCGATCCGCGAGCGTCAGGCGGCTCTCACGCCGGCGTCCCGGGCCGGCGATTTTGCGCAGGCGATGATGGATCTCGGCGCTGCAATCTGCGCGCCGCGCAACCCGGCTTGCGCGCTGTGTCCGCTCTCGGATGGCTGCGCGGCGCGGGCGCAAGGGCGCCAGGAGGAATACCCGGTGCGGGCGGCAAAAGCGGAGCGCCCTACGCGACGCGGGGCGGCGTTCGTCGCCATCCGGCCCGATGGCGCCGTGCTCGTCAGAACGCGGCCGGATCGCGGGCTGCTCGGCGGCATGACGGAGGTGCCGGGGACTGTTTGGACGGCCGATTTCGTGCCCACTGCCGGCGATGCTCCCTTTCCTGCCGATTGGCGGGCGGCCGGCAAAGTCGTTCACGTCTTCACCCATTTCCGGCTGGAACTAAACGTGCTTTGTGCCCGCGTCGGCGCCATGGAAAAAGCGCCGCCGGGAAGCCGGTGGGCGGCCGCCGCGGCACTTTCTGGCGAGGCGCTGCCAAGCGTCATGAAGAAGGCGATCGAGGCGGCGCTGCCGGGCAGCACCCGGCGACCGGCAGCGGGGAAACGCGCAGCGTGAACGAGATCCGCCATGTCGTCTTCGACCTCGGTCAGGTGCTGATCGCCTACGATCCGGAGGCACCATACCGGCGCCTCATCCCCGACGAACAAGCCCGCCGGCGGTTCCTCCGCGAGATCACATCGTACGACTGGAACCTGGAGCAGGACCGCGGGCGCGACTGGCGGGAAGCAGAAGACCTGCTCATCGCCACCCATCCTGAGCATGCCGATCTGATCCGCGCTTTTCGCGCCAACTGGTGGGAGATGATCCCCGGCGCAATCGCCGACAACATCACCATCGTCGGCGACCTGATCGATCGCGGCATCGACGTGACGGCGCT
The DNA here is from genome assembly GCA_048498575.1 of Pseudomonadota bacterium. GTDB lineage: Bacteria > Pseudomonadota > Alphaproteobacteria > Rhizobiales > Kaistiaceae > DASZQY01. Next base: position 2,849 of record JBEHXS010000060.1, read on the forward strand.
CACCAACTGGGCGCCGGATACCTTCGCCGAAGCCGAGGTGCGCTTTCCGATCCTGCGGCGCTTTCGCGGCATCACGGTTTCCGGACGCGTGAAAATGGTGAAGCCCGACCCGGCGATCTACGCACTGCACGCGCAAACGTTCGGGCTGGCACCGGATGCCACCCTGTTCTTCGACGACAATCCGGCGAACGTCGAAGCCGCACGCGCGGTCGGCTGGCATGCCGAGCAGTACGTCTCGACGGAATTGCTGCGGGCCGACCTTCGCCGCTACGGGCTGACGCCCTGATCCAGCGACGTCGCGGGCCGGCTATTCTTCCGGCTCGGTCGTGAACATCAGCGGGAAGCCCGCTTCCTTGCCCATGTCGGTTGCTTCGGTTGCCTTGGTGTCGGCGATGTCCTTGGCATAGACGGCGACGACGCACACGCCCTTGCGATGGGCGGTGATCATGATGCGATAGGCCTGGTCCTCGCTGGTGCGGAATACGGCCTTCAGCACCTGCACGACGAACTCGCGCGGCGTGTAGTCGTCGTTGACCAGAATGACCTTGTGGAGCTTGGGGCGCTCCACTTTCAACTCGGGCTTGGCGCGCGGCCTGACCCTGGTCCTGATGTCCGGATCGCTCATGGAACCAAAGAATAGCGCGCCGCCCGCCGGCGCCAACTGGGAGCTATAGCCAGACCGGATTCGACCAGGCGCTGTTTCCCGCGGCGTCCGTGATCACGAGCCGGCACCAGTCGCCGGCGAAGATGCCCGCCGGCAGGACCGCGCGCGTCTGCTGCGCGGCAAACCGGTGCGAGACGCGGGTGCCGCGCCCAACGACCGCAATGTTGACGACGGCCGAGCATTCGATATGCGCCTCGCCGCCCTCGATGGCGAACGAATGGATGAGCGGTCCCTGGCTCGAATAGAAGTGCCCGGCCTTCATCGCGGCCAGCAGCGCCTGCGGCTCGTTGGCCTCGGACTTCACCATCATCCAGCCGCCGAAGCCGTCGTCGAACCGGAAATGCGCATCGTCGGCGGCGTACGCAGTCAGGCGATGCCGCTCGTTCAGCAGCTGGTCGAGCAGATACGTCCCGTCGGAGCGCGTCGATTCCAGCGCGCAGCCGTGATTGTAGATCTCGACCGTGTGGGCGATGTGTGCCAGCGCGTGGCCGTCCTCGATGGTCAGCCCCGACCACTGCGGATGGGCGATGCCGACGAAGGCGCCGGCGGCGCGTGCCCGGGCCGCCAGCGCGACGCCGTCTTCATCGTCGGCAGTCGGCGCAAAATCAGCCGGCAGTCCGGCGGCGAGAATGTGCCAGATCTCGCTCTGGCTGTTCGCCGGCGCATGCACCTCGGCGCCCAGGATGGTCGTGAAGCGGTTCGTGCGGAATGCGGTCGTGTCGGTGATCGGGAAGCCGTACTTGCCGAGGAAATGATCCGACAGGCAGAGAAAGTCGTAGCCGGAGTCGCGATACATCCGGCAGACCTCACCGGGCTCGAGCCGGCCGTCGGAGCGCGTCGAGTGCGTGTGGATATTGCCCCGGTAGAAGTGGCCGGGTGCGGTGAATGCGTCAGTGCCCATGCCCGCAACCTATCGCAGATTTCGTGGCCGGCCGATGACGCCGGTCAGGCGCCGGCCGAGGCCATTTCGCGGCGGGCCTCGGCGCGTAGCGCGTCGATCGGCTGCCGTCCGGCCTGGGTGGCGTAGTGCCAGTAGGTCCAGCCGTTGCAGGCGTCGAGGCCCTGCACCAACGCGCCGACCCGGTGGATCGAGCCGACATACGCGCCCGAGCGCAGGGTGCCGTCCGCCCGCACCTCGGCGGAATGGCGCGCGCTGGCGTCGGTGAGTACGGCGCCGGGCGCGATCAGCCCGCTCTCGACCAGCGAGCCGAAGGCGACGCGCGGCTCGGCGCGCTTGCCGGCTGAGACTTCGATGGCGCTGTGATCGCCCGGCTCAACCGCGGCGATCCGGTCGAACGCGGCGGCGATATAGTCGTCCTCGCGCTCGATGCCGATGAAGTGGCGGCCGAGGCGCTTGGCGACGGCGCCTGTCGTGCCGGTGCCGAAGAACGGGTCGAGCACCACGTCGCCCGGCTTCGACGAGGCGAGCAGGATGCGGTGGAGCAGCGCCTCAGGCTTCTGCGTCGGATGGACCTTGCGGCCGTCGCCCTGCTTCAGGCGCTCGTTGCCGGTGCAGATCGGGAACAGCCAGTCGGAGCGCATCTGCAACTCGTCGTTCGCCGCCTTCAGCGCATCGTAATTGAAGGTGTAGCCCTTGCCCTGCGGGTCGCGGCTCGCCCAGATCAGCGTCTCGTGGGCATTGGTGAAGCGGCGGCCGCGGAAATTCGGCATCGGGTTGGTCTTGCGCCAGACGATGTCGTTCAGGATCCAGAAGCCGAGGTCCTGGAGGGCCGAGCCGACGCGGAAGATGTTGTGGTACGAGCCGATGACCCAGAGCGTCCCGGTCGGCTTCAGGATGCGGCGCGCCGCCAGCAGCCAGGCGCGCGTGAAGGCATCGTACTCGGCGAACGAGGCGAACTTGTCCCAGGCGTCGGTCACCGCATCGACTTCGGACTGGTCGGGACGGGTCAATTGCCCGGCGAGCTGGAGATTGTACGGCGGGTCGGCGAACACGATATCGACCGAGGCGGCCGGCAGTTTCGCCATTTCGGCGACGCAGTCGCCCTTGAGGATCGTATCGAGCGAACCCGCTTCCGCCCTCGCCTTACGCGCCAACGCAACCATGGAATACGCCCCACGCCACAACTCGTCGGCGTGGACCTTGGACTCTCAGGGTAAAGCCGCCGTTGACAGGCATGGTTAAGCGGCGGTGAACGGCAAGGCGGCCATGCTGGCAGCGCCCTTTCGCTCAAGGCTCCCGCCCGCTAGACAGACGCGCCGAGAACAGGACCTCCGCCCATGCTTTTTGCCTTCGATTGCGACGGCGTGCTCGTCGATTCCGAAATCATCGCCTCCGAGGTCGATGCCGCGCTATTCACCCGCAACGGCTACGAGATCACGGCGAGCGAGGTCAGCCGCCGCTTTGCCGGCCTGACCAGCACCGCGATCCACGACATCGTCGAAAAGGAGATCGGCCGGCCGCTGCCCGCGACCTATATGGCGGAGCAGACGGCCGAGCTCGACCGGCGCCTGGCGCGCGACCTCAAGGCAGTGCCGGGGCTGACCGAGCTCCTCGAAAAGATCGAAGGCCAGCCGCGCTGCATCTGCTCCAACTCGACCACCGAACGCCTCAAGATCGAGCTCGACAAGACCCGCCTCTGGGACAAGTTCGCGCCCAGCATCTTCTCGGCCGTCGAGGTCGGCGACCAGAAGCCGAAGCCGTCGCCCAACGTCTACATCTACGCCGCGCAAGCGATGGGCTTCGCGCCGCGCGACGTGTTCGTGCTGGAAGATTCGGTGTTCGGCATCCACGCCGCCAAGGCCGCCGGCTGCCGCGTCGTCGGCTTCACCGGCGGCAGCCACACCTGGCCCGGCCACGCCGACCTGCTGATCGAGGCCGGCGCCGAGACCGTCATCCGCCGCTTCGCCGATCTGCCGCAGATCGCCGAAGCCGTGATGTCGTGGGAAGGGCTGGAGTAGCCGCCCCCTATTCCGCCGCTTCCGAATACGGCGCCGGCTTCTCCCACCTCAGCTTCGGCGAGCGCGCGGCGCGCGTTTCGTCCAGCCGCCGGCGCGGCGCAAACATCGGCGCCTGCCGGAAACGCTCGGCCTCGCCGCGCTTCGCCCGGAACACGAGCTCGCGCAGCGTCGCCACGAAGAGGTCGAGCGACGCCTTCGATTCCGACTCCGTCGGCTCGATCAGCATGGCGCCATGCACTACCAGCGGGAAGTACATGGTCATCGGGTGGAAGCCCTCGTCGATCATCGCCTTGGCGAAATCGAGCGTCGTGACTCCCGTGCCCTCGAGGAACGTGTCGTCGAACAGCGCCTCGTGCATGCACGGCCGGTTGCCGAACGGCAGGCTCATGACGTCGGCGAGGCCGGCGCGAACGTAATTCGCATTCAGCACCGCGTCCTCCGACGCCTGCCGCATGCCGTCGGCGCCGTGCGCCAGCATGTAGGCAAGCGCGCGCACGAACATGCCCATCTGGCCGTGGAAGGCGCTCATGCGGCCGAACGATTGCGCGGCGCCGGCCTCGCGGCGCGTCTCGACGAACGTCGCCTTGCCGGCCGCGATGTGGACGTACGGCACCGGCGCGAACGGCGCGAGCGCCTCGGAGAACACCACCGGCCCCGCGCCCGGCCCGCCGCCACCATGCGGCGTCGAGAACGTCTTGTGCAGGTTGATGTGCATGGCGTCGACGCCGAGATCGCCGGGCTTCACCTTGCCGACGATGGCGTTGAAATTGGCGCCGTCGGCGTAGAAGAAGGCGCCGGCGGCATGCACTGCCGCGGCGATCGCCACCACATCGCGCTCGAACAGGCCGCAGGTGTTCGGGTTAGTCAGCATGATCGCGGCGACGTCGGGCGAGAGCAGCGCCTTCACGGCCTCGGGATCGACGCTGCCGTCGGCGCGCGCCGGCACGTTGACGACGCGGTAGCCGAGCAGCGCCGCCGTCGCCGGATTCGTGCCGTGCGCCGATTCCGGCACGAGCACGATGCTGCGCTTGTCGCCGCGGGCATCGAGCGCCGCCTTGATCGCCATCATGCCGCAGAGCTCGCCGTGCGCGCCGGCCTTCGGGCTCACGGCGACAGTGTGCAGCCCTGTCAGCTCGAGTAGCCAGCGGCCGAGCTCGGCGATCAGCTCGACCGCACCCGGCACGGTCGACAGCGGCTGCAGCGGGTGAATGTCGGCGAAGCCGGGGAGCCGCGCCATCTTCTCGTTGGCGCGCGGGTTGTGCTTCATCGTGCACGAGCCCAGCGGATACATGCCGGCATCGATGGCGTAGTTCTTCTGGCTCAGCCGCACGTAGTGCCGCATCGTCTCCGGCTCGGAGAGCGCCGGCAGATCGAGCGGCATGCGCCGCCCATGCCTGCCGAGTTTGCTTTTTTGCTTCCCTGTCGCGCCTTCGGCGCTCCACGCCTCTTGGATGTCCACCCCGGTTACATCGTGCCGGCCAATTTCGAACAGCAGCGGCTCCTCGATCTGAAGCCCGCGATTGCCGGTGAAGGTTTCTTCCTCCAGCGCATTCGGCGCGGCGGGAGACGTCGGGCGACCCTTGTCGTTCAGCATCACAGCACCTCCGTCAGCGCCGCGACGAACGCCGCGCGGTCGGCATCCGTATTGATTTCCGTCGAGGCGACCACGATGAGGTCGCGCACCGCCGCGTCGTCGTGCTCCAGCCGCGATACCGGCACGCCACCGAGCACGCCCTTCGCCGCCAGCTTCTCGACCACGGCCGCGGCATCGCCCGGCACCCGGATCGTGAACTCGTTGAAGAACGTGTCGTTCAGTACCGTGACGCCTTTCACCGTGCCCAGCGCATCGGCGAGCTTCACCGCGTTGGCATGGTTCAGCGCCGCCAGCCGTGTCAGCCCGAGCTCGCCCAGCAGTGTCATGTGAATGGTGAAAGCGAGCGAGCAGAGCCCTGAGTTGGTGCAGATGTTCGAGGTCGCCTTGTCGCGGCGGATGTGCTGCTCACGGGTGGACAGCGTCAGCACGAAGCCGCGGCGGCCTTCGGCATCGACCGTCTCGCCGCAGAGCCGGCCCGGCATCTGGCGCACATACTTGCTGCGCGTGGCAAACAGCCCGACGTAGGGTCCGCCGAAGGTCAGCGGATTGCCGATCGACTGGCCCTCGCCCACGACGATGTCGGCGCCCTGCGCGCCGGGCGGCTCGATCGCACCCAGCGCCACCACCTCGGTGAACACCGCGACCAGTAGCGCGCCGACGGCGTGCGCCTTCTCCGCGATCGGCGCGAGGTCGATCAGGTGGCCGTAGAACGACGGCGATTGCACGACGACGCACGATGTCTCCGCATCGATCGCCGCGAGAATGTCCTCGGTATTCGCCGGATCGGCCGGCAGCGTGACTAGCGTGTCGCCGGCCATGTGCGAGATGGTCTCGACCGTGCTGCGGTATTGCGGATGCAGCCCGCCGGACAGCACCGCCTTCCGCCGCCTGGTCACGCGGTGCGCCATCAGCACAGCCTCGGCCGTCGCGGTCGAGCCGTCGTACATGGAGGCGTTGGCCACCTCCATCGCCGTCAGGTTGGCGACCTGCGTCTGGAACTCGAACAGGTACTGCAGCGTGCCCTGGGAGATTTCCGGCTGGTACGGCGTGTAGGACGTCAGGAACTCCGAGCGCTGGATCAGATGATCGACGCTCGCCGGGACGTGGTGGCGGTAGGCGCCGGCGCCGACGAAGAAGGGCACCGACGCGGCGGCAGTGTTCTTCGCCGCCATCTTCGCCAGCGTCCGCTCGACTTCGATCTCGCTCTTGCTGATCGGCAGGTCGACCAGCCCGGCGAGGCGCTTGTCGGCGGGCACGTCGGCAAACAGGGCATCGATGGAGGGAACGCCGATCTTCGCCAGCATGGCGCTGCGGTCGGCTTCGGTATGGGGCAGGAAACGCATGGCAGGCCTCAGATCGTTTCGAGGAACGCCTTGTAGGCGGCCTCATCCATCAGGGCGTCGATGTCGGCCGGATTGGCGACCTTCAGCTTCAGGAACCAGCCGTCCGTTTCCGGAGCGCTGTTGACGGTCCCGGGCGCATCACCGAGCGCCGGGTTTACTTCCACGACCTCGCCAGCAACCGGCGCAAAAATCTCGCTCGCGGCCTTCACCGACTCGACGACGGCGGCCTCGTCGCCCTTCGCCAGCTTCTTGCCGACGGCCGGAAGCTCGACGAAGACGATGTCGCCGAGCTGCTCCTGCGCGTACTGGCTGATGCCGACGAGCGCGGTGTCGCCAACGAGGCGTATCCATTCGTGTTCGCGGGTATAGCGGGTGGTCATGTTTGCTCCATCGGGGCTCGCCCCATCAGGCGGGTTTGCGGAAATAGCGGTGGGGGACAAAAGGCATGGCGGTGACGACCGCGGGCTGGGTGCGCCCGCGCACGGAGACGCCGAGCTTGGTGCCCGGCGCGGCGAAATCCGGCCGGACGTAGCCCATGGCGATGGGCTTGTTCAGCGTCGGAGCGAAGCCGCCGCTGGTGACCTTGCCGATCGCGGCGCCGGCGCCGTCGAGTATCTCGGCGCCTTCTCTTGCGGGCGCTCCCTCAACCACCAGGCCAACCCGGACACGACCCGGCTTGCCGGCGACCTCGGCGAGAATGCGCTTGGCTCCGGGAAAATCGCCCGCCTCGCGGCGGCGCTTGGAGAGGGCGAAACCGAGAGCGGCTTCCACTGGCGACGTCGTCTCGTTCAGGTCGTGACCGTAGAGCGGCAGCCCGGCTTCGAGGCGGAGTGAGTCGCGCGCGCCAAGCCCGATCGGCTTGACCCGCGGGTCGGCCGTCAGGCGGTTCCAGATCGTCGTGGCATGATCGGGCGCGACGAGAATCTCGAAGCCGTCCTCGCCGGTATAGCCGGAACGCGAGATGGTGAGGTCGGTGTCCTCGTGCCGAAAAGAGCCCACCGTCATGAAGCCGAGATCGGCCGCGGCCGGCACGAAATCGCGCATCACGACTGCCGCTTCGGGTCCCTGCAGCGCGATCAGCGCATTGTCGTCGGCCCGGAGAAGCTTCGCCCGGTTGCCCACTGCAGCCTCGATGGCCGCGAAGTCGGTATCCTTGGTGCCGGCGTTGACGACGATATAGAGCGTGCCGCTCCATTTTGGATCGCGCGGACGCGCCACCATCAGGTCGTCGAGTATGCCGCCCTTGTCGTTGAGCAGCAGCGTGTAACGCATCTGCCCCAGCTTCAGGCCGCGCACGTCCGCCGTGATCAGGGGTTCGATCAAGGTGGCGATGGCGGCGTGGTCGCGGTCGGGCTCGCCCGAACGATCGGCCAGCATGAGCAACGAGGGGCCCATGTGCGACACGTCGAACAGCCCGGCGTGCTCGCGCGTCCACTTGTGCTCGGCCATGATCCCGGTCGGATACTGGACCGGCATCGAATATCCGGCGAACGGCACCATGCGCGCGCCGAGCGCGCGATGGATCGGTGCGAGCAGCGTCTCGCGCAGCGGTGCGTCAGTGGCGGTTTCGGTCAATACCGGTCCTCGCACAAAACGGGTTCGCGCACAGGCAAATCGCCCGCTCGCGCCCCATCTGTCCGAGGACCTGAGAGATTTCCCGCGCTTTTATCGGTCGCCCTGCCGGACGGAAAAGTGCGTCACACTTTTCCTGGCAATGCTTCCGCGCGGTTACTCCTTCGGTGGGCAGGCACAGCGCCGGCCGCTTTCCAGAGTGTCGCCGACCGTCCGGTCCTTTTGCCTGAGAGTTTCCGGGGCGGTTGCTCCTTCGGCGCCGGGCCTTGGCAGGCCCGGTCTCTCCCGGCGGTCGTGTCAGGCTGTTGCCAGCCCAGCCGGAACGCGACTCCGTCCCGGCTGTTCATCACAATAGGTGCCGCGGCGCGGCAGTCAATCCGCGGCGCGGGCGGCGTTAGCCTGTGGGCGCAGGCGGCTTGGGCGCCCCGCCGTCGAAGCCAACGTAAATGATGAGATCGTGGTCGTCCGGAGTGATGTCGAAGGAGATGTTGTCCATCACGGCCGAGAAGTCGGAGCCGAAGTCCGGCGCAGAGAGCGTGACCGGCTGCTTGAGCACCTGGGAATAGAACACCTTGCTATCGTGCTGGGCGACGACCGCGATGCGAATGGGCACGGCAAAGTTGCCCGCCGCCCCCTTCGGTCCGGCGACCAGCCGCCCGGCGACGCCGACCTTCAGCATCAGGCTCGAGCCGGCGGTGTGGCATTCGCGGGCCGTCTTGCCGATCGAGGCTTGGTAGCGAACCGAATTGGGATCGCCCTCGTGGCCCTTGTCGTAGATGACGAGGGCCTCCGTGCCGGCGCGGATCTGTACCGGCGGGCAGTACCCTTGCTGCGCCACCGCAATGCCGGCGTAAACCGTCGTGCCGGCCGGCGCTGCGACGACGGTCGGCGCATTACCACCGCTCAGCACATTGGCCACCGGCGACGGCGCCGTGGTTGTCGCGACGCCGCTGCCCGCGCCCGAACCGGCGCCGGACATCGACGTGCAGCCGGCGACCGCCGCCAGCAGCACGACAGTCGCGGGAGAGATTGCAGAAACCAGCCTCATGCGAGGATTCCCTACCAGGATCGGGGCTTTTCTATAGCAGCGGCCACGGCGAGTAGCGACCACGACCGCTATGGGCTGGGGATAGGAGCCGGGGACAGGCGTTGTGCTTGCTTTCGGCGGAACGCGGTGGCTAGGGTCCGGACAGCATCTGTCCGGCCCTGTCCGGCCCGCACGGAAACCGTGTCGCATGGAATACGTCAGCACCCGCGGAGAGGCGCCCAGCCTGGGTTTCCGCGGTGTCCTCATGGCCGGCCTTGCCAGCGACGGCGGACTCTACGTCCCGCTGACCTGGCCGTCTGTCTCCGCCATGGAAATCAAGGGCTTCCGTGGCCGTCCGTACGCCGACGTGGCCTTCGAGATCGTGCGCCTTTTCGTCAACGGCGACATCCCCGACGAGGCCCTCCACACGATGTGCGTCGAGGCCTACGCGACCTTCGACGATCCGCGCGTCGCGCCCCTGAGGAAGCTCCGTCCGGACCTATACGTTCTCGAGCTTTTCCACGGTCCGACGCTCGCTTTCAAAGACATAGCGATGCAGCTCCTCGCGCGGATGATGGAGTTTGTACTCGAAGAAAATGGCGAACGTACGACCATCATCGGCGCGACCTCCGGAGACACCGGCGCTGCGGCGATCGAGGCGTTCCGCGATCGTGCGAACGTCGATGTCTTCATTCTCTTCCCGGAAGGGCGCGTGTCGCCCTTCCAGCAGCGGCAGATGACGACCACCGGGGCGGCCAACGTTCACCCGATCGCCATCAAGGGAACGTTTGACGATTGCCAGGCGATCGTGAAGCAGCTTTTCGGCAACGTGCGCTTCCGTCAGGACCTCGCGCTCTCCGGCGTCAACTCGATCAACTGGGCGAGGATCGTCGGACAGATCGTCTATTACTTCACCGCCGCCGCCGAGCTCGGCGCGCCTGAGCGGTCGGTCTCGTTCACCGTGCCGACCGGGAATTTTGGCGACATCTTCGCCGGCTACGCGGCCAAACGCATGGGGCTGCCCATCGAACGGCTCGTGATTGCGACCAACGTCAACGATATTCTCGCGCGCGCGCTCGCAACTGGCCGCTATGAGATTGATGGCGTTACGCCG
>JBEHXS010000061.1:0-13078 GCA_048498575.1 Pseudomonadota bacterium
CAGATGAAATCGCCCCTGGCCAATTCGATCGAGCGATTGCGCAGTGCGCCGAGGCTCGGCCCCGGCGCGACCTTGACGAGGCGGATGTCCGGATCGGCGAGCGAGGCGATCCAATCCTCCAGCCGGCTGTCCGCACCTTCGTCGAGGACGACCAGTTCCTTTCGCGGCCATGTCTGGCGACGGAAGCAGCCAATGGACAGGCACGCCAGCTCGAAGCGGTCGCGGGTGACCATGAGGCAGGAAACGAGCGCAGGATGTGGAGGGATGCGTCCGGGGCCGATTGCCAGTTTGACCTCGATCGCCCGGAACGTCGTCTTCCCGTTGGGATCCAGGACGTCCGTGATGAAGGCCGGAACGGTGAGGTCGAGATCGACCTCGCCGGTAAAGGCAAGCAGCGCATCCTCCAGGGAGCCGGCCATTTTCGTAGTTATCCGCGAGCGAGTGGCATCAAGAGGCTACAGGAGCGGTGGGCTCCGGCCAACGGGCGAAACGGGCAGATTGTGGGCAGCGAAGATGGCCGAAACGACCGGATATGGCGCCAAACTATGAGCTGGTGCTGCCGGACAGGATTGAACTGTCGACCTCTCCCTTACCAAGGGAGTGCTCTACCACTGAGCTACGGCAGCCTGGCGCCAAAGGCGCCGAGGTACTGCCATAGCAGCGCGGCCGGTTCAAGCGGAGGCGATCAGCGGGGCCGGTCGAAATGGATGGGCGGCGAAAGATTGGGATTGTGGCTCATCGCCTCTTCGGCCGGGTCGATGCGCGGGCGACGCGCCGAAACCGGGCCTGGCGCGCGACGATCCAGCCACGAATTGGCGTGATGCCCGGAGCCGGACGGCGGGTTGCTGTGCGGGCCGCGGCGCGGGATGCCGTTTCCATCAGCAGGCATGGTGGGTATCTCCGGCGGGGGCCATTCACCGTGATAACGCCGCGAAGCGGCCGGAAGTTCCGCCCGCGGCCACCGCCGTGACCTCGATCAATGCCGCAACCGATTCTCAATGCTTCGATGGCACCGTTTGGTGGTCGAAACCGGCGAAAACCAAGGCCTTCGGCGCGGCAAAGTGCCGGTTGCCTAACAGGGTGGCGGCTACTACCTTCGCATCGTTCCAGGGAACACAGGGCCCCCATGGATTATCAGTCGATTTTCGCGGACGCGATTGCCGCGCTCCATGCCGAGCGGCGCTACCGTGTCTTCGCCGACCTGGAACGGGTTGCCGGGCGCTTTCCGCACGCCATCTGGCATTCCGAGAATGGCGACCGCGACATCGTGGTCTGGTGCTCCAACGACTACCTCGGCATGGGGCAGCACCCCAAGGTCATCGAAGCGCTGACCGAAACCGCGCGCGCCATGGGCGCCGGCGCCGGTGGCACACGCAACATTTCGGGCACCACCCATCCGCTGGTGCTGCTGGAAGGCGAGCTCGCCGACCTGCACGGCAAGGAAGCGGCGCTGGTTTTCACCTCGGGCTTCGTCTCGAACGAGGCGACGATCTCGACCATCGCCAAGCTGCTGCCCGACTGCCTGATCTTTTCGGACGAACTGAACCACGCCTCGATGATCGAAGGCGTGCGCCGCTCCGGCGCGCAGAAGATCATCTTCCGCCACAACGACATGGCGCACCTCGAGCAACTGCTCCGGGCGGCCTCCCCCGACCGCGCCAAGCTGATTGCCTTCGAGTCGGTCTATTCGATGGACGGCGATATCGCGCCGATCGAAGCAATCGCCGACCTCGCCGCCAAGTACGGCGCCATGACCTACCTCGACGAGGTGCACGCGGTCGGCATGTACGGCCCGCGCGGCGGCGGCATCGCCGAGCGCGACGGCGTCATGCACCGCATCGACATCATCGAGGGGACGCTGGCCAAGGCCTTCGGGGCGCTCGGCGGCTACATCGCGGCGAGCCAAGCCATCGTCGACACCGTGCGCTCCTATGCGCCGGGCTTCATCTTCACCACGGCGCTGCCGCCGGGCGTCGCCGCCGCGGCGCTGACCTCGATCCGCCATCTCAAGGCATCGGAGGCCGAGCGCCAGGCGCAGCAGGCGAACGCCGCTCTCACCCGCCGCGCGCTGACCAGCGCCGGGCTGCCGGTGATGGCGAGCGAGACGCACATCATTCCCGTGCTGGTCGGGGATGCGCAGCTCTGCAAGCAGGCGAGCGACCTCCTGCTCGAGGAGCACGGCATCTACATCCAGCCGATCAACTATCCGACGGTGCCACGCGGGCAGGAGCGCCTGCGGATCACGCCGACGCCGCTGCACGACGCGACGCTGATCGCGGAGCTGACCCGCGCGCTCTCGGCGGTGTGGGACAAGCTCGGCATGCCGCGCTCAGGCGAGACCGCCGACACCGAGCGGCGTGCCGCGACATCCGGCGGCAATACGCGCGTCGCGGTGTTCCCGCCGGCCGGCGGCTGAAATTTTCTTCAGTTCGGGCGGCGCGTCTTACGTCGCAACCCTGGGCCCTCGCTTTCGCGGGGGAAGCGGGTTCGTCACTTCGACCTTCCGCGCCAGCGCGAGCAGCTTGCCGACCGTATTCCAGTTGCGCGCCGTTGCCTGGACGCCGAGCGCGCGCTCCAGCACCGCATTCGTGACCTTCGAGGTGCCGGCGCCGTCGGCGTAGTGGACGTAAAGCTCGCGGCCCACGAGGTGCAGCCGCTCGCGGTTGACCTTGACCGCAGTGATGCGCGCGCCCGCTCCTTCCGCCGGCACGTCTGCCATGAAGACGATGTGCAGGTGGCTGGGGTCGCTCGTCTCCTCGGCGCGGAAGGGATTGGCCTGCATCGCGGCCTCGATCTCGTCGGCCGTGCGTACTGCGATCATCGGGCGGAAGCCGTGGCTTTTCTCGATGGCGTCGGCGAGCTTCTTTGCGACCGCGCGGTCGGTGCCTTTTGCCGTGAAGACGACGTTGCCGCTCTGGAGCAGCGTCACGACGTTGCCGAACCCGGTGGCTTCGCACAGCGCCTTCAGGTCGGCCATGCGGATGATGCCGGTGCCGCCGACGTTGACGGCGCGGAGCAGCGCCGCGTAGGCCGTCATTGGCGGCGGATCCAATCGGCAAGGCGCGTGGCGGCGGTGCGCAACTGCCCGGCATCGCGGGCGAAACAGAGGCGCATGAACCCCTGCCCGGCGGCGCCGAAGGCCGTGCCCGGCGCGACACCGACGTTGGCCTCGTCAACCAGGCGGAGCGCCAGACGCCCGGTATCGGGGATCCCGTCGACGCCGAAGAAAAGATAGAAGGCGCCGTCGGGCTCGACGAAGCGGGCGCGGCCGGTGGCGGCCAGCGTCTCCGTCATGATCTGGCGGCCGACGCGGGCGCGCTCGACCTGCGAGCGGATGAAGTCCTCGCCGTTGTCGAGCGCGGCGGTGGCGGCGCGCTGCATGAAGGCGGCAACGCCCGAGGTCGAATACTGGACGAGATTCTCGACGACGGGCGCCAGCGCCGGGGGCGCCGACAGCCAGCCGATGCGCCAGCCGGTCATCGCCCAGTTCTTGGAGAAGGTGTTGACGTAGAAGATGCGGTCGTCGTCTTCCGCGATGTCGTAGAAGGACGGCGCGCGGCCGCCGGCATAGAAGAAGCGGTGGTAGACCTCGTCGGCGATGATCCAAAGGCCGCGCCGGCGGGCGAAATCGAGGATCGCGGCGAGCTCGTCGCGCTTCGCCGTCCAGCCGGTGGGGTTGGCGGGCGAATTGACGAGCAGCGCCTTCGTGCGCGGCGTCACGGCATCGAACAGGCGGTCGAGATCGAGCGTCCAGCCGGCGTTGCCGAAGGTCATCGGCACCTCGACCGTCTTCGCCCCGGCGACGCCGATGGCGCCGGCGAAATTCGGCCACGCCGGAGTCGGCACCACGACCTCGTCGCCGTTGCCGGCCGCCATGCGCACCGCCATCTGGATGGCGTGCATGCCGCCGATGGTGACGTAGAAGCGGTTGGCGTCGAACGGGCGGCCGTAGGTGCGCGCGTGGTAACGGGCAAGTGCGGCGCGCAGATCCGGGATGCCGAGCTGCCAGGTGTAGAAGGTCTCGCCGTCGCGAAGCGATTTTGCCGCGGCGTCCGCGATGAAGGCGGGCGTGGGGAGATCCCCCTCGCCCACCCACAAGGGAATCAGGCCGTCGCGGCCGCGGCCATAGTTGAAGACCTCGACGATGCCGCTTTCGGGCGTGTCGCGGGCCTCGGCGCGGAGCGCCGCCAGCAACGGATTGGACCCCATACGTTCTTCCTGTTGACGGCGGCGCCTGAAACTTACTTCCGCGCCGCGAGCAGATCGCGAATCTGCGTGAGCAGCTTTTCTTCCTCGGTCGGCGCGGGCGGCGCGGCATCGGCAGGCGGCGGAGCGCGGCGCAGCTTGTTGATCATCTTGACGAGGACGAACAGCACCCAGGCGACGATCAGGAAGTTGATGACCAGCGTGATGAAGTTGCCGTAGGCGAGAGTGGCGCCATTCTCCCTGGCGGCGGCCAGCGTCGCCGCCGGTGCACCGCGCAACTGCCAGTAAAGCTGGGAAAAATCGATGCCGCCGGTGACGGCGCCGATGAGCGGCATGACAATGTCGTTCACGATCGACTGCACCAGGCCGTTGAAAGCGGCGCCGATGATGATGCCGATGGCGAGGTCGAGCATGTTGCCCTTGAGCGCGAACTCGCGAAACTCCTTGAGCATGATTCCCTCCATCGTCGGCTTCCCCGCCGACCAAAGGCTTCCTATCGCCCGATTGACCGGCTTGCAAACCCACCGCATGGTCGGTGTGACGCGGAACACTGGGATGCGGCGGTGCGGGACACGAGCGAAGGCGGCTGGTGGCGGAAGACGCGGCTCATGGCAGGGGCGGTGACCGGCGGAGCCGGGCTCGTCGCGATCATCGTCCTGACGGTTGCCGGAGACGGGCCGCGGGTGCTCGACCTGCCGCTCGGCACGCTCGCCGCCACCACGATCCTGCCCCTCGCCATCCTGATCGCGGCGCTGGTCTTCGCCGGCCGGCAGCGGCGGCTAGACCGCGACTACGACGTGGCCGAGGACTAGGCCAGACGTGGAACGCCAGTCCCCCGGATACGGCCGCACCGCCGCCCTCTTCACGGCGGGCTTCCTGGCATTCGTCGCGGTGCTCTCGGTCCTCGACTATTACGGCCTGCCGGAGCCGATCCTCGCCACCAGCCTCGCCGTCGGCCTGCTCGCCGCATTGTTTGCGATCAGCATCAATGCCGGAACGCTGCAGGCCTCGGAGTTCTATCTTGCCGGTCGCGTGGTGCCTGCCGGGCAGAACGGGATCGCGACCGCGGCCGCTGCGATCTCGGCATTCGTTTTCCTCGGCGTCGGCGGGACGGCGTTCAGCGACCTGACATCGGCGGCGGCGCTGACGACCGGGCTCGCGCTGGGCTTCCTCGCGCTCGCGGTACTGGTGGCGCCGTACATGCGCAAGTCGTCGGCGTTCGGCGTCGCCGATTTTCTCGGCATCCGCTACGGCGGCCGCGGGGTGCGTATCGCAGGCGCGATCGGAGTGGTGGCGATAACGTTGCCCGCGCTCGCCGCCGCCATCGCGGCTGCGGCCTTCGTGCTGACGCTCATGGTCGGCGCCTCGGGCAGCGTCGCGCTGTGGATCGTGATCCTCATGGTGCTGGCGGCGACGGTGCTCGGCGGACTCAGGGCGCTGACGCGGACGGCACTCGCGGAATATGCGGTGATGGCGATCGCCATCGTCGGGCCGGCGATGGTGGTGTCGTGGGCCGAATACGGCTGGCCGCTGCCCTTCCTGACATTCGGCGCCGCGCTGAAGGGCGCCGACCTGCTGGCACTCGCCGGCGGCAGCGACCTCGCGCCGGCCGGTATCACCAGCTTCGCGCCCGCCGTCACCGGTGGCAGCGCTTTCGCTGCGCTCATCGTGCTGGCGGCCGGGATACCGGCGCTGCCGCAGCTATTGATGCGGAGCGCCACGGTACGAGGCGCCGACCGCGCGCGCCGGTCGGCGGCGTGGGCGCTGCTCGCGGTGCTGGTGATCGCGCTGACCGCCCCCGCCTACCCCGCCTTCGCGCGGCTCTACATCCTGCGCGAGATTGCCGGGAGCCCGCTCGAGCAACTGCCCGACTGGGTGTTCAGCTTCGGGCAGCTCGGCCTGGTGAAGCTGTGCGGCGCCAACGCGACCTCGGTGAACGACATCCTGGCCGCGTGCAGCGCCATCCCCGGATTCACCGGCAATCTCGACCCGGCCGATCTCGCGATCGCCGGCGATGCGATCACACTGGCGAGCCCCGCGATCACCGACCTGCCGTTCGTGGCGAGCGCGCTGGTCGCGGCCGGTGCGCTGGCCGCCGGCCTCGCGGCGGCGAAGGCGGCAGCGTTCGCGCTCGCCGCGGCGATCGGCCACGACCTCTACGCCGGCGCACTCGACGCGCACGCCTCGGCCGGGCGGCAGCTCATCGTGACGCGGCTGGTGACGATCGTCGCCGTGCTGATCGCGGCATGGATCGCGGCCGCCTCGGGGCTCGCGGCCTTCGGGCTGGCCTCGGGCGCGATCGCGCTTGCCGCGGCGACGCTGTCCGGACCGCTGGTGCTCGGGATATGGTGGAAACGGACCAACGCCTACGGCGCGATCTGCGGGATGATTACCGGCGGGGTTATCACCGCCGGGCTGATCGCCGAAATCCGCTTTCCCGGCTTCCTGCCGTTCGGCAAGCTCGGCTTCGACGAGCTCACCGCCGGGATCGTCGGGCTGCCGCTGAGCTTCGCGGCGACCATCGGCGGCAGCCTTGCCACGGACCCGCCGCCGGCGGAGCGGGCCGCGATCGTGGACGCCATTCGCCGCCCCGGCGGCACGCCATTCGTACAGGAAGCCGAAAGCCTATGACCGACAGCCACCGCCGCAATCTCTTCCCGCCGATCGAGCCCTATGCCACGCATCGGCTGCGCGTTTCCTCGCTGCACGAAATCTACGTCGCCGAATTCGGCAACCCCAAGGGCAAGCCGGTGGTGCTGCTGCACGGCGGGCCGGGTGCCGGGATGAACGCGACGATGCCGCGCTATCACGACGCCAACGCCTATCGCATCGTGATCTTCGACCAGCGCGGCTGCGGGCGCTCGACGCCCTACGCGGAACTCCGCGAAAACACGACGTGGGACCTGGTCGCCGACATCGAGAAGATCGGCAAGCACCTCGGCATCGAGCGCTGGCAGGTGTTCGGCGGCTCATGGGGATCGACGCTGGCGCTGGCCTATGCCGAGACGCATCCGGAGCGGGTCAGCGAACTCCTGCTGCGCGGCATCTTCGCGCTGCAACGGAGCGAGCTGCTCTGGTTCTACCAGGAGGGGGCGTCGCATATCGAGCCGGAGGCGTTCGAGGCATACCAGCGGGTCATCCCGCCAGAGGAGCGGGGCGACATGATCGCGGCCTACTACCGGCGGCTGACCGGCGACGATGTCGCGGCGCAGCTCGCGGCGGCGCAGGCGTGGAGCATATGGGAGGGCACGACGATCTCGCTATTGCCCGACCCCGGCCGCATCGCGGCGTTCGGCGAGCCGCAGTACGCGCTCGCCTTCGCGCGGATCGAGTGCCACTACTTCCAGAACCGCGGATTCTTCAATCACGACGGGCAGTTGCTGGCCGAGGCGCACAAGCTCAGCGGCATCCCGGGCGTGATCGTGCATGGGCGCTACGACCTCTGCACGCCGATCTCGACGGCCTGGGCGCTGCACAAACGCTGGCCGGACGCCGACTACCGGCCGGTGCCGGATGCGGGGCACGCGATGACCGAGCCCGGGATCATCGACGAGCTCATCGCGGCGACGGAAAGATACAAGGACAGAAGGGGTTAGGCGGGCTCGCGGCCGTGCTTCAGGGTGCGGACGAAGGCGAGCAGACGATCGACCACCGCGGCGAGCGGATTGGGCTTCGCCGCAGGTTGCGGCGGCGGCGCGATCGCGACCTGTGCGACCGGCGCCGGGGCTTCCTTCGGGACCGCGAGATCATCGATGCGATGGCCGAGCACGGCGACGTCGGCGGTGAGTTTCGCGACGTCGGCGGCGAGCGCCTGGAAGCGGGATTCGTCAACCCCGGCAAGGGGTTCGCAGCGCCAGACGCCGCCCACCGGACGGCAGTGGGTGACGGCGCCGGTGACGGTATCCAGCCGGACGAAGCCATCCTTGGCGGCGCTGAGGGCATAGCGCGGCGCGTCATCGGCGAGCGCGGCCGAAGCGGCCATGCACAGGATGAGCGCGAGGGGATAAGTCGGGCGCATGTCCCGCACTATACACGGGCCTGGAGGTTTCCGGACAGCGCGGCGGACAGGGCCCGGACGGCGCTTGCGAGGCAGGCGGCGCGTCTCTAGCTTCGCGACCGAAGCGATGGCGACGATCTACAAGATTCTCCCGGCAAGCCTCTGGCGCGACGCGGTTTCCGCCGGCCGGTTCGAGGGATCGCCGGTCGATCTCGCCGACGGCTTCATCCACTTCTCCCTGGCCGGACAGGCGGCGCGGACAGCGGCGCTGCACTTCGCCGGCGTGCCCGACCTGATGATCGCGGCGTTCGACGAATTTGCGCTGGGCGACGTGCGCTACGAGCCGTCGCGCGGCGGCGATCTCTTCCCCCATCTCTACGGGTCCCTCGACCCGAAGACGGCGCTCTGGGCAAAGCCGCTGCCGCTCGGGCCTGACGGGCGGCACGTCTTCCCGGAACTCGCGCCATGATCTACGAGCTGGCGCGGCCGTTCCTCTTTGCGCTCGACCCGGAGAGCGCGCACCGCGCCGCGATCATTGCGCTGCAGACGGGACTGACGCCGCGCGCGCCGGCCAGCGACCCGAAGCTCACGCGCACGGTGATGGGGCTCGCGTTTCCGAACCCGCTCGGGCTTGCCGCCGGCTTCGACAAGAACGCCGAGGTGGTCGACGCGGCGCTTGATCTCGGCTTCGGCTTCGTCGAGGTGGGGAGCGTTACGCCGAGGCCGCAGCCGGGCAACCCGAGGCCGCGCGTGTTCCGCTCGGTCGCCGACCACGCGATCGTCAACCGGCTCGGCTTCAACAGCGAGGGCCACGAGGCGGTGCATGCGCGCCTCGCGAAGCGGCGGCCGCGCGGCATCGTCGGCGTGAACCTCGGCACCAACAAGGACAGCGCCGACCGCATCGGCGACTATGCGCGGGGCGTGACGCGGTTCAGCGACGTGGCGAGCTACCTCGCGATCAACATCTCGTCGCCGAACACGCCGGGGCTGCGCGACCTGCAGGAACGCGAGGGCCTGACGCGGCTCACCGCGGCCGTCGCCGAGGCGCGCGAGAAGGCGAGCCGCCGCGTGCCGATCGTGGTGAAGATCGCGCCCGACCTCGACGACGATGCGCTCGCCGCGATCGTGGAGACGGTGGCCGCCGCGGGCATCGACGGGATGATCGTCTCCAACACGACGCTGGGGCGCACCGGGATCAGCGATGCGAAAGTCGCGGCCGAGGTCGGCGGCATGTCGGGACGGCCGCTGCTCGGACCGTCGAACAAGCTGCTCTCGCGGGTGCGGGCGCTCGCCGGAACGCGGCTGGCGCTGATCGGCACCGGCGGGATCGATTCGGTCACGGCGGCGCGGCAGAAGCTGATCGCCGGGGCCGACCTCATCCAGCTCTACACGGGCATGGTCTACGAGGGGCCGGAGCTGCCGGGGCGGATCGTGGCGGGGTTGGCGGGATAGGCGGTACTGACGGAAGTCGCACTTTCGCTCCTGCCGCGGTTCGCATTCAACACGTCCACTCCGTCATTCCGGCGGAGGCCGGAATCCAGATTTTTCCCTGGCGGCTTCGCCGCCGCCGCACCCCGGCCTTCGCCGGGGTGACGGGGCATGTAATTGGCCTTGCGGCGCGATCAGACCGGGCGTTCGCCGAGGATGGTGGCGCGGTGCATGACGCGGCGCTCGGGGAGGTAGTCGACCGTGGCGTAGTGCTGGGTGACGCGGTTGTCCCACAGCGCCAGGTCGTTCTCGCGCCAGCGGTGGCGGATCTGGAATTCGGGCTTGGTGACGTGCTGGAAGAGATAGGCCAGCACGGCATCGCTTTCGGCCTTCGACAACTCGACGATGCGGGTGGTGAAGCCGTAGTTGACGAAGAGCGCCTTGCGGCCGGTTTCGGGATGGGTGCGCACCACCGGGTGGACGACCGGCGGGTTCTTCGCCCTCGCCTCTTCCCATTTCTTCGTCGCCTCGGGCGTGGCGAAGCGATCGCGCGGGAACGACTTCTCGAACTCGTGCACCGCGGTCAGCCCGTCGAGCAGCTTCTTGAAGCGATCGGAGAGCGCGTCGTAAGCGGCGATGGTCGAGAGCCAGAGCGTGTCGCCGCCGGCCGGCGGGATTTTCTTCGCGTAGAGCGCCGCACCCAGCGGCGGCGTCTGGATGAAGGTGACGTCGGTGTGCCAGTTGTCGTTATCGGGCTGGTTGTTGACGCTGGTATCGAGGATCAGGATCTCCGGCACCTCGGGCACGTTGGGATAGATCGGGTGGACGTGCAGCGGCCCGAAATGGGCGGCGAAGGAGCGGTGCGCCTGCGGCGTCAGGTGCTGATCGGAGAAGAACAGCACCAGGCGGTCGTTGAGCGTGTCGCGGAGGGCAGCGACGGTCTCGTCGGACAGCGGATCGGACAGGTCGATGCCCTCGATGCGCGCGCCGATGGCGGGGGTGAGCGAGGTTACGGCGAACGGCGTGTTGCGAAGCGTCATCGCAAAATCTCCCTTGGATGCCAGTCTCAGAGCTTGCCTTTCCATGGCGTCAGCCGGCGCTCGAGCAGGCGCATGGCGAACTCCATGGCGAAGGCGATAGCCGCGATGGTGATGATCCCGACGATGACCACGTCGGTGACGAGAAAATTCGAGGCGGTGTGAATCATGAAGCCGAGGCCGCGGGTGGCGGCGACGAGCTCGGCGGCGACCAGCGTCGACCAGCCGACGGCAAGGCCGATGCGCGTGCCGACGAGGATATCGGGCAGCGCATTGGGCAGGATGACATCGCGCAGAAGCTGGAAACGATTGGCGCCCAGCGTGAGGGCCGCATTGATGCGCTCGAGCGGGACGCCGCGCACGCCGGAGGCAGTCGACAGCGTGATCGGCGGCAGGATGGCAAGGAAGATGAGCAGGATCTTCGGCCCCTCGCCGATGCCGAACCAGATGACGACGAGCGGCAGGTAGGCGAGCGGCGGGATCGGCCGGTAGGCCTCGATGACCGGATCGAAGACGCCGCGGATGAGCGGCGACAGCCCCATGCCGATGCCGACCGGGATGCCGACGACGAGCGCGAAGGCGAGCGCGGAGAGCACGCGGACGAGACTGGCGGCGATGTGCTGGAGGAGCGTGGCGTCGGCGAAGCCGGCGGTGAGCGTGGAGACGAAGCGCTCGGCCACCGCCAGCGGCGACGGCAGGAACAGCGGCTGCACCCATTGCAGCCACGCCGCCACCGTCCACAGGCCAAGCCAGAAGACGAGCGAGAGGGCGAGAAGAAGCGAGGGGCGCGGACGCCACCGGCGGCGAGCGCGCGCGGTGCGCACGGGCGGTGGCTCGAGGTTCGCCGGATTGGCAACGCGCTCGCGGATCGCCTCCTCCGCGGCGTAACGGGGCGTACCGATGAACAGGACCTCGATCATGCGGCGGTCCAGGCGGGAACGGAGGTCGGCGCGGCGGCCGCAGAAGCGCCGCGGTGCATGACGGCGCGAAGCTCGGCCTTGACGGCGGTGAACTCGCGATCGGCGCGGATTGCGGCGGCGTCCTCGCCGGCAGCGACGCGCGCCGAGAAATCGAGATCGAGGCGCGCGACGATGCGACCGGGACGCTCGGACAGCACGACGAGATGGGTGGCGAGGAAGACCGCCTCCTCGATGTCGTGGGTGATGAGAAGCGCGGTCTTGGCGGTGGTCGCCCAGAGGTCGAGGAGCACGCGCTGCATGTCCTCGCGGGTAATGGCGTCGAGCGCACCGAGCGGCTCGTCGAGGAGGAGCACGGCGGGATCGGCGGCAAGTGCGCGGGCGAGGCCGACGCGCTGCTGCATGCCGCCGGAAAGCGTCCACACCGGCTTCGAGGCAAATTCGGCAAGGCCGACGCGGAGGAGGAGCGGCACGACCGCCTGGCGGCGGGTGCGATACGGCACGCCGCGCACCTTCAGCGGGAAGGCGACGTTGTCGGCGACATCCAGCCACGGCAGCAGCGCGTGGCGCTGGAAGACGACGGCGCGCTCGGCCGAGGGACCGGCGATCGGGCGGTCGCGGAAGAACACCTCGCCGCCGGTCGGGCGGACGAAACCGGCGAAGGCATTGAGCAGCGTCGTCTTGCCGGAGCCGGAGGGACCGAGGACGGCGACGAAGGAGCCGGCGCGAACCGCAAGATCGATGGACTGGAGCGCGGGCAGCGCGCCATCGGCGGCGTCGTAGGCAACCGAAAGATTGCGGGCCTCAAGCTCAAGGCGATCGACCATCGCACCGCTCCTCGAAAAACAGGAGGAAGGCCCGGCCTAGAGGGGAGGACTTGGCCGGGCCTTCCTTTAGTGCCGCGCGATCAGTTGGTCGCGGCGGCCTGCCGAGCGAAATCGGCGTTGACGTACGGGGTGTAGTCGGCCAGCACGTCCGGGATCTTGCCCTGCTCCTTGAGGAACTCGGACGCCGAGACGATGGCCTTCACCGTGCCGCCGCCGAGCAGCTCGGGCGATACCTGATCGGCGAGCGTCGGGAAGGTGTAGCCGGCGAGCACGACCGGCACGTCTTCCGGCTTGGCACCGGTGAGCTTGGCGACCTTGTCGACGTTCGACTGATCGGCGAGCCAGGCCTGCGGGTCCTTGAGGTAGGTGGCGTAGGCAGCGCCGGTGACGCGGGCAAAGGCGGCGACGACATCGGGATGCTTGTCGGCGAAATCCTTGCGCACGATCCAGGCGTCAAAGGTGGGCGAGCCCCAGCCGCCGACGTCCTTGGACGAGATCAGCACCTTGCCGCTCTGCTTGATGGCGCCGAGCGCCGGATCCCAGACGTAGGCGGCATCGATATCGCCACGCTGCCAGGCGGCGGGAATTTCCGGCGGCGGCGAATTGATGATCTTCACCTTCGACGGATCGATGTTCCAGTGCTTCAGCGCCGCGAGCAGGCTGTAG
>JBEHXS010000062.1:0-12964 GCA_048498575.1 Pseudomonadota bacterium
TCAGCGGCGCGCGAGAAAATCCAGTTCGTCTGCCAGAACTGCGGCGCCGCTTCCAACAAGTGGCAGGGCCGCTGCGAAGATTGCGGCGAGTGGAACAGCTTCGTCGAGGAAAATGCGGCCGGCACCTCGGGCGTCGGCGCCGGGCCGGTCGCCCGCATCGGCGGACGCGGCCGCATCATCGATCTGGTTGCGCTCCGCGGGGCGACCGACGAAGCGCCGCGCACCCGTTCCGGCATCGACGAGTTCGACCGCGTCACCGGCGGCGGCCTCGTCCGCGGTTCGACCCTTTTGGTCGGCGGCGATCCCGGCATCGGCAAGTCCACCCTCCTCCTGCAGGTCGCCTCGGCGCTCGCCAATCGCGGCCAGCGCGTCGTCTATATTTCGGGCGAGGAGGCGATCGCCCAGATCCGGCTTCGCGCCGATCGTCTCGGCCTCACCGCGGCGCCGGTGAAGCTTGCGGCCGAGACCAGCGTCGAGAACGTGCTGGCGACGCTGGCGGCGGAGCCCGCCCCCGCCCTCCTCATCGTCGATTCCATCCAGACGCTGTGGACCGACGCCGCCGATTCGGCGCCGGGCACGGTCACGCAGGTGCGCAGTTCGGCGCAGGCGCTCATCCGTTTCGCCAAGCAGGCCGGCACCGCTGTCGTATTCGTCGGCCACGTCACCAAGGACGGCCAGATCGCCGGCCCGCGCGTGGTCGAGCACATGGTCGACGCCGTCCTCTACTTCGAGGGCGAAGGCGGCCACCATTTCCGCATCCTGCGCGCGGTCAAGAACCGCTTCGGGCCGACCGACGAGATCGGCGTCTTCGAGATGACCGGCGCCGGGCTGGCGGAGGTCGCCAACCCCTCCGCCCTTTTCCTCGGCGAGCGTAACGCCAACACCCCCGGCGCCGCTGTCTTCGCCGGCATGGAGGGCACCCGCCCGCTGCTGGTCGAGATCCAGGCGCTGGTTGCCCCGACCCCGCTCGGCACGCCGCGCCGCGCCGTCATCGGCTGGGATTCCTCGCGCCTCGCGATGGTGCTCGCCGTGCTGGAAGCCCACTGCGGGGTCCGGCTCGGCGATTGCGACGTCTATCTCAACGTCGCCGGCGGGCTTCGCATCAACGAGCCGGCGGCCGATCTCGCGGTTGCTGCGGCGCTGGTCTCTTCGCGCCTCAACGTCGCGCTCCCCGCGGACACCGTCTACTTCGGCGAGGTCAGCCTGTCCGGTGCCGTCCGGCCTGTTGGCCACGCGCCGGCGCGGCTCCGCGAGGCGCAGAAGCTCGGCTTCGGTTCCGCCGTCCTGCCCGCCGCCAAGGAGACGGAGCCCGGCACGCGGCCGATATCCCAGCTCGCCGACCTCGTCGCCGGCATCGCCGCGGGGGCCCGCAACCGCGACGATTGATCGTCTAGGCCGTCAGGGTTATCGTTCGTAGGGGGCGTTACCCGGAGGTTCGTTTAGCCATGCTCGGTTTTACGAAAATTCTCACCGCCGCCTCGCTCGCTGCTGCAACATTGTCGCTGATCGCGCCGCCATCCGACGCCGCGACGGTTCGACGCCATCTGCATTGCGCTATCGGCGCCTCCATCACCTTGCCGAGCTTGTTCGGTCCCGGCATTACCAGCACGCCGTTCGTGATCACCAATCAGTGGACCTGGTTGACCATTCCTGCCAACACCACCTATTCGCTCCGTGTCGGCAACAAGAGCTGGACGGTGAAGAACAAGAACGCGCTCGGACCCAACGAGAGCTTCACCGTCGCCTCGCTTGCACCCAGCGGACAATGCGACGCCAACGTGCCGGGTTAGGGCCAACCAATGATGGAGGCGATTTCATGAGATTCACGACATCGGTGCGAGCCGCGGGCGCGGCCGTCGTAATCCTGGCATGCCTCGGCGGAGTGGCGGCCGCGGGCAACGTCAACACCAACGCGATCCGCAACAGCGGCGTCCTCAAGAAGCAGCTTCCGCCTAGTCCGACGACGCCCGTGCAGAATCTCCAATGCGTGGTGGATCCCCCATTGTCGATCACCATACCGAACGTCTTCTCCGGCGGTTCGATTACCTCCTCAGCACCGCAGCAGGTAGTCATCACCAACAGCCTGTCGACGACGATCCCGGCCGGCACCGCCTATTCCTATTCATTCCAGGGCGGCCACTATCTCTCGACCGATCACACAAAGCTGGCGCCCGGGAAGCCATTCACGATCGGGCTGGACTCCAATTTCCACATCACCAGTCAGATACCGTGCACCGCCTCCATCCCGCTCTAGGAGGGCTGCTCCCCGGCTCTGCCGCCGGTCGGGCCGTCGCGCTTGCACGCGAGCCTGAATGAAATCATATGGTTGGCCCCGGTGAACGCGCCCTTCGGCCCACGGCGGTTGGACGCGGCGACGCCGATACCAGAATCGTGCTAGGGCACGCCGCGAAACCGTTGGCCGGCCGAGCCGTTCCGCCGTTTATGGGGCACCGACTCTGACCCTTCTCGATCTCATTGTTCTCGTCGTCGTGTTGATTTCGGCGGTGCTCGCCATGGTACGCGGCTTCGTCCGCGAGGTCCTCTCGGTGGCCTCGTGGATCATCGCCGCCGGCGCCGCCTATTTCCTCTACAAGCCGCTGGTGCCGCTGGTCAGCCCGTACATCGAGAGCGACACCGTCGCCAAGGTGATCGCGGCGGCGGTGGTTTTCGTCATCGCGGTGATCGTGGCGAGCTACGTCACCACCAAGATTTCCGATTTCGTCATCGACAGCCGCGTCGGCGCCGTCGACCGGATATTCGGGCTCCTGTTCGGAGCCGCCCGCGGCGTCCTGCTGCTGGTCATCGCGCTCGCCTTCTTCGACTGGCTGGTGAGCAAGCCGCCGGCGTGGGTGGCCGATTCCAAGTCGGCGCCGGCGCTGACGGCGCTGGGCAGCCGCCTCATGGACGCGCTCCCCGACGATGCCGAAACCAAGCTGATGGCGTTCTTCCACAAGGACGACAACGGCGCCCCGCCGGCCGGCGACAACACGGCGCAGCCCGACAGCAGCGACGCTTCGCCCGATACCGGTGCCGCGGCGCCAGGCAGCCCTACATATGATGCAACCTCCCGGCAGAACATGGACAACCTGATCCAGGGAACCGGGAACTGAGGCGGCACGATGCGCAACATCAGCGAGGCGACCACGCTCCCCTTCGACGACAAGCTGCATGAGGAATGCGGCGTGTTCGGCGTGTTCGGCCACGACGACGCCGGCGCGCTGGCCGCGCTCGGCCTCCACGCCCTCCAGCATCGCGGCCAGGAAGCCGGCGGCATCGTCTCCTTCGACGGCGAGCGCTTCCACTCCGAGCGCCACGTCGGCCTGGTCGGCGATACCTTCACCAGCACAGCCGTCATGGCCAAGCTAACGGGCGACCGCGCCATCGGCCATGTCCGCTATGCCACCCACGGCGGCGCCGGAGAGCGCAACATCCAGCCGCTGTTCGCCGAGTTTTCCGGGGGCGGTTTCGCCGTCGCCCACAACGGCAACCTGACCAATGCGCTGGCGCTGCAGACCCAGCTCCAGAAGCGCGGGTCGATCTTCCAGTCGACCTCCGACACCGAGGTCATCCTCCACCTCATCGCCACCAGCACGAAGACGCTGCTGGTCGATCGCGTCGTCGATGCCCTGAAGAAGATCGAGGGCGCCTGGTCGCTGGTCTGCCTGTCGACCAAGAAGATGATCGGCTGCCGCGATCCGCTGGGCGTGCGCCCGCTCGTCCTCGGCGATCTCGACGGCACGCCGATCCTCGCCTCCGAGACCTGCGCGCTCGACATTATCGGGGCACGCTTTGTGCGCGATATCCGGCCCGGCGAGATGGTCGTCATCACCACCGACGGCATCGAATCGAGCTTCCCGTTCGCCGCCGGCAAGCCGCGCTTCTGCATCTTCGAGTACGTCTATTTCGCGCGCCCGGATTCGAGCGTCGAAGGCCGTGGCGTCTATGCCGTGCGCAAGCGCATCGGCGCCGAGCTCGCGCGCGAAGCGCCCGCCGATGCCGATCTCGTCGTGCCGGTGCCGGACTCTGGCACACCGGCTGCCATCGGTTTCGCCGAGGCCGCTGGCCTGCCGTTCGATCTCGGCATCATCCGCAACCACTACGTCGGCCGCACCTTCATCGAGCCGTCGGACGCTATCCGTCACATGGGCGTGCGCCTCAAACACAACGCCAATCGCGACGTACTGCAGGGCAAGCGCGTCGTGCTGGTCGATGACTCGATCGTCCGCGGCACGACCTCGCAGAAGATCGTGAAGATGATCCGCGAGGCCGGGGCCAGCGAAGTGCACATGCGCATCGCCAGCCCGCCGACCATGCACTCCTGCTTCTACGGCGTCGACACGCCCGAGGAATCGCAGCTCATCGCGCACCGCATGTCGATCAACGCGATGGCCGATTTCATCAAGGTCGACAGCCTTGGCTTCCTGACCATCGACGGCCTCTATCGCGCCGTCGGTGAGGCGCGGCGGAACAGCGAGCAGCCGCAGTTCTGCGATGCCTGCTTTACCGGCGCCTACCCGACGCGGCTTACCGACCGCGAAAGCGGCGACAACGTGCGGCCTTTCCCGCTGCGCGCCGACGCCGGCTGATCCCGCATGGCCAAGCTCACCGGCCGCGTCGCGGTCGTCACCGGCGCGTCGCGCGGCATCGGCCGCGCCGCGGCACTCGGGCTTGCCCGCGAGGGCGCGCACGTCGTTGCCGTGGCGCGCACCGTCGGCGGCCTCGAGGAACTCGACGACGAGATCAAGGCGGCCGGCGGCTCGGCGACGCTGGTGCCGTTCGACCTCACCGACTTCGCCGCGATCGATCGTCTCGGCGCCGCCATCCACGAGCGCTGGGGCAAGCTCGACATCCTGCTCAGCAACGCCGGCGTGCTCGGCGCGGTCACGCCGGTCGCGCACATCGAGCCGAAGCTGTTCGAGCGGGTGCTCGCGATCAACGTAACCGCCAACTATCGCCTGATCCGCTCGCTCGACGTGCTGCTGCGCGCCTCCGACGCCGGGCGCGCGCTGTTCGTGACGTCGGGGGTCACGAATTACGCCCCGCCGTTCTGGGGGGTCTACACGCTGTCCAAGGCGGCGCTGGAGGCGATGGTGCGCACCTACGCCGCCGAGATCCGCACGACCAAGGCCACCGCCAACCTGCTCAGCCCTGGCATGCTGCGCACGCGCATGCGCGCCGAGGCCATGCCGGGCGAAGATCCGATGACGCTGAAGCCGCCGGAGGCGGTGGTGCCCGATATCGTGCGCATGCTGTCGCCCGGGTATGCCGACAACGGCGTCATCTTCAGCTTCTCGCGCGGAACGACAGAGAGCCTGATCGCGCCGCCGGCGACTTGATCCAGGTTAAACGGCCTGTCGCAATTGGCTGCTAGCCACGTTCCGCGACAGGAGCGCGGATCATGGGCAGCGATTGGCCGGAACGCCTGGCCGCGATCGAACCGGAAGTGACCCGGCTCCGGCACACGGTGGCCGAGGGCGGCCGGCGTGAGTTTCGGCGCTGGAAGCACGGCATCGCGCGGCGCCGGTTTGCGGTGAGCGCGCTCAACCTCGCGCACTATCTCGAGCTTCGGCAAACCGACCTGCGCCCGCTGCAGCGCCGTCTGATGGCGCTCGGCCTGTCTTCCCTCGGGCGGGCGGAGAGCCGCGTCGTTGCCACTCTCGACGCGGTGCTGGCTGCAATCTGGCTCGCCGGGGACCGCCCGATTGCCAACCCGCCGCCGACCGAGCGCCAGTTCTTCCGCGGCGAACGGATGCTCCGACAGAACGCCGACGGGATTCTCGGGCCGGCGCCCTCCGGCCGCGCCGGGCGCATCATGGTGACTCTGGCGAGCGACACCGCCGACGATCCGGCGCTGATCCGCGATCTCGTCCGGCGCGGCACCGACCTCGTGCGCGTCAACTGCGCCCACGACGGCCCGGCGGCGTGGGCGAAGATGATCGCGAACGCGCGCGCGGCGAGCCCGCGCCCGCGCATCCTCATGGATATCGCCGGGCCGAAGGTGCGCACCGGCAAGGTCTATGCCGGCGGTCGCGACCGCGTCGTCGCCGGCGACGAAATCCTGCTGGCGGAGTCGATCGACCCGGCCCTCGCCGACGCGCCGTTCCAGTGCACCGTGTCGCTGCCGGCAATTCTTCCGCGACTGAAGGTGGGCGACCGGGTGCTCGTCGACGACGGCGCCATCGTCGGCGTGATCGCCCGCCGTCAGCACCATGGCTTCGCCGTCAGGGTCGAGGCGACGCAGGCGAAGGGCGCCAAGCTGAAGCCGGAAAAGGGCCTCACGTTCCCGGGCGTCGACCTCGGCCTGTCGCCGCTCACCGACAAGGACCGGCGCGATCTCGATTTCGTGGCACAGAATGCCGACCTCATCGGCTACTCGTTCGTGCAGTCGGCGGCGCACATCGCCCTGCTCCAGGGTGAACTCCGCCAGCGCCGCAAGGACTGGCAGCGGCTCGGGCTCGTCGCCAAGATCGAAACCGCCGCCGCGGTCGCCAACCTGCCGGAGATCATCGTCGCTGCCGCCGGACAGCAGCCGCTCGCCGTCATGATTGCGCGCGGCGATCTCGCCGTCGAACTCGGGTTCGAGCGGCTGGCCGAGATGCAGGAAGAGATTCTCTGGGTGTGCGAGGCGGCGCATGTTCCCGCGATCTGGGCGACCGAGGTGCTGAGCGTGCTGGTCAGCAGCGGCCTGCCGTCGCGCGGCGAGATGACCGATGCGGCGATGGCGGCGCGGGCCGAGTGCGTGATGCTGAACAAGGGCGCCAACATCGGCGCTGCCGTGGAGACGCTCGACCGGCTGATGCGCCGCATGGCGGGGCATCAGGTCAAGAAAACGCCGACGCTCCGCGCCCTCACTTCCTGGAAGCTTGCCGACGCCCCTTGAACGGATTGTCGCCCTTGCGCAGCAGGAGACGGATCGGCGTGCCGGGCAGGTCGAAGTCGCCGCGCAGGCCGTTCGTCAGATAGCGCGTGTAGGCGGCGGGCAGTTCCTCCGGCCGCGAGCAGAACATCACGAAGGTCGGCGGCCGTGCCTTGGTCTGGGTCAGGTAGCGCATCTTCAGGCGCCGCCCGGCGACCGCGGGCGGCGGATGCCGTTCGGTCATGGCGGCGAGCCACCGGTTCAGCTTCGGTGTCGCGACACGACGGTTCCAGACGGCATCGGCATCGACGATCGCCTGCATCAGCTTGTCGAGCCCCTCGCCCGTCAGCCCGGACACCGGCACCAGCGCGACGCCGGCGATCTGCGGCAGCAGGTGCTCGGCCATCTCGTTCAGCTCGCGCCGCGTCTTCTGCCGGTCCTCGACCGTGTCCCACTTGTCCAGCGCAATGACGATCGCCCGGCCTTCCTGCTCGACCAGGTCGGCGATCTGCAGGTCCTGCTTTTCGAACGGCGTCAGGGCATCGACGACGACCACCACCACCTCGGCGAACTGGATGGCGCGGAGGGCATCGCCGACGGCGAGCTTCTCCAGCTTCTCCTCGACGCGCGCCTTTCGCCTCAGCCCGGCCGTGTCATAGAGGCGGAACTCGCGTCCCTTCCAGGTCCAGTCGACGGCGATCGAGTCGCGCGTGATGCCGGCTTCCGGACCGGTGAGCATGCGCTCCTCGCCGATCAGCGCGTTGATCAGCGTCGACTTCCCGGCGTTGGGGCGGCCGACGATCGCGACCTTGAGGGCGCGCAGGCTGTCCGCGCCTTCCGGCGCCGCGTCGTCCTCGCCCGGAATGAAAGTCGCCAGCACGTCGGCGAGGTCGCCCATGCCGTCGCCATGCTCGGCGCTGACCGCGATCGGTTCGCCGAGGCCGAGGTCGTAGGCCTCGAGCGCACCGGCCGAGCCCTTACGGCTCTCGGCCTTGTTGGCGAGCAACACAATCGGCTTGCCGCTCGAGCGCAGCAGTTCGGCAAAGTGCCGGTCCATCGGCATGATGCCGGCGCGCGCGTCGATCAGGAAAAGGCAGACGTCGGCGGAAGCGACCGCCGTCTCGGTCTGCCTGCGCATGCGCCCGGCGAGGCTTGCCGGTCCCGCCTCCTCCAGTCCCGCCGTGTCGATCACGGTGAAGTCGAGGCCGGCCAGCCGCGCCTCGCCCTCGCGGCGGTCGCGGGTCACGCCCGGGGTATCGTCAACCAGCGCCAGCCGCTTGCCGACCAGCCGGTTGAACAGGGTGGACTTGCCAACATTGGGGCGCCCGACGATGGCGACCCTCAGCAGGCGGTGCGGCGATGACATCATTGGCTCCGCGGCGCGGGGCGCGCCAATTGCGCGCCCATGCTTGTGCCGGGATTCCGGGTCCGGGTCTACGGCGTTGCCGGCATCTGGACCGGCGGCGCCGCCGGGGCGGCGCTGGCGTCAGGCTGGCCGGCGGCGTCCCCCGCGGCTGCCGGCGGCTGGCCGGTCGTGGCATCGCCCGCCGGCGGGGTCGGGGCGCCGAGCTTGGCGTTGATGAGACCCAGCATCAGGGCAGCGCGCTGGTGCGCCTCGTTCGGCGCGTCGGTATCGCTGGCGATGTCGGTGTAATACTGCCGGGCGGTCGACAGATCGCCCGTGCGCCAGGCGGCAAGGCCGAGGATCTCGCGGGCGACGGCCCGCCACTGATCGCCGGTCGCGGCCATGTCGCCGATGCGCTGCTGCAGGTCGGCCACCGTCGAGGTATCGACCAGCAGAAGCGCCGAGCGCAGGCGCGCCATGCTGCGGATTTCGGCCGGCGCCGAATTGTCGGCGGCGATCGCGTCGAATTCGGCGACCGCGCCCTTGGTGTCGCCGGCGTCGGCTTCCTCGCCGGCGATGCGGAAGCGCGCCAGCGTCGGGTAGGCTCCGTGGCCGTCCTTGGTCAGCGCCTCTAGCGCCTTGATGGCGTCGTCGTGCTTGCCGTCAGCGGCAAGCTGTATGGCGGCCAGGAACTGATCGCCGCTGGTCTGCGCCTGCCGATCCTGCCAGTAGACCCAGCCGCGGTAGCCGGCGGTCACGGCGACGATCAGAACGGCGAGGCCGAGGATATACGGGCCGAAGCGGTCCCACAGCTTGTGCAGCTGCTCGCGCCGGATGTCCTCGTCTACTTCCTTGAAAATGTCGGTCATCGAGCCTCAGCAGGGCCGCCCAGGTCCGCGCTTCTTCGTCGCGGCGCGGGCGCAACATATAGACGCGCGCCCGGCCTTGCAAACCCCCGGCGCCAATGGGAAATCCGCCCCGGCGCTAGCGTTTGGGCTTATAGACGTTGGCTTCGCCGGGGAAGGCACGCGAGCGCACGTCGGCAGCGTAGGCGCCAACCGCCTCGCGGATGTGGTCGGCGAGGCTGCCGTAGCTCTTCACGAACTTCGGCACCCGCGGCGACAGGCCGAGCATGTCCTCCAGCACCAGGATCTGCCCGTCGCACACTGACGAGGCGCCGATGCCGATGGTCGGCACCGGCACGGCCGGGGTGATCTCGGCCGCCAGCGGCTCGACGATCGCCTCCAGCACGATGGCGAAGGCGCCAGCCTCGGCGACCGCAATGGCATCGTCCTTGATCGCGCCGGCCGCGGCCGGGTCACGCCCCTGCACCTTGAAGCCGCCGATGGTGTTCACGCTCTGCGGCGTCAGGCCGACGTGCCCCATCACGGGGATGCCGCGCTCGGTCAGGAAGTGGATGGTCTCGGCCATGCGGGTGCCGCCCTCCAGCTTGACGGCGCCGCAGCCGGTCTCCTTCATGATCCGCACCGCGCTGCGGAAAGCCGCCTGCGGGCTCTCCTCGTAGCTGCCGAACGGCATGTCGACCACGACCAGCGCGTGCTTCGAGCCGCGCATCACGGCCAGCCCCTGCAGGATCATCATGTCGAGCGTGACGGGCAACGTCGTCTCGAGGCCGTGCATCACCATGCCCAGCGTGTCGCCGACGAGAATGAAATCGACCAGCGGGTCGATGATCGCGGCCGTGTGCGCATGGTACGAGGTCAGCGAGACGATCGGCGTGCCGCCCTTGCGGGCGCGGATGTCGTTGGCGGTCAGGCGCTGCGAATTGACTTCAATGGACAAGTGCTTGGTTCCTTGCGGGTATTCTTCCTGAGGGAAGTTCCCGGGCGCCACCTCTAGCACTTTTCCCGCAACGCAGCGAAGCGCCCGGGCTCACGCGATTGTGCGCCCCCGCCCGGCTGTGACGGCGGTTACTGGCTGGTCAGGCCTGAAGGCTTATCGTAGCGTTTGCGTCAGGAGGATCACGGGCGACCGGCACATCTGCCGGTCCGTAGATGGGGCTGAGTATGAAGGCGTATGCGTTTGCGTTGGCCGCCGTTGTGTTCACGGCGGTGCCGGCGAGTGCTTCTACAATTCTCGCCAAAGTCGATATTTCCGACCAGGAAATGCGAGTCTATGTCGACGGATGGGAGCGCTACTCCTGGCCCGTTTCGACGGCGCGTAGTGGCTACGTGACCCCCGTCGGCGAATACCACGCCCAGCGCCTCGCCGCGATGTGGTACTCGCGCAAGTACGACAACTCGCCGATGCCGCACTCGATCTTCTTCAAGGGCGGCTATGCCATTCACGGCACCGAGTATGTGAAGCGGCTCGGCACGCCGGCCTCGCACGGCTGCGTGCGGCTCCATCCGGACAACGCCACGACGCTGTTCGAGCTGGTACAGGCGAACGGCACCGCCAACATGGACATCGTCATCGAGGAGTGAGGCCGCCCTTCGCAGGGCGTTCATTCCTCGCCGGCGTTTTCCGCCTTGCGACCAATATCGACGATCACCGCGAGCGCGCGGCGGATGCGCTTGACGCCGTCAGCCCCCACTCGCTCGGCCAGCGCGGCGTCGATCTTCTCGCGGGCCTCGGCCTGCACCTCGGCAGCGGCCCTGCCCCGCTCCGTCAGCACGACCCGCTGACGGCGGCGATCGTCCGGATCGGCGACGCGCTCGAGATAGCCGCGCAGCACGAGGGTATCGACGAGCTGTCCTGCCGACTGCTTCGACACGCGCAGCTCCTTGATGAGCTCGCCCAGCGGTGCATCGCCGGCTCCCAGCGCCAGCCCGCCGATGACGTAGAGGCCGTTGCGCGGGATGTCGTCGTATCCCGCGTCGCCCAGCGCCTTGCGCATCGCGCCGCCATAGGTGTTGCGCGCGTGGCGGAGCAAGGCGGGCAGGACGATCGTTTCGTACCAGGGCTGTGACTGTCGTTGGCTCATGCCCAAAGCCTAGGAGAGCGTCGCGAAATAGTCAATATTGTTTACTGTCCGCGATACGGACTATTTGTCGGAAGCGGCGATCAGTTTACGGATCCGCCCGGCATCGGCCGCCGTCGTCGGATTGTAGACCACCATGCCGAGGTCCGGCCGGCCGTCGATGGCAAACGCGGAGAACTCCATCGACAGCAGCCCGAGCTTCGGGTGATGGAGCTGCTTGGTGCCTTCGCCGTAGCCGCGCACGTCGTTGTCGCGCCACATCGCCGCGAACTCCGGGCTGCGGCGCGACAGCTCCTCGACCAGCGCCTTCATCTTCTCCTCCGCCCCGGCGCGCGCCGCGTCGGCACGGAACGCGCCCACGACGAAACGCGCCACCGCCTGCCAGTCCGTCTGCACCGCCCTCAGGTGGGGGTTGAGGAACATCTGCCGCAGAATGTTGCGCTCGCCGGGCGGCAGCGCGCCGTAGTCGGTGAGCACGATCGAGGCGGCGCGATTCCAGGCGACCACATCCCACGTCGGCGTTCTCACGTATGCCGGGCTGAACTCCCACGCATCGAGAATCCGCTGCAGGCGCGGCGAGACGCCCTCACTCGCGCGGTAGTGCACTTCCGGCGGACGCCCGAGCCCGATCAGGAAGAGATGCTCGCGCTCGACGTCGGTCAGCATCAGCGCCCGGGCGATGCGGTCGAGCACGTCGGCGGAGGGCGCGCCACCCCGCCCCTGCTCCAGCCATGTGTACCAGGTGGCGCTGACGTTCGCCCGCTGCGCCACCTCCTCGCGCCGCAGGCCCGGTGTGCGGCGCCGCGTCAAAGGCAAGCCGAAGGAAGCGGGGTCGAGTTTGCTGCGGCGGTCCTTCAGGTAGCTGCCGAGCCGATTGTCGGTGGACGCCTCGCTCATCCTGTTAGCCATTATACCCGTATAATGTCACTCATTTACCCGCATAACATTACGCCGATATCACCCTCCAGTCCAACCTCTGGAGGTTCCCCATGCGTGTATTCGTCACCGGTGCGACCGGGTTCATCGGCTCGGCCGTCGTCAAGGAGCTGGTTGGCGCCGGCCATCAGGTCATCGGCGTCTACCGCGCCGAGGAGAAAAAGGCGGCGCTGGCCGCCGCCGGCGCCGAACCGTATCGCGGCTCGCTCGAGGATCCGGAGAGCCTCAAGGCAGGCGCGGCGCGCGCCGACGGCGTCATTCACCTCGCCTTCAACCACGACTTCTCGCGCTTCGTGCAGAACTGCGAAGACGACCGTCGCGTGATCAAGGCGCTCGGCGCAGCCCTCGCCGGCACCGACCGGCCGCTGATCATCACCTCGGGTACTGCGATCGCCAACACCGTCCCCGGACAGTCGGCAATGGAAGACGGCCCGGTCGTCACCTCCGAGCATCATCCGCGCGCTGCCTCGGAAGAAACCGGCGTTGCCCTCGCCGCGGAGGGCGTGAACGTTTCGATCGTCCGCCTGCCGCAGGTCCACGATACCGCGAGGCAGGGCCTCGTCAGTCCGGCGATCGCGATGTATCGCGAGAAGGGCGTCTGCGCCTACATCGGCGACGGACTTAATCGCTGGCCGGCGGCGTATGTGCTCGATGTCGCCCGCCTCTACCGGCTCGCGATCGAAAAGGCCGAGCCGAACGCGAAGTATCACGCGGTCGGCGAGGAAGGCGTGCCGATGCGTGCCATCGCCGAGGCGATCGGCCGGCGCCTTAAGCTGCCGGTCAAGTCCATTGCCCGTGAGGAAGCGCCCGCCTTCTTCGGCTGGCTCGGCATGTTCGCCGCGCACGACATGCCGGCTTCCAGCGTCCAGACACGCAAGACGCT
>JBEHXS010000063.1:0-12957 GCA_048498575.1 Pseudomonadota bacterium
GATGCCGATCTCTCGCACCTGTCGCTGATCGACGAGCAGAACGGGCGGCGCGTGCGCATGGGGCAGCTCGCCTTCGTCGGCTCGCACTCGATCAACGGCGTCTCGGCGCTGCACACCGAGCTGATGAAGAAGACGGTGTTCCGCGATCTGAACCGCCTCTTCCCCGGCCGTATCAACAACAAGACCAACGGCATCACGCCGCGGCGCTGGCTGATGCAGGCCAATGCCGGGCTGACGCGCCTCGTCAGCGAAACCATCGGTAATGCGTTCCTCGACAAGCTCGACGCCATCACGGCGCTCAACAACTTTGCCGACGACCGCGGCTTCCAGGAAAAATTCGCGGCAGTGAAGCTCGCCAACAAGCGCCATCTCGCTTCGCTGATCGAGCAGGAAACCGGCATCACCGTCGATCCGGCAGCGATGTTCGACGTGCAGGTGAAGCGCATCCACGAATACAAGCGTCAGCTCCTCAACATCATCGAGGCGGTAGCGCTCTACGACCAGCTCCGCGTCCATCCGGAGAAGAGCTGGACGCCGCGCGTCAAGATATTCGGCGGCAAGGCGGCGCCGAGCTACTGGCAGGCGAAGCTCATCATCCACCTCATCAACGACGTGGCGCGGGTGGTGAACAGCGACCCGGCGGTGCACGGCCTGCTCAAGATCGTGTTCATGCCGAACTACAACGTCAGCCTGGCCGAGGCGATCATCCCGGCGGCCGACCTCTCCGAGCAGATTTCGACCGCCGGCATGGAAGCCTCGGGCACCGGCAACATGAAGTTCGCGCTGAACGGCGCCCTCACCATCGGCACGCTCGACGGCGCCAACGTCGAAATCCGCGAGAAGGTCGGCGACGACAACATCGTCATCTTCGGGCTGACGGCCGACGAGGTCGACGTCAAGCGCCGCGAGGGCCACAACCCGCGCGCCATCATCGGCAACAACCGCCAGCTCGCCGAGGCGCTCGACACGATTGCCTCCGGCATCTTCTCGCCCGACGACACCAACCGCTATCGCGGGCTGGTCGACAACCTCATGACGACGGACTGGTTCCTGGTCACCGCCGATTACGCCGCCTACTACGACGCGCAGCGCGCGCTCGACCAGCTCTGGGGCGACAAGGCGGCCTGGTACTCCAAGGCTATCCGCAATACGGCGAACGTCGCGTGGTTCTCGGCCGACCGCACGATCGGCGAGTACGCCCGCGACATCTGGGATGTGCCCGTCCCGACGTAGCTACGGCCGGATGTAGGCGGAGCCGGCGTCCTGGAGGCGGGCGAGGCGGACGACGCCGCCCTCGTCGATGCGCACGAGGCCCGGAAGCAGGTCGGCGACGGTGAGCTGTTGGGCGTCGAGCGTGTTGCCGCAGGCGCCGAGCGCGCCTGCGAGGCATTCCGCTCAGTGAAGCAAACCGCCGGCGGTTTGTGAAGCAAGGCCAAACGCAAAAATCTTCCGCCGGTTGCGGGCCGGCATGCCATAGTTGAGGCATGAGCAGGCTTTCTCGGGAGGACTGGCAGCTCGACGCAAGTGCCGTCGCTGCCATTGTAGGGGGAAGCGACGACGACCCCTTCGCGGTTCTGGGACCCCACCAGGCCGGCAAGGACTGGGTGGTGCGGGCGTTCGTGCCGGGCGCGGAAACGCTCGCGGTCTCGGGCCTCGACGGGACGAAATTCGGCGCGCTCAAGCTTCGCGACAAGGCCGGCTTCTTCGAGGGCAAGGTCAAGCTCAACGGCCAACAGGCGGTGCGGCTCACCGCCACCAACAAGGGCGGCGAGTGGTCGTTCCTCGACCCGTATTCGTTCGGGCCGGTGCTCGGCCCGATGGACGACTACTACTCGGCCGAGGGCACGCATCTGCGCCTCTTCGACCGGATCGGCGCGCATGTCCTCGACCATCAGGGGGCGCGCGGCGTGCACTTTGCCCTGTGGGCGCCGGGCGCGCGGCGGGTCTCGGTGGTTGGCGACTTCAACGCGTGGGACGGGCGGCGGCACATCATGCGCCACCGCCTCGGCTCCGGCATGTGGGAGATTTTCCTGCCCGAGCTCGGCGCCGGCACGATCTACAAATTCGAAATCATCGGCATCGACGGCAAGCTGCTGCCGCTGAAGGCCGACCCCTACGCCTTCGCCTCCGAGCTGCGCCCCAAGACCGCCTCCAAGGTCGCCGACCTGTCCGGCCTGACGTGGAACGACGGCGGCTTCCTCGAGCTTCGCCGTCAGCACGACTGGCGGCGTTCGCCGGTGTCGATCTACGAGGTGCACCTCGGCTCCTGGCGGCGCCACAAGGACGGCGGCTTCCTCACCTATGACGAACTGGCCGACGAGCTCGTGCCCTATGCCACCGGCCTCGGCTTCACGCATCTCGAGCTGCTGCCGATCACCGAACATCCCTACGATCCGTCGTGGGGCTACCAGCCGACCGGGCTGTTCGCGGCGACGGCGCGCTTCGGGCCGCCGGAAGGGTTCGCCCGCTTCGTCGATCGCGCCCACGCCGCCGGCCTCGGCATCATCCTCGACTGGGTGCCGGCGCACTTCCCGACCGACCCGCACGGCCTGTCGCGTTTCGACGGCACGGCGCTCTACGAGCACGAGGACCCGCGCCGCGGTTTCCACCCCGACTGGAACACCGCGATCTACAATTTCGGCCGCAAGGAGGTCGCCGAGTTCCTGATCAACTCGGCGCTGTTCTGGCTCGAGCGCTTCCATGTCGACGGACTCCGCGTCGATGCGGTGGCGTCGATGCTCTACCTCGACTACTCGCGCAAGCAGGGCGAGTGGCTGCCGAACAAGGACGGCGGCAACGAGAACCTGGAGGCGGTCGCGTTCCTGCGCCGCGCCAATGTCGCGGTCTACGGGCAGCACCCGGGCGCCATGACGATCGCCGAGGAATCGACGGCGTGGCCGGGCGTGTCGCAGCCGGTCTACGCCAACGGCCTCGGCTTCGGCTTCAAGTGGAACATGGGCTTCATGCACGACACGCTCACCTACATGGGGCGCG
The DNA here is from genome assembly GCA_048498575.1 of Pseudomonadota bacterium. Lineage (GTDB taxonomy): Bacteria > Pseudomonadota > Alphaproteobacteria > Rhizobiales > Kaistiaceae > DASZQY01. The sequence continues at coordinate 2,995 of JBEHXS010000063.1, forward strand.
AGGCGGTGCACCGGAAGTTCCACCACAACGACCTGACGTTCGGCCTGCTCTACGCCTTCTCGGAAAATTTCGTGCTGCCGCTGTCGCACGACGAGGTCGTGCACGGCAAAGGCTCGCTGCTCCGCAAGATGAGCGGCGACGACTGGCAGAAGTTCGCGACGCTGCGCGCCTTCTACGCCTTCATGTGGGGCTATCCCGGCAAGAAGCTCCTGTTCATGGGCCAGGAGTTCGCCCAGTGGGACGAGTGGGATGCCAGCCGTGAGCTTGACTGGCACCTGACCGACGGCGCGCCGCACGCCGGCATGCGCGAGCTCATCGGCGACCTCAACCGGGTCTACCGGGACACGCCGGCGCTCCACGCGCGCGACTGCGAGGGCCACGGCTTCGAGTGGCTGGTCGTCGACGACGCCGAAAACTCGGTCTTCGCGTGGCTCAGGATGTCGGGCGGCAACGCGCCGCCGGTCGCCGTCATCTCCAATTTCACGCCGGTGGTACGCGAGAAATACCGCCTGCCGCTTCCCCGCGCCGGCCACTGGCGGGAAGTCATTAACACTGATGCAACTTCGTACTGGGGAAGCGGAAAAGGAAACCTCGGGGCAATAACCGCCACCAACAATCCCAGTCACGGAAAACCCGCGAGTGCCGAGATAACGCTGCCGCCGCTGGCGACACTCATTCTGGCACCCGTCGGCTAGGGAGAAATACGCATGTCAGAGATGGGGACCAGGGGGGTAGCGAGCACCAGCAAGCATGCGCCGCTCGCGCGCGACGCGATGGCCTATGTGCTCGCCGGCGGTCGCGGCAGCCGGCTGATGGAACTCACCGACAAGCGCGCCAAGCCCGCCGTCTTCTTCGGCGGCAAGACGCGCATCATCGATTTCGCGTTGTCCAACGCGCTGAACTCCGGCATCCGCCGCATCGGCGTCGCCACCCAGTACAAGGCGCACAGCCTGATCCGGCACCTCGGCCGCGGCTGGAACTTCCTCAGGCCCGAGCGCAACGAAAGTTTCGACGTGCTGCCGGCGAGCCAGCGCGTCACCGAGACCGGCTGGTATTCGGGCACCGCCGACGCCGTGTTCCAGAACATGGACATCATCAAGAGCTACGCCCCGCGCTTCATCGTCATCCTGGCCGGCGACCACATCTACAAGATGGACTACGAGCTGATGCTCCAGCAGCACGTCGATGCCGGCGCCGACGTGACGATCGGCTGCCTCGAGGTGCCGCGTATGGAGGCGACTGGCTTCGGCGTGATGCACGTCGACAAGGACGACCGCATCGTGTCGTTCCTCGAGAAGCCGAAGGACCCGCCCGGCATACCGGACAACCCGGAGCTCGCGCTGGCCTCGATGGGCATCTACGTCTTCGACACCAAGTACCTGTTCGAGCAGCTGCGCCGCGACGCCTCCGACGCCAACTCCAGCCGCGACTTCGGCAAGGACATCATTCCGTTCATCGTCAAGAACGGCAAGGCCGTGGCGCACCGCTTCACCCAGTCGTGCGTGCGCTCGGCCAATGAGACGCAGGCCTACTGGCGCGACGTCGGCACGGTCGACGCCTACTGGCAGGCGAACATCGACCTGACCGATGTCGTCCCTGCCCTCGACCTCTACGATCGCAACTGGCCGATCTGGACCTACGCGGAGCTGACGGCGCCGGCGAAATTCGTCCACGACATCGACGGGCGCCGCGGCTTTGCCGTCAGCTCGCTCATCGCCGGCGATTGCATCGTCTCGGGCGCCGCCGTGCACCGCTCGCTGCTCTCCACCGGCGTGCGCGTCAACTCGTACTCGAACATCGATGAGGCCGTCGTGCTTCCCTATGTCGAGATCGGGCGTTCGGCGCGGCTGAAGAAGGTCGTCGTCGACCGCGGCGTGCAGATCCCGGAAGGCCTCGTCGTCGGCGAGGACCCGGAAGCAGACGCCCGCCGCTTCCGCCGCACCGAAGAGGGCGTCGTGCTGATCACGCAGATCATGATCAACAACCTCAAGCCGGGCAAATGACATCGGTACTGGCGGTTGCCTCCGAGGTCTATCCGCTGATCAAGACGGGCGGGCTCGCGGACGTGGTCGGTGCGCTGCCCGAAGCCGTCAGCGGCTTCGGCATCGACATGCGCGTGCTGGTGCCGGGCTATCCCGCCGTCACCGCGGCGATTCCCAACGGCGAAGCCGTGCTCACGCTTGCCGATCTGTTCGGCGGGCCGGCCCGCGTCGTCGCCGGCAAGGCGAAGGGGCTCGACCTCCTTGTCCTCGAGGCGCCGCATCTCTTCGACCGGCCTGGCAACCCCTACCTCGGGCCGGACGGCCGCGACTGGCCGGATAACTGGCAGCGCTTCGCCGCGCTGTCACGCGTTGCCAACGACATCGCGCGCGGCGCGATCGCGAGCTACGTGCCGGCGATCCTCCACGTCCACGACTGGCAGGCGGCGCTGGCGCCGGTCTATCTCCGCCACGGCGAGCCCACCCCCGCCAAGACCATCCTCACCATCCACAACCTCGCCTTCCAGGGAAACTTCCCGCCGGCGATCTTCGGCGCGCTCGACCTGCCGTCGTCGTCGTTTTCGATCAACGGCGTCGAATATTACGGCGGCGTCGGCTACCTGAAAGGCGGCCTGCAGTTCGCCGATGCGATCACCACGGTGTCGCCGACCTACGCCGAGGAGATATGCACGCCTGCCGGCGGCATGGGCCTCGACGGCATGATCCGCGCACGTCGCGACGTGCTCCACGGCATCGTCAACGGCATCGACACGCGCGTCTGGGATCCCGCTAACGACGACGGCCTGGTCGCGCTCTACGACGAGCGCTCGATCAACAACCGCGCCGCCAACAAGCGGGCGCTGGAAGACCGCTTCTCGCTCAAGGCGAGCGACGGGCCGATCTTCTGCGTGATCTCGCGCCTTGCCTGGCAGAAGGGCATGGACCTGATCGGCGCGTGCATCGAAGGCATGGTCGCGCAGGGCGGACGGCTCGCCGTGCTGGGTTCCGGCGAAGCGGCGCTGGAGGGTCTGTTTCGAGGCGCGGCCTCGCGCCATCGCGGCGCCGTTGGCGTCGTCACCGGCTACGATGAGTCGCTGGCGCACCTGCTGCAAGGCGGCAGCGATGCGATCCTCATTCCCTCGCGCTTCGAGCCATGCGGGCTGACCCAATTCTGCGGCCTGCGCTACGGGACTGTGCCGGTGGTATCGCGCGTCGGCGGGCTCGCCGACACGATCATCGACGCCAACGACGCGGCGCTATCAGCCGGCGTGGCGACGGGCATCCAGTTCCTGCCGGTCGAGGCCACGGCATTGGCGCGCGCTATCAACCTCGCGACGGCGCTTTACGCCGACCGCAAGACGTGGCGCAACATTCAGCGGCGCGGAATGCGGGCCGACGTATCGTGGGGCAAGAGCGCGGCGAAATACGCCGCCCTCTACAAGAGTCTTGCGGCATAAGGGGGCGGCATGAGCGAAGCGAGGATCGTCACCGTCGAAACGAAGCCGTTCGACGGGCAGAAGCCCGGGACCTCCGGGCTGCGCAAACAGGTCACCGTCTTCCAGCAGCCGCACTACCTCGAGAATTTCGTCCAGTCGATCTTCGACGCGCTCGACGGCTACGCCGGCAAGACGCTGGTCATCGGCGGCGACGGCCGCTTCCACAATCGCGACGCCATCCAGACGGCGGTGAAGATGGCGGCGGCCGCGGGCTTCGGCAAAGTGATCGTCGGGATGGAAGGCATCCTGTCGACGCCGGCGACCTCGAACATCATCCGCAAGTACAAGACGTTTGGCGGGATCATCCTGTCGGCGAGCCACAACCCGGGCGGGCCGCACGGCGATTTCGGCATCAAGTACAACGCCGGCAACGGCGGCCCGGCGCCGGAGAAGATCACCGACGCGATCTTCGCCAAGACCAAGACGATCAGCCGCTACAGAATCGCCGAGGCGCACGACATCGATCTCGACCGCATGGGCACGACGACGATCGGCAACATGGCCGTCGAGATCATCGACCCGGTCGCCGACTACCGCGCGCTGATGCAGGAGCTGTTCGATTTCCGCGCGCTTTCGGCGCTGTTCGCCTCGGGCTTCCGCATGCGCTACGACGCCATGCACGCGGTCACCGGGCCGTACGCCAAATCGATTCTCGAAGGCGCGCTCGGCGCACCGGCCGGGACGGTCGTGAACGGCATCCCGCTTCCCGATTTCGGCGGCGAGCACCCCGACCCCAACCTCGTCCACGCCAAGGCGCTCTACGACCTGATGATGGGACCCGACGCGCCCGATTTCGGCGCGGCGTCCGACGGCGACGGCGACCGCAACCTGATCATCGGGCGGGGCATCTTCGTCACGCCCTCGGATTCGCTGGCGATCCTCGCCGCCAATGCGAAGCACGCGCCAGCCTATGCCAACGGCATCGCCGGCGTGGCGCGCTCCATGCCGACGAGCGCCGCCGCCGACCGCGTCGCCGCCAAGCTCGGCATCCGCCACTACGAGACGCCGACGGGCTGGAAATTCTTCGGCAACCTGCTCGACGCCGGGCTCGTCACCTTCTGCGGCGAGGAGAGCGCCGGCACCGGCTCCAACCACATCCGCGAGAAGGATGGGCTGTGGGCGGTGTTGCTGTGGCTGTCGATCGTCGCCGGGCGCAAGCAGAGCGCGGCCGATATCGTGCGCGACCACTGGCGGACCTATGGTCGCAACTACTACACCCGCTACGACTACGAGGACGTCGATGCCGAGAAGGCCGGCAGCGTGATGAAGCAGCTCGCCGCCCGCCTCGCCACCCTGCCCGGCAGCGTGATCGGCGGCATGAAGGTGACCGCCGCTGACGACTTCGCCTACGACGACCCGGTCGACCATTCGCGCGCCACCGGCCAGGGCATCCGCGTGCTCTTCGAGGGCGGCTCGCGCATCGTCTATCGCCTGTCCGGCACCGGCACGGTCGGCGCGACCATCCGCATCTACATCGAGCGCTACGAGGGCGACCCGGCGAAGCTCGGCCTCGATACGCAGCAGGCGCTGAAGCCGCTGGTGGCTGCGGCACTTGAGCTCGGGGAAATCGCCGAACGCACCGGACGCAGCGCGCCCTCCGTGATTACATAGCGGGAATGACCGACCGCATCGCGATCACGGACGGCTCGCCCGAACCCCTGGGCGTCACGGTTGCCGACATCGGCGTCAACGTCGCGGTGGTATCGCGGAACGCCAGCGCCGTCTGGTTCTGCCTGTTCGACGAGCGCGGCGAAAAGGAAACCGCACGCCTGCCGCTGACGCGCGACGGCGACGTGTGGTGCGGCTTCATCGAGAAACTGCCCGCCGGAACCCGTTACGGCCTGCGCGCCGACGGGCCGCACGACCCCGCCGCCGGCCACCTGTTCGATCCCGACAAGCTGCTGGTCGATCCGTATACCGCGGCGCTCGACCGGCCCTTCGTCCTGTCGCCGGAGCTATCCGCGCCGCGCTCCAGCTCGGTCGATACCGCCGCGCTGGTGCCGAAAGGCATCATCGCCGGACCGCCGCCGGTGCACCGCGCGATACGCCGCGCGCCCGGCATCCTCTACGAAGTCTCGGTGCGCGCCTTCACCAAGCAGCATCCGGACGTGCCGACGGAGATGCGCGGCACGGTCGCCGCGCTGGCGCATCCGCGCGTGCTCGCCCATTTCGCCCGCCTCGGCATCGACACGGTCGAACTGATGCCGCTCGCGGCGTGGATCGACGAGCGCCATCTCTCGCCGCTCGGGCTGCACAATGCGTGGGGCTACAACCCGGTGACGTTCATGGCGCCCGACCCGCGCCTGGCGCCGGGCGGCATGGCCGAGATCGCCACGACGGTCGCGGCGCTCCATGCCGCCGGCATCGGCGTCATCCTCGACGCGGTGTTCAACCATACCGGCGAAAGCGACCTCGGCGGGCCGACGCTCTCGCTCCGCGGGCTGGACAACGCGCTCTACTACCGCCGCGATGGCGAGGGCCGGCTGATCAACGATACCGGCACCGGCAACACCATCGCCGCCGACGAGCCGCACGTCGTACGCCTCATCACCGATGCCATGCGGCGCTGGGCGGAGACCGGGATTGACGGCTTCCGGCTCGACCTCGCTTCCACGCTGGGGCGCACGGCGGAGGGTTTCGAGCCGCAGGCACCGGTGCTGGCGGCTATCGCCGCCGATCCGCAGCTCTCGCGTCTCGCGATGATCGCCGAGCCGTGGGACCTCGGCCCCGGCGGCTACCAGCTCGGGCGCTTTCCGCGCGGCTGGCGCGAGTGGAACGACCGCTACCGCGACGACGTGCGGCGTTTCTGGCGCGGCGATGACGATACGCTGGGCGCGCTCGCCACGCGCATCGCCGGCTCCGCCGACTTCTTCGATGGCCGCGCCCCCTCGGCCAGCATCAACTTCATCGCCGCCCACGACGGCTTCACGCTCACCGACCTCGTCGCCTACAGCGAGAAGCACAACGCCGACAACGGCGAGGACAACCGCGACGGCGGCAACGCCAACTTCTCGTGGAACGACGGCGCGGAAGGTGCCACCCCGGATCCGGCGATCGCCGCGGCGCGGCAGCGCGACGTGCGCGCCCTGCTTGCCACCCTGTTCGTCTCGCGCGGCACGCCGATGCTGACCGCCGGCGACGAATTCGGGCGCAGCCAGGGCGGCAACAACAATGCCTACCCCCAGGACAACGCCATCACCTGGCTCGACTGGACGCACGCCGACCGCGACCTCCAGGCATTCACCGCGCGGCTGATCGAGCTCCGCAAGGCGCACCCCTCGCTCTCCGCCGACGCCTTCCTCACCGGCCGGGGCGAGCCGCTCCGCGACGTCGTGTGGCTGAAGGCCGGCGGCGGCGAAATGGGCGACGACGACTGGGGCGACGGCCGGCGCGTGCTCGGCATTGCCTTCACCGCCGGCGACGACCGCACCGTCGTGTGGATCAACGGCGGCGAGCGCGAGATCACGGTGCCGCTGCCGCCGAAGCGCGAGCGCCGGCAATGGAAACTCGAGGCCAACAGCGCCGATCCCGCCGCGATCGGGCCGGCGAGCGAAACCGGGGTCAACCTGCCGCCGCGCTCGGTGCTGGTCTTCGCGGAAGGTGCGGAGCCGCCGGGGCTGGCGCGCAAATTGCTGGGCTTCCGCCACTGGAATTGACCGGCCGGCCTCTTGGCCGGGCATGCTGGCACGGAAACCATGGCGAAGCCGACCAAAGCGCAGCTCATCCATCAGGCGATCGCCGACGACATCGTGCACGGCCGCCTGACGCCGGGAATGGCGCTCGACGAAACCGCCATCGCCGCGGCCTTCGGCGTCTCGCGGACGCCGATCCGCGAGGCGCTCCGCCACCTTCAGGCGATCGGCCTGATCGAGACGCGCGCGCCGCGCGGGCTGGTGGTCGCCGCGCTATCGGAGCGGCAGCTCGACGACATGTTCGCAGTGATGGCCGAGATCGAGGGGCTGTGCGCGCGCTGGTCGGCGATCGCCATGACCGCGGCCGAGCGGCGGCACCTCCTCGACCTCATGACGGAGAGCGAGCGGCTGGTATCGGCCGGCGACCGCGATGCCTATGCCGAATTCAACGTCCGCTTCCACGAGGCGATCTATAGCGGCGCGCACAACGCGTTTCTGGCGGAGCTCGCGGTAACCGTGCGACAGCGCTGCGCGCCCTTCCGCCGCGCGCAGTTCGAGACGCTCGGCCGCCTCGCCAAGTCGCATGCCGAGCACCGCGCCGTGGTCGAGGCGATCCAGCGCGGCGACGCGACGCTCGCCGCCACGGAAATGCGCCTGCACATCAAGGTGGTGCGCGATGCGGTCGAGGAAGTGGCCGGACCGGCGGTGCGTCTCGGCGAACACGCCGACGCCCCGGCTCCGCCTGCAGCCTAAGCATTAGGCAAAATATCGCTCATTGCATGCAAAGCCGCCACGAGGCGCTCTGGCAAAGCCGCATGCGCTCCCGCATGAGACGTTCGCCGCGCTGCGGTAGCGGCTAGCGTCGGGCTATAGCCGCTGAGATTCAATGGCTTAGGGATGGTCGTGGCGCCCACTCGCTGCAGCGCAGCGCGTTTGGCATGGCGGTTGCGAGAGGATTAACGAGCGGGCGGATTGCGCCTCGCCCAGCGACCATTTCTCTCTGAGGGGGTTCCCATGTCCAAGTTGAACGTTTCCCGCCGCACGCTGCTGAAAGGCGGCGCGCTCGGTGCCCTCGGCCTGGCATCCGGCGTGCTGCCCGGCCGCCTCGCCTATGCCGCCGACAAGCTCACCATCGGCATCATCTACGTCGGCTCGCGCCAGGACTACGGCTACAACCAGGCCCATGCCGTCGCCGCCGCTGCGTTGAAGGACATTCCGGGCGTCACCGTCACCGAACAGGAAAATGTGCCGGAGACCATCGCCGTCTCGAAGGCGATGGAATCGATGATCGAGCTCGACGGCGCCACCCTCGTGTTCCCGACGTCGTTTGGCTACTACCCGTTCATGGTCGACGAGGCCAAGAAGTACGGCGACATCCAGTTCCGCCACTGCGGCGGCCTGTGGACCGACAAGGACCCGAAGAACGCGGGCTCCTACTACGCCTACCTCGACCAGGGCCACTACGTGAACGGCGTCGCCGCCGGGCTCAGCACCAAGTCGAACAAGATCGGCTTCGTCGCCGCCAAGCCGATCGGCACCGTGCTGCTCAACATCAACTCGTTCGCGCTCGGCCTGAAGAAGACCAACCCGAACGCCACCGTGCAGGTGATCTTCACCGGCGACTGGTCGCTGCCGGTGCGCGAAGCGGAAGCCACCAACGCGCTGGTCGATGCCGGCTGCGACGTCATCACCTGCCACGTCGACAGCCCGAAGGTCGTCATCCAGACGGCCGAAGGCCGCGGCGCACTCACCTGCGGTCACAACGCCAGCCAGGCCGAGCTCGCGCCGAAGGGCTTCATCACCGGCGCCGAATACAAGTGGCTGACGCTCTACAAGAAGTTCGCCGGCATCATCCAGGCCGGCGGGACGCTGCCGAATTTCGAGCGCGGCGGCTACGATCTCGACTACGTGCAGAGCACGCCCTACGGCGCCGGTGCGACCGACGCGGCGCGCAAGGCCGGCGACGAGGCGAAAGCCTTCATCACAGCCAAGAACGCGATCTTCGTCGGGCCGCTCAAGGACAACACCGGCAAGGAAGTCGTGCCGGCCGGCACGTCGCACCCGCCCTACGATCCGTGGACCGAGCAGACGAACTTCCTGCTCGAAGGCATCCAGGGCTCGATCACCTAGCAGGGTCACGGCCGGCGGGTCGGCCTCCTGCCGGCCCGCCGCTCATTCGAGGAGGCGGCCTTCGCGATGACGGTGACGAGCGATACGAAGATGACCGTGCTGCCCGACGTAGCGGGCAGCGACTGGGGACGGCGGGCCGGGCGATCGGCCGAGGCCATCCTGATCCCCGCCTTCGCCATCGTTGCCTCGGCGCTGATCTTCTCGATCTTCCTGCTTTTTCTGCAGCAGTCGCCGATCGAATTCTTCTCGCTGCTCTGGCGCGGCGCCTTCGGCACGTCGTTCTCGTGGCAGAATACGCTGGTGCGCGCCTCGCCGCTCATCTTCACCGGGCTCTGCGTCGCGGTGCCGGCGCGCCTCGGCATGGTCATCATCGGCGGCGAAGGGGCGCTGGTGCTCGGCGGCTTTACCGCCGCCACGATCGCCATTCCCTTCATCGGCTGGGGCTCGCCGTTCGTGGTCATGCCGCTGATGGCAGTCACCGCGGTGTTCACTGGCGCGGTCTGGATCGGCTTCGTCGGCGTTCTGCGCCACTACCGCGGCGTCAACGAAACCATCGCCAGCCTGCTCCTCTATTACATCGCCGTCGCGGTCATGAACTTCTTCGTCGAAGGCGTGCTGCGCGATCCCTCCGACCCGAACAAGCCGTCGACGGCGCAGATCGGCGACGCCAACATGGTCGGCAACATTCCCGGCATCGACGTGCACTGGGGGCTGGTCGTCGGCATC
>JBEHXS010000064.1:0-12936 GCA_048498575.1 Pseudomonadota bacterium
CCGTGCAGATGCCGGAATTCGTCGATGTCTTTCGCCGGCTTGGCCGCGAACACCGCGTGCCGGTAATGCTGGTGAACGACTTCAAGCGCTACAATCCGGCAACATACGCCGGGCCGCTGGACCCGACGCGCTACGATGCCGCGGTGGCCGATGCGCGCGCCAGCGGCGAGCCTGTATTCGACCTCGTCCTCGAGACACCCTGGAAGCGCACGACCGATGCGGAGACCGCCTACCATGCGCTGTTCGCGGAGATACCTGAGGGCCTGACGTTCCTCGCCCTTCATTTCAACGCGCCGGGCGACTTCGACCCCATCTCGGCGGATTCCGCGCGCATTCGCAGCGAGGAGTTCCGCGTCTTCCGCTCGCCGCGCATCAAGGAATGGGTCGCGGAATTCGGGATAGAAGTCATCGGGATGCGGCAATTGCGCGACGAATTGCGTTCCTAAGGACGAAATCGAGGTAGCGTTCGATATCGCCTCCGGCAGGAGGCTCCGATCGACCTGGCGGAAACCTGTTGCCGCAACCTCATCTTCGGTGATCGAGCCGCGGCGCACCTACGCGAGCGGCCGCAGCTCGCCGGCCGCCCGTCCAATCGTCCGCCGCGCCACCGCCGTGCAGAGCGATGGTACCGAGGATGTCTGCGACGAGCGCGAGGAGAGCATCGCGGAGATTGCCCGCGAACTTGGCTATGGCAAAAGCCGCCTCAGTCAGAGAAGAATAGGCTATGCCCAAAACAGAAGGCACTTAAGCGGGAGGTGCGGTGTTGTCCGGCTCGTTATGGCGCGCCTGGTTGCTTGCCTGTGCCCTTCTATTTTGCTTCTCCGCGGCCGCCGGCGCCCGCCAGACCGAGTTCGTTGCCGCAAACACAGGAGATCCATCGACTGAGATCCACCAGCTGGCGCAGCAGGCACTGGCGCTCCAGGAGGCGGGGAGGCTGGTCGATGCCGAGGCGGCGATACGGAAGGCCATCGACCTTCAGGCATCCGCGCGCGGCTCTGCCAATGCCCTCCCCGTGCTCAATTATTTCTTGGCATCCATCTATGTCGACGAAGGGCGCTTCGACGACGCCGAGCCGATCCTCAAGGGTGTCATCGCGGCGCTCGGAGCGCACGGCGCCAGCGATGTCGCCCTGGTGTCGCCGCTCTCTACGCTCGGCAACATGTACGTACGCCAGGGCCGTTATGGGGAAGCCGAGCCGCTGCTCAAGCGCGCGCTCGCCATAAACCAGAGCCATTTTCCGGGGCAGCCCGAGACCGCAGAATCGCTAAACACGCTTGCCTCGCTCTACGGTAAGACCGGCCGTCTCGATCTCGCCGAGCCGCTCTTCGATCAGGCGATCGCCATTCTTCAGGCGAGCGGCCCGGCGCTTCGCGACGAGCTTGCGGTGGCGCTCGGCAACCAGGGCGTCGTCGAGCAGACGCTCGGAAACTATCCGAAGGCGCTCGCCCGCTTCCACGACGCTTACATGGCCAACCTCGAGATACACGGACCCGATCATCCGTTCACGATCGTCGCCATGAGCAACGCCGGCGTGCTCTACGGACTGATGGGGCAATACGACCAGGCAGAGCCGCTGCTGCAGCGGAGCCTCGACGCTACCCAGAAACTCTACGGCGACGATGCGTTGCAGACGGCGCACGCGCGCACCGCGCTCGCCTGGGTGGACCTCGGCGAGGGCAACGCGCAGGCAGCGCTGGGCCTCCTGCGCCCGGCCATGCAGACCTATGTCCGCATCCGGCAGGTCGAGAGCCGCAGCGCCACGGCGCTTGCCGGCGGCGTCGAGGAAAACGAGGTGGATCGCGCCATCCTCGGATACCTGAAGGCGGCCCGCTCGGTGAGCGACGCCGATCCTTCCGCCGCGCCTCAGCTTCTCGACGAGGTCTTCCGGGCCATCCAGGAAGCGCACACCGGCAAGGCGGCCGCCGCGCTGGCGCTGACGACTGCGCGCTTCGCTAGCGGGAGCGGCCCGCTCGCCGCCCTGATCCGGCAGGAGCAGGACTTCGCCCACCGCTGGCGCTCGCTCAACGCGGACCTCACGGCCTCGTACGCCTCGTCGGCGGCCCAGCCGAATCCCCGCGCCGAGGCCAATGCGCAGGCGACTCTCACCGGCCTCGAGCAGCAGATACTGCACACCGATCAGCAGATCGCGGCGCAGTTTCCTGCCTACGCCACCCTCGCCCATCCGGGTGCCGTCGACCTTGCCAGCGTGCAGCGTCTGCTTCGCCCCGACGAGGCTCTGGTCGCGATCGCGGCGTTCGGCGGCGTGAACGGGGAAGGCGCCTATGTCTTCATCGCCACTCAGAAGGAGGCACGCTGGCGCGCGCTCGACGTCGGCCTGACCGACCTCGACAAAGACGTCTTCACGCTGCTTTGCGGACTGGACAGCGACCTGTGGGCCGACGACGGCGGCAAACGATGCGCGGCGCTGACGCATGTCGACCAGCCGGCCGGCCGCCTGCCCTTCGACGCCGGTGTCGCGCACACGCTCTACACGACGCTGTTCGGCGATCTCGCTCCGATGCTCGCCGGTAAGACGCTGCTCGTCGTGGCGCCCGATCCGCTCGCCAGCCTGCCGCTCCAGGTGCTAGTGACGGAACCGCCGGCGCAGGCGCGGCCAGCGACAGACGCCGACTTCCGGGCACTCGCGTGGCTCGGGCGGAGCAACCCGATCGCGGTCCTCCCCTCCGTCGCCGGCCTTGCCGGCCTTCGCGCCGCCGGCGCGGTGGCGGCCGCTCCGGAGCCTTTCATTGGCTTCGGCGATCCGACGCTTGTCGGCAGCCGGCGCTGCCCGAGCGATGACGATGTTTCGGATGCCTGCCCGGGTGACGGCGCTCCTGCGGCCACGACCGTCGCCACGCTGTTGCCCGGCGGATCGCCGGGTGCCATCGAGACTCTGTTCCGCGGCGGCGGCGTCGACGTCGATGCCGTCCGCGCGCTTTGCCCTCTGCCGGAGACGGCGACGGAGTTGCGCTGCGTCGGCGAAAGCCTGCACGCCGGCGCCAGCGCGATCCGGACCGGAGATGCTGCAACGCTGACGGCCCTTCGCAAGGAGGCGCTCGACCAGTATCGCGTCATCGAATTTGCCACGCATGGCCTCGTCGCAGGAGAACTGAAGACCGATTCCGGCGCGCTCACCGAGCCGGTGCTCGTCCTGACCCCGGACGACGCCGCGCACGACGACGGCCTGCTGCGCGCGAGCGAGATCACCACGCTGAAGCTGAATGCCGACTGGGTCGTGCTCTCCGCCTGCAACACCGCCGCTGGAGACTCGCTCGGCGGCGAAGCCATGTCGGGGCTGGCCAGCGCCTTTGTCTACGCCGGAGCCCGCGCCCTGCTGGTGTCGCATTGGCCGGTCGGATCCGATGCCGCCGTGCGTCTCACCAGCCGCACCTTCGCCGAGCTCGCCAAGGATCCAACCATCGGCAGGGCCGAAGCGCTCCGCCGGTCGATGGCCGCGCTGATCGACGACAGTCAGGCCGGTGACGCCATGCCCTCGACATGGGCGCCGTTCTCGCTGGTCGGCGATGACGGCGGCCTCACCGCCGGCGGCTAGGGCGGCGGCTGCGGCTGGCGGCCGGCGATCAGGGCATCGATCACGATGTCCGCCGGCTTGAAGTGGCCGCTGTCACCGGCGACGTGCTGAAGCGCCTCGAGCAGGTATTGCTTCCCCTGGCCGGCGAACCACACGCCCTTCGCCGTCTCGCCAAGCGGGCCGGGAATATCCGTGCGCATCAGGTCGGCGGGCGGCACCGGGAAATGCACCGGATCGGTGACCGTGACGTCCACGGAGATCGCGCTGTCCGGACCCTTCAGGGCGAGCACGTACTTGCCGGGACGAAGGTCGACTTCCGGGCTTACCCAGAGGCCGCCGACGCCTTTGCCTTCCGCCACCGTCTTACTGCCGTTGCTGAGGCGTATGGAGATGACGTCCGGCGTGAGCCAGCCGACGGCGATCGGACGCCGGCCCGCCGCAAGCACCTGCGCCGCCTGGAGTATCGGCGCCGACAGCGTGTCACCGCCGTCGCCGCGAATGGCAGCGGTCGTCTGCGTGCGCTCGCCTTTGTCGAAGATGACGATCGACGAGCCGACCCAGCTCAGCAGTCCGGTGAAGTAGCCGTGCGCGGGCGGACTGGCGTCAATCTTGTCGCCTTCGTTCGCCTGCGAAACCGCGACCGGGTCCGGCCGGCCGGCAAGCCGCACCAGCACCTTCGCGTTCGGTTCGGTCAGCATGAAGGTGTCGCCGTTGTGAATCGGCGCGAGCAGCTCCAGCGGCACATTTCCGCCGTTGCGGACAATGACGTCGGCCGGGCCGACGTGCCCCAGGTCCTCGACGTAACCGACCTCGGGCGACGGCTCGGTGTCCGCCACCGCGGCCAGCGGCAGCCCGAGCGAGAGAACGCCGCACACGAGAGCCGACGCTGCCCACCGCAATCTGACCTCGTTCATCGCCTGGCCGTCCTGTCCGGGCCGCGAGGTTCCTCGCTGCGCAGAAACCAGCGCCATCCCTGTTGGCGCAGTTGGCGCACGGAGGCCGCGAGCGAAGCCAGGATATCATGGGCGAAGATACCGACCGAGGGCACGGCAAGATCGAACACGACGCCCGACTTGAAGCTGGGCAGCGACAGCAGCATGACGACGAGGACGCCGAGGCTCGACAGCCACGCCGCGACCGCCGGGCGGAAAACGGAGACGAGCAGCGATACCCCAAGGATGATGGCAAGGCTGATCGCCACCCGCGCCACGGTACCGGGCTCGCGCGGCGTGCCATCGTGAACCAACGCTTCGATGGCGTTGATGATGAGGAGGGCACCAGGCATCGGTCCGATGGGCGTGCGATGCCAGTCGCCGCTATCAGCGTAGCTGCCACTGATGACAACGATGCGGTTCGCGAGGCCCGGCCCCTCGCCGGCGGTCGCGCCCGCAGCTACAGGCAGGTTGAGCACGACGTCGGCCGGACGGACCGCGACCAGCGGCGTCGCGCCGACGCCTGCCGGATCGACCATCGGCCCCAACGCTATCGCATCGTTCTGCCAGCGCACGCGATAGATGATGCGGCTCCGCACGTCCTCCGCCGTCGCGCGGCCGCGGATTTCCCCTTGCGACGCGCGCGCGGCGACGTTCTCGTCGTCGATGGTAATGGGCGCATCCTTCGGGAAGTCACTGATCGTCACTGGGCCGGGATTGGCGGCCCGCTCCGCACACGTGGCAGGGACAAGCGGCGCGAGTTTCGCCGGCAGCGGCGCGTCGTCGCCGGGTTCGCGCCCGAACAGCGCGGCACGCGCGATCAAGCTTGCCGCAAGGTGCAGCGAGGGAACGGCGGCGGGTTTCCCGTTGTCGCAGACCACCTCGAAGAGCCGCCAGCGCCGGACTTTGCCGTCGTCATCTTCCTCGAAACGCGGCGCCGCCCACGCGATGTTCGGCCGGGACGCCGTTGCCGCGTCATAGTCGGTGGGCCGCGGCGACGGATAGAGGGAGCCGGTCGCCGCGTCAGGGCTGACGAGGCTGCGCACCAGCAGCAGGGGCGGCGCATCCGGCGGATAGGCGGCGAAATAGGACTTCAGCGGATCGTCGGCGCCGGCGGTCGGCGTCCCGCCGGGAAACGAGAGATCGACGTCGACGACGATAAGCATCGGCCGATAGCTTGCGACACGCTGGATGAGCCCGGCGAGCTTGTCGCGCGGGGTGATGAGCGGCGTGTGCCAGGATTGCCAGGTCGCGTCGTCGATGTCGACGAGCACAAAGGCCGGCGAATTGTCGAGCGCGGCGGTCGTCGCCTCGGCAAGCCGGATCATCTTGTCGGCGGTGTCATCGCCCGCCTTGCGGACGACGGCGAGCATCGGCGGCTGGAAATAGAGCACGGCGATTTCGAGTAGGACGCCGATGGCGATGGAAAGCGCGAGATCCCAGGCTATGGGGTGGCGCCTGGTCCAGGCCCTCCAGGTGTCGAACCAAGCTCGCATCCGGTCTCCCCTTCCCGACGTCATTCAATCACAGGACGATGGGTAATCGCCATCTCGGAAGACACGCAGGCGAGGCTTCTGCCGCGCTTGTCGTCAACGAGCCGCGCTGCGCCTCAACGTCGCGGCGGTTCAGATAGCCGGACGCGACGAAGAGTGCCGGTATCCCCGGAGCCATCGGTTATGAGCCTGGCACCAAGAGCGGCGCCATCCGGGCGTTGTCCTCCGGCGTCGATGCAAACGGGCCGGTGGCGACAGGGCGGTGTCCGCCATCATGGCGAGTGCCTCCACCGGCATTCGCCGCCGCATCCGCATACGGCGTATCCGGACAGCGAGCGGACACCGCCCGAATACTGGAAGACGGCGGGCAGGAAACTGTAGGCGCCCGCCTCGAATGGCGTACTGTTAGCGATCACGAAATGAGGTCTGCGGGACGTGACGCGAGCGCAACAATCAGCATCGATAAGCTCACGGGCGCAAAGCCGGATCAGGCTCGCTTCCTTTATCGGTCAGGACGATACGGACATTCTCCATTTCTTCCTGGCGCACTACCGCGGACTGGGCGTCACCGAGTTCCACATTTTCATTCACGGCGATTGGACGGCCCCCGAAATCGCGCCTCTGCGCGCAAAAGACGTCACCATCGCCGGCATCGTGCAGGGGCCGTTTGACGAAGTTAGAAAGTCGGCGATCCTTGAGGCATATGCCAAGGGATTCACGGGCGAGTGGGTTCTCTTCGTGGACGCCGACGAGTTCCTCGAACTCCCCTACCCTTCGCTGACCCTCACGATCGATGGCCTAGCATCCATGCGCGTGGGCGAGTTGCCAGCGAGACTCATGCAGCGCGCGCATCCTCGCGGGATCCTGGCAAGCCTCGAAGGCTTCGGTTCGATCGATGAGGCGTTTCCCCAATATGACTATCGCCTGGCCGAGCGGATGAATGTCCGTTTCCCAATATGGAAGAACAAATATCCGCTGATACAAATCGGACCAGCCTTTCGATTGGCGCGTGGCTTCCACATGCCGGCAGGCGGCCGTCCAGTCGCGCAGGTCCCCATTCGGGCCGTCCTGCACCACTTTAAATGGCGCGACCGGCTCCTGCGAGCGGTCGAGCGCAGGCGCGGCGAAGGTTCGAACCAGACCGAACAAGACGCCTATCGGGCGTGGCTCGAGGCGCACGAGTTTCGGCTGCCCACCGAGGGCCTCAAGAAATACAGTCGCGCCGCTTTGTTCGAAGACGGGTATCTCATGCAAGCCACGTCGCAGGAGACGGCCTTTCATGCCGCGCTCCACGATGCTGCCGCGAACGGCAGCGATGTGCTGAGCCGACAAGCGCGCCGCGAGCTAGCGGAAGTGCCGTCCGCCATTCCGCAAAGCGACCACCGCGCATCCGGCTATCTCGATCGGAAATGGCTGGCCGGCCGTCGGGGCCGGATCGCATTGGTCACATCGGATCTGCTTGGCCTTCGCCGCGCCGGCGGAATCGGGACAGCGATGTCGGCTCTGGCCGAGTGCCTCTCGGCCGCCGGTCACCACGTCGACGTCTTTCTGGCGCCTTACGCCGATTTTCCGAGCCCCAACGAGGCCTGGTTTGCCTATTGGGAGTCGCGTGGGGTTCACGTGCGTCATTTCCAGCGCCGCAATGCCCAAGGGCAAATAGCGACGGCGCAAGAGACATCCCTCGTGCTTGCTGATGCCTTGGCACAGGAAGATTGGGACGTGATTCATTTTCCCGACGCCGGCGGAATGGGCGCTGCGAGCCAGCTGTTGCGAGCCGCGGGAACCGCTTTTCAGGCCACACGCTTCGTGGTCACCATCCATGGACCGACGCCATGGCATCGCGCCGGCAATCTCTTGCCGTGGGCGGAGTATGAGGCGGAAGTGTCCGATCTCGAACGGACTTCCATCGCTTTGGCCGACGTCCTGGTCTCGCCTAGCAGCTATATGAAAAAGTGGTCCGAGGCATATCTTCCGAGCCCCGCCGTTCACCTCATCGTCCCTAACAGCCTCAGCGGCGAAAGCCGTCGCTTCGGCCGTTGGCCGTCGGCTAGGCAAAGCGTTTCGCAGATCGTCTTCTTTGGGCGAATAGAGCAACGCAAGGGCCTCGACTTGTTTCTGTCAGCCGTAGAAGCCGTTCTTGCCCGGGCACGGGGAGCGTTCGAAGTCGTCTTTCTCGGCAGCCCGGGAGAGGCGTCGACGTTGACGTACCTGTCGCGGAGAACTGCGCACTGGGCTTGTCGGGTGCGGGTCATCACCAACTACACCAGCCACGAGGCAGTCGATTATCTTCGCTCCGAAAGCTGCCTGGCCGTGATCCCGTCGCGCGTCGATAACTCCCCCTACACGGTGTACGAATGTCTCGAAAATGGCATCCCGTTCATCACCTCCCAGGCGGGCGGGATCGCCGAGCTGATCCACGCAGCGGATAGAGCCCGCGTGACCGTGCGCGGCGGAGCCGATGAATACGCTGCCCGTATTCTCGAGGCACTGAACAACGGAGCGGTACCGGCGCGACCGAATTTCGATCCCGCGCTGGCGGATGCCGATCTGCTGTCATTGCACGGTGCACTCGTCAGCGAGGCGCGATCATCGCGAAGCAAGACGGTCAACCCTGTGCAGCGCGACGTGACGGTCATTGTCTACGGCACTGCCATCCCCGAGCCGGCGATGCTTCGCGTACTCGAGCGATGGAGCAATGGCGGCGTCGAGGTCTTTCTCGATCGCTTTGCGCCGCCCGAGCCCTCCCGCGGAAGGCCGGCGGACATCGGAACTGACAGCCGGGCGCCTATTCTCAATCGCCTCGCGCAGGCGGCCACCGGGGCCTTTATTCTCTTCTGCCACGCATCAGTTATTCCGCAGACCGAGTCTCTCGCCGCGATGCGGGCCACCCTGAAGGCGACCAGTGCCGATGCGATCGTGGGAGGTTACCGTCACGTCAATCCGAACGGCGAGGCCGACGCTGTTCCGGTCTTCGCGGGTCCGCCAGAGTTGTCGACGGCGAGAAATATCTACGGCGCGCGGATGTTTCTGGTTCGCCGAGAGTGCTTCCTGCAGCAGGGTGGCTTCGCCGCGGAACCCGACATCGCCGGTATCATGGAAAGGGAGTTCCTCAACCGCCTTCATGCCGGCGGTGGACGCATTCTGGGTGTCCCGTCGCCTATCGCCTCCACGATCGACGGCGCATCCTCGAGCGCGCTCAGCGAATATCAGCACGGACGTTTGGTCGCCCCGTGGGTGGCGGCCGCGCCCGAATCCCAGCAGGCCTTCGTTCGGATGGCGCTCCGACCAGACTGGAGGGCTGGATACGTCGTTCCGCAGGTAACAGAGCCGGGGGCGGCGACGCATCCAACATTCCCCGGCACGCACACCCCCACGGTGATTCCGGCAATCCCGGTGCCACAACGCGCCGCCGTCGGCGGACCCCTTGTTTTCGCTCGATCGGAAGACATGCCGATAACGGGGAAAGACGTGAAATGGGAACTGGAGTCGCAGAACGAAATCGGTCGGCTTTTGATCGGCGAGGACGGACGACTTCTGCAAACGCAGGATGGCTACGCCGTTCGATCGGTAGAGGAGGCCGAGGGCTGCGACTTCCTTCTCGCTGACGATGTCGTCACGGCGGACGACTCGCGTTTGCTGGTTAGCTTGTTTCGCGCCATTGGCGATCTGAGCGTGAAGAATTCAACGCGCCGACGCGGAAATGCGTTTCTCCGTTTCGATGAGATGCTAGAAGCTAATGCAGCGGTTGCGCCGCTGATCGGCACGCTGCGCCGGGCGGCCGAACTTACGAGCCGCTTCTATGATCTCGCCACACCGCTGTATCCCATCCATGGGCGCATCACTCAGATCGGCGCGGGAGGATTTTTTGTTCCGCCGCGGCCCATCGTACTGCCACGCGCCGTAGCCGATCATGGCAGCGCGCCCCGCTTCGGCGGCGCGCTGTGGCTGAATGACGAGTTCAGAGGGGGCGATTCGTACTTCACCGCGCTCGATATATCCGTGCACTCACGGCCACGGCGCTACATCGGCCACACCGCCTCGAGCCACCATGAACTTGCCTCGCTGAGGGTGACGTCCGGGGCCATGCTGACGATGTCGTTGGTCATGGGCCTTAGCCCGGATGAGATGCGCCCGCCGCTCCGCCAGCACTTTTGACTGCGCTGCCCGACCAAGGCGTTCGCGGCAAAATGGCGATCATCCGCGGTTGTTGGGGACGGCGCGCAAGGCGAGCAAACGTCTCCGCCCCTTTGCTGCTCCGCTTCTGTCGGAGCGATTGTTCCACTGCCAGCGCACGGGCGCCAAGTTGCTCAGCCGAATATTTCGTGCGCATGAGCCTCGACGCTTTGCCACTTATGGAAGGGGGAGCCGGTAAACGGCCACTGCGTTGCGTAGCTTCTCGCAACACCGCCGCGCACTTTGATCTGTTCCAGGAATGCGATGAAACGCTGGCGCTCGACCTCCAACTTCGCCAAGGTTCTCGAGCGCACGTAGGCCCGCGGGATATCGCGGGCGCCCAACGCCGTGACCGCCTCGCGGACTGAGCGCGGCGTCGGTTCGGCGATCACGCAGTAGTCCGGATCAAAGAACACGTCGCGCCCACCTCGACTCGGTGTGCTCACGACAGGTAAGCCGGCAAGCAAGTATTCGATGCTCGCGTACATCGCTCCCTCGACCTCAGACAAGCAGAGGCCAACCGCAGCTCGTGACAATGTCGCGTTGACCTCGCTTTGGCTGATCGGTCGCGGTAGCCCGTCGACAATCGCATTGGCAAAAACGTGTCGCGGCGCCCGCTGGAGAAGGGTTGCAGTTATCGCACGCGAGCGCGCCGCTTCGGCAAGATCGCCGGGATAGCCGACGTAGACAACCCGTTCGATATCGGCAGCGAGCTCGTGCCGCTTTTCGGGCCACGGGCGCGCGTTATACACAGCATCAAATTCGATCTTAGCGTCGGGCAGAGGATGGAATACCGCCTCTGAGGCAAAGATATTGTGGTTCGCAAAAAACGCGGCGGCACCGGCCGCGCGGAGAACAGCAACATCCTGTTTTGTGTTGCCGAGAAAAATCACCTCGTGGTTCGGGTATTGCCGCCCGAAATCAGCAGCGGCTTCGGCTTTGGCCCTCGCAGCAGCCTGGTCGCAATGCCAGAAGAGCGGGCTGAGAAAGGTCGCAGGCGTTTGCGGTATCTTCTGAGCGAGCGCCGGGATCAGGCCGAGTACCCGCGGCCCGCCGTTTGACGGGGCGATCAAGATGAGCGGGTCGCGCGAGATTAACCCAGCGGGACCGACGCTCGGCACGTCGCGCGCTGAGCCGTGTTGCTCTGAATCCATCGGCACCCACGTCGTGACTAGGGATACGAACTCGACCCATGCGGGGGCGATATCCTGTCCGGCGGCGGTACAGGCGGTGGGCCGATCATAAACCCGGGAGCGAGCCCGGCTTGTGTATTGACCGGCCAAGCCGCGATCAGGGCAGCCTTCTCCGCGGCGCTCACCTTGGCGAATCCGCCGCCCGGCGGGGCAACCAGCAAATCTCCCGCGACCAGAAACCGGCAGTCGTCTCGCCGCCGATGGGGCGCGCCGGGGTGCGCCACGCAGGCAAAGCCCCTTCCCTCACGCCAGTAAACGGTGGTGGCGCCGTGCGGCCCGATAGAAAAGTCGACCGCGGTGCCGCGGATGCCGATGGTCGCCGTCGGCGTGGTAACCGAATAAGCACCGGCCTCGCTGGAGCCGCCGATGAAACGGAACGCGCCTCGCAATGCCGAGAGGCTGACGGCTGCGGCTGTGTGATCCGACTTGAAGACAAAATCGTCGATTGTAATTTTCGAGTTTGGCCCCACCACTAGGCGGGTATCGTCAAGCAGCTTGATCTGAGCCTTGCCGGCGGCGTCCGTAGTGATGACGTCGCCCTCATAGACGCTGCCCGGAGCCGTCAGAACGCGTGTACCCTCCGGCCCGGTCGTCTTCGCCGCCGGGGCCACGTCAACCACGTCACCGCTGAGCTGGATCGCATGCGCGGGATGGGTCATGGCGGTACTGGCGAGCAGGGCGACAATCAGGCTCCTGCCTTTGTGCGAGGACGTCGGCATCCAATGCTCCGCCAAGAACAAATATGTAAGTGCTCAACACTCCTCCGCGCCTCCGGAATAATCAATTCCTCTTTTGCGTCGCAGAGAGTTTCTGTTCGGCTGCGCTGCTGCTGGCAGCCCGAGATCTGCCGCGGATAGCGATCGGCGAAAGCTTCCAGCCGTGCCAAGTGGAGGATTTCTGCCATCCGGGCAGAAAGTCGCGCCTTCGGCCAGCGCCGCCGCTTCAGCGGATTGGCGATGTTGCCTGCGACGTCATGTTCGGAAACAGGCGCGTAGTGCGGGAACACGACGCCGATCTCCCGCTCACTCGGCGACCAAACCGAGACGTCGCGTCCGTCGATGCGCGGTTGCTGCGCCACGACCGGTAGCCGGGGTAGCCACCAAAAAAGAAGCGGCGGAATTCCGCCGCTTCTCGGCATGTGGATTCGATCTTCTCGCTATTGGGCCGCTGCTAAACCCTGCAGGCGAACGATGCCATCCGGCACTGGCACAAAGCCGGTGATGCCCTTGGCAAGGCCGAAGAACCGCTTCTCGTGATAGAGGTAGATCAGCGGCAGATCCTGCATCCAGATGTCGGCGGCTTTCCCGTAGAGCGCGGTGCGCTGGGCGACGTCGTTCACCGCGGCGGCCTGCGACAGCAGCTGCTCGACATCGTTGTTGCAGTACTTCTCGAAGTTCTGCGCGCCCTTGCAGCCAAGGTAGGTGTACGCGTTCGCATCCGGATCGGCACGGCCGCTCCAGAAGCCGAGGAAGGCTTCATAGTCTCCCGAAGCCATCAACGAGTTGCCCACGCCTCCGGCCACCGGTTGCAGATCGACATCGATCCCGGCCTGCTTGATCATCGACTGGATCACCTGCGCGACGCGCAGGTACTGCGGCGAGTTCGTGACGATC
>JBEHXS010000065.1:0-12907 GCA_048498575.1 Pseudomonadota bacterium
GTCGTGGAGAGCGTCTTCGCCTGGCCGGGCCTCGGCCAGACCGCACTGAAGGCGATCGACCACAGCGACCTGTATCTGCTCCAGGCCATCGTCTTCACAGTCGCCATCATCATCGTCATCGTCAACATCGCGATGGACGTCGTCTACAAGGCGATCGATCCGCGCATCAAGCTGGCCTGACGATGACCGCGGCCAACATATTGCCTGCCGGAAGCGGCGCCGCCCCGCGCGGCAAGCTGTGGGTGCTGGCCGAGGAGCTCTGGCGGGACAAGGCCGGCTTCATCGGCTTCGTCGTCATCGTGCTGCTGCTGACGATGGCGATCTTCGCGCCGCTGCTCGCCCCCTACGATCCGGCGGTCCAGTCGATCGCCATGCGATTGAAGCCACCCGCCTGGCTCGACGGGGGCGACTGGTCGCATCCCTTCGGCACCGACCAGCTCGGTCGCGATATTCTCTCGCGCGTCATCTATGGCGCCCGCGCCTCGCTGGTGGTGGGCGCTTCGGTCGTTGCCTGCGCCGGCACCTTCGGCGTCCTGCTCGGCCTCTTCGCCGGCTACAAGGGCGGTCGCGTCGACCTGTTCATCATGCGCGGCGTCGACGTGCAGGTCGCCTTTCCGGGCCTGCTGCTCGTCATCCTCATCGTCTCGGTCGTTGGCCCGGGGCTCGTCACGACCATCGTCGTGCTCGCGCTCACCAACTGGATGGTCTACGCCCGTGTCATCCGCGGCATCGTCCTGTCGGTGCGCCAGACGGCGTATGTCGAAGCCGCGGAGATGATCGGCGCCCGTCCGTCGCGCGTCATCTTCAAGCACATCCTGCCCAATCTGACCTCGCCGCTGCTCACCCTCGGCATCCTCGAGTTCACCAACATCGTGCTCGCCGAGGCGGCGATGTCGTTCCTCGGTCTCGGTATCCAGCCGCCGGCGACGAGCTGGGGCCTCGATATCGCCAACGGCAAGGACTACCTGTTCGTGGCGTGGTGGCTGGTTGCGTTCCCGGGACTTTCGATCTCGGTGACCGTGCTGGCGATCAACCTCTTCGCCAACTGGCTGCGCGTCACCACCGATCCGCAGGAACGCGAGAAGCGCTTTGCCCGCGCCAAGGCAGCCGAGCGGCGGCGTCACCGCGGGGGAGGGGGTTGAGCGTGGACATGACCAGCGAAATGCCCCTGCTCGAGGTCGACCAGCTCAGCGTCGAGTTCGACACGCGCCGCGGCGTCGTCCACGGCCTGCGCGGCGTCAATCTTTCCGTCGGGCGCGGCGAGACGCTCGCCATCGTCGGCGAGTCGGGCTCCGGCAAGAGTGTCACGGCGCAGGCCGTCATGGGGCTCATCGACGTTCCCGGCCGCATCGCCGGCGGCGACATCCGCTGGAAGGGCCGCTCGCTGCTCAGCCGCGAAGGCGCCCGCGCCGCGCGCGACATCCGCGGCAAGGAGATCGCGCTGATCTTCCAGGACCCCATGACCTCGCTGAACCCGCTCCTCAAGATCGGCGCGCAGATCGGCGAGGTGCTGCAGCGCCATCTCGGCATGACGAGGACGCAGGCGCAGACCCGCGTGCTCGAGTTGCTGGAGGCGGTCGGCATACCGGCGCCGCCGCGCCGCGCCAGCCAGTATCCGCACGAGCTTTCCGGCGGCATGCGCCAGCGCGTCATGATCGCCATGGCGATCGCCTGCGAACCGCAGCTCTTGATCGCCGACGAGCCGACGACCGCCCTCGACGTCACCATCCAGGCGCAGGTGCTGGAACTGATCGCCGGGCTGCAGGAGAGCCTCAACCTGTCGGTCATTCTGATTACCCACGACCTCGGCGTGGTCGCCGGCCTCTGTCACCGCGTCGCCGTCATGTATGCCGGGCGGATCGTCGAGACCGGCACGGCCGACGACATCTTCGAGCGGCCGGCGCATCCCTATACGCAGGGGCTGATCCGCTCGACGCCGCGGCTGGACGACCGGCTGGACCGGCTGATTGCCATTGACGGCGCGCCGCCCGACATGCTGTCGCCGCCATCCGGCTGCGCCTTCCGTCTGCGCTGCCCCGTGGCCGATGCGGTGTGCGCGCAGGAGCCGCCGCTTCTGTCCTTCATCAACGGCGGCACCGCGGCCTGCTGGCGGCCCTCCAACGTCGCCGCCGTCATCGAGACGGCAGTGACCTACGAGGCGGCGCCATGAGCGATACGGCAACGGCCGAGATGCCGCCGCAGCCGCTGCTCAGCGTCCGCGGCCTCAGCGTCGCCTACGATGCCGGGCGCACCGGCTGGTGGGGCAAGCCGCGCAAGATCAGCGCCCTCGACGGCGTTTCCTTCGATGTCTTTCGCGGCGAGACACTGGGGCTGGTCGGCGAATCCGGCTCCGGCAAGACCACGACCGGACGCGCGGTGCTCCGCCGGATCGACAGCACCGCCGGCTCGATCGAATTTCAGGGCCACGACATCACCCACGCCGGCGGCGTTTCGCTGCGCCAGCTCCGCCGGCACATGCAGCTGGTCTTCCAGGACCCTTACGCCAGCCTGAACCCGCGCATGCGCGTCCTCGACATCGTCGCCGAGCCGCTCATCGCCCACGGCTTCGTCCGCAAGTCCGAGGAGGCGCGCGACGAGATCGGTGAGCTGCTGCGTCTCGTCGGCCTGCCGCACGACGCCTATGACCGCTTCCCGCACGCCTTCAGCGGCGGCCAGCGCCAGCGCATCGGCATTGCGCGCGCGCTCGCGCTGAAGCCGGAGTTCATCGTCGCCGACGAGCCGGTATCGGCGCTGGACGTGTCGGTGCGGGCGCAGGTGGTGAACCTGTTGCAGGACCTGCAGCAGGAACTCGGTCTGAGCTACCTGTTCATCGCCCACGACCTCAGCGTCGTGCGCCACATCTCGCACCGCATCGCCATCCTGTATTCCGGCCGCCTGGTCGAACTCGCCAATCGCGACGAGCTCTACGAGAACCCGCTGCACCCCTACACCGAGGCGTTGCTGTCGGCGGTGCCGGTGCCGCATCCGAGAATTCAGCGGGCGCGCAAGCGCATCGTCTATCGCGGCGAGATCCCCGATCCTGGCCACTGGCCGGCGGGTTGCCACTTCCACAGCCGCTGCCCGCTCGCCACCGAGCGCTGCTCGCTGCAGGCGCCGCCGCTGGTTGAGCGGACGCCCGGCCACTTCGTCGCCTGCTGGCACCGCTAGCCGCGACCGATCAGAGCCCGCGGGCGACGCCGTCCTTGCGCTTGTCGGAAGCGCCGAGCAGTGCGCCGTCCGGCGCGCGCGTGACGAACTGCGCCCCGCCGAAGTCGCTCCGCCCGGCAAGCTCGCCGGCGCCGCTGGGTTCGCCGTAGCCGGCGGCACGCATCGCCTTGACGATCGGCTGCGGCATGCCCGGCTCGATCGCGAGCACCGTATCCGACTCCAGCCGCCAGCGCGGCTGGTCGAGCGCGGCCTGCAGCGGCTCGCCCCACGCCGCGATGCGCAGCAGCAACTGGACGTGCCCCTGCGGCTGCATGGCGCCACCGACCACGCCGAAGCCCGCGTGGAAGCGGCCACCCGACAACGCGGCGGCCGGGATGACGGTGTGATAGGCGCGCTTGCCGGGCGCCGGGCCGTTGAGCTCGCCGGGCGCGGCAAATCCGGAGCCGCGATTTTGCAGGACGAAGCCGAAGCCGGGGACGCCGATGCCCGATCCGAAACGCTTGAAGACGCTGCTCATCAGGGTGACGGCGAGGCCGTCGCGATCGACGATCACGGTGCACACGGTGTTGCCGGCGGGGTCAGCGACCGTCTGCTTCGCCCGCTCCAGTCCGTCGCCGATCGCCTTCACCGCGGCGACCATCGTCTGCGGATCGTCGGGGGCGAGCGGCAGCTTCTCCAGCGCGCTGAGGGCGTCGAGCACGGCGACGCCGTGGGTATTGGGCGGGCATTCCAGGACTGTGATGCCGCGGAAGACGGTGGACAGCGGCGTCGTGAATTCGCCGCGATGGGTCGCGAAGTCGGACGCGGCAAGCACGCCGCCGTGCGCCTGGTTGGCGCCGGCCGCCGCCTTCGCCGCCTCGCCGAGATAGAAGGCGTCCGGTCCGCCCGCGGCGATCTCGCGCAGGATCGAGCCGAGTTCGGGATTGATGAAGCGCTCGCCGGCCGCCGGCGTGTGACCGGCGCGGAAGATCATGGCGCTGGTGGCATCCGTCTTCAGCACCGGCTCGAACACCTTCCATTCGCGCGCCGTGATCGGCGTCACGGCAAAGCCGGCCTCGGCGTGGCCGATCGCAGCAGCGAAGAGCTGCGGCCACGGCAGGCGGCCGTAGCGCTGGTGGAGGTCGTGCCAACCGCGCACGGCACCCGGCACCGTCACGGACAGCGGATGGCGTTCGGGGATGTGCCGGTTGGGCAGCCGCTCGACCAGATCGGTGGTCAGTGCCGCCGGGGCGCGCCCGGTGCCGTTGTAGCTCCGCGCCGTCCCGTCGGGCTCGACGATCATCGCGAGGAGGTCGCCGCCGATGCTGGTCGCCATGGGCTCGACCAGCCCCATCACCGCATCGGCGGCGATGGCCGCGTCGATGGCGCTGCCGCCGACGTTGAGCGTGGCGATCGCTGCCGCTGCCGCATAGGGGCTGCCGGTCGCGACCATGCAATGCTCGGCGCGCACGCCGTCGCGCTCGGGATCTGCGTTGGGCATGAGCGAACCATCCATTACAAAGAGACCGGCGGACGAGGGAACGGCGTGTGGCCGTCAGCATACTGCCGAACTGCCGTGCGCGTGTCGACCGCGGCGGGCGCGTCGGCACAGATTTCCCCGGGGAATCCGGGCATTTCGAGCTTTCCTCTGGAACCCATCGTCAGTATACTGTATCCAATTTCGGACGTCACCCGGCAGCGACAGAGGGACGCGTGAAGACGACGCTGAAGCTTGAACGCCACGAGGCCCGCCACATGGCCGACGCGGCACTGCGCAAGGCCGCCGAGATCGGGGTGGCGGAGACGGTCTGCATCGCCGACGCCGGCGGATTTCCGCTTCTCCTGGAACGCATGGATGGCGGCCGCGTGACCGGCCCGCAGATCGCCTGGAACAAGGCGTTCACGGCGGCCGGCCACAAGCGCTCGACCCACCTGTTCACCCTGCCGCCGAACGGTCCGGCACTGCCGGGCAACGAGGCCTTCGGCATTCAGCTTTCCTTCGAAGGACGTTTCGCCGCTTTCGTCGGCGGCTATCCGGTCGTCGTGAACGGCGAGGTCGTCGGCGGCGTCGGCCTCAGTGGCGGCAACGGCGAGCAGGACACGGCCTGCGGTGTCGCGGCGTTGCAGGCGCTGAAGGAGCTGATCGGCGCCGAAGGCTATGACGTCGTGGTCGCCGCCGACATCAAGAAGTAGGCGTCCGCCGCTTGTCCCCGACCCCCTCTGAGGATGACGGAGGCAGCAGGTGTCGCATCGCGTGACGATTGCCGAGCTCGACCGATCGTTCGAAGTGGACGACGACGAGACGATGCTGACGGCGGCGCTGCGCGCCAACATCCACATCCCCCACGACTGCAAGTCGGGGACCTGCGCGACGTGCCGGTTCCGCCTGCTGGCGGGCGAGGTTGCCTACCGCGACGACCCCATGGCGCTGGCGCCGGAGGAGCGCGCCGAAGGCTACGCGCTCGCCTGCCAGGCATGGCCGCAGAGCGACCTTGTCGCCAGCGTCGAGGTGCTGCCCGCGCTGCTTTCCGATCCGCAGCGCCACACGGCAACGGTCGATCGCCTCGAGCCGCTGAGCGACGACGTTACGCGCCTCGTGCTGCGCCTGCCCGAGGGCCTCGACCTCGACTATCGGCCCGGCCAGTACGTCAACATCGTCATGGACGACGGCAGCGTGCGGAGCTTCTCCATCGCCTCGCCGCCGAACGGCGAGACGGTCGATTTTCACATCCGCAGGATCGCCGGCGGCTCCTTCACCGAAGCGCGACTGCGCGAGCTGAAGCCCGGGCACAGTCTGCCTGTGGAGCTGCCGCACGGGGCGTTCTTCCTGCGCAAGGCCGACTTCCGGCCCTTGCTGATGATCGCGACCGGCACGGGACTGGCGCCGATCAAGAGCATGCTGGAGTCGCTGCACGACGATCCCGATTGCCCGCCAGTCAGTCTCTACTGGGGCATGCGCCGCGAGCAGGATCTTTACCTGCACGACGAAATTCAAAACTGGAGCAGCCGCCTCACCGAGTTCAACTATGTGCCGGTGCTGTCGCGCCCGGGCGAGGACTGGCAGGGCCGCCGCGGCTACGTTCAGGAGGCTGCCTGCGAAGACATCGCGGACTTCTCCGAGCACGCCATCTATCTCTGCGGCTCGCCGGACATGGTCTCCGATGCCAAGCGCCGCCTGATTGCGCAGGGAGCAAGCCTAAACCACATCTATGCCGACAGCTT
This sequence comes from Pseudomonadota bacterium, assembly GCA_048498575.1. Classification (GTDB taxonomy): domain Bacteria; phylum Pseudomonadota; class Alphaproteobacteria; order Rhizobiales; family Kaistiaceae; genus DASZQY01. The sequence goes on from JBEHXS010000065.1 coordinate 6,370, forward strand.
CTTCTTCCAGCACAATCTGAAGCGGCGGTGAGACGGCGTTTCGGGCTCGCGCAACTGGCAATTGTCCCGACTGTCGCCGGCTAATCAGTATACCGTCGGCCATCCGGACGATTCGCCGGCAGTGTTCCTCGGCTTCGTCCTCGTCGACGGTGAACGATAATTCTGCTGGAAAGCCAGTCACTTAGCGGTGTGAAGAGAGAACCTGTGAAACAGGCGCGAACCATTTGTCGCGCGCCTGTGACAAGGGCGTGCTGAATCAAGTATGCTGAAATAAGGGGCGAAAAGCCGCCCGGCCTGCCGCCCATTGCGGCAGATCAGTGAGCGCCCAGGACGAACCCGGATATTGGTCCGGCCTGAAAGATCGGTACGGTGACTATGAATATCTCGCTTGGTGCCAATCATCTTCCGCTGACCAAGGTGGTGACCTCGGCCATCCGCGAGCGGATCATGAGCGGCGACATGCCGCTGGGGACCCGCCTGGTCGAAGGCAAGCTGTCGGAAGAGCTGGGCGTGTCCCGGATGCCGGTGCGCGAGGCGCTCCGCGAGCTTGCCGCCGAGGGGATCGTCACCATCGAGCCGCGCCGCGGCGCCTCGGTCACCATGTTCAGCGACGAGCAGAAGCGCGAGCTGGTCGAGGTGCGCGCCACCCTCGAGGCGCTCAATGCACGGCTGGCGGCCAAGCACCACGAGCCGAAGCATATCGCCCGCCTGCAGAAGATTCTCGAAGAAGGACAGCGCCTCGAAGGTACCGAGGACGCCACCAAGATCGTCAGCATGAATTCGCGCTTCCACGAGGCGCTCGCCAACATCAGCGGCAACTCGGTGCTGCAGGACATGATCCGGCAGCTGCGCGATCGCACGGGCCTGATCTTCGCTTCGGTGAGCCGGGTGCGGGTGCGTGAAAACTGGCAGGAGCACGCGACGATCCTGCGCGCCGTGATCGACGGCGATGCCGAGCTTGCCGCGTTGCTCGCGGCGCGCCACGTCTACAACGCGGCGCAGATGCCGCAGACGCCCTAGCGGCGCTTACGCGGTCGCCGCTTCTCCCGTTACGCGGGCGTAGGCCAGCCCCGCGATCGCGATGTCCTCCAGCCCGACACCGACAGTCTTATAGATCGTGATTTCGTTGTCGCTTCGCCGGCCGTGGACGGCGCCGGTGACGAGCTCGCCGATCTCCACGATCTTGTTGGGCGGCAGCGCCGCCGGGCTGGCCATGACGAGATCGCCGGCCTCGCGGAGCGTCTGCTGGCGCCACTCGACCGCGATCACCGAGGCGCGGCCGAGCGCCGCGTCGTCGAGCTCGCGCGTGTGCGGCAGGCTCGATCCGACGGCGGCGACGAATGTGCCCGGCCGCAGCATCTCGCCGGAAAACAGCGGCGTCGTGGCGCGCGACGCCGTCACCACGATGTCGGCGCGATCGAGCGCGTCCTTCGCCGACGTGAAGCGAGCGGGAACGCCGGTCTCCGCCGTGATGCGCTCCGCCACTTCCGGCGGATCGTCGAACGGGCAGATCAGGATCTCGTGCAGTGAAAAGGCGCCGGCCATCTGCAGGGCATGCGCGCGCCCCTGGACGCCGGTGCCGAACAGCGCGAGCACGCGCGACGCCGGCCGCGCCAGGTAGCGCGAGGCGATGACCGAGCAGGCCGCCGTGCGCAGGCGCGTGATGGCATTCGCTTCGAGCGAAGCCAGCGGCCGTCCGTCGGTGGCCGAGAACAGCATGATGGCGAAGGAGAACTGCCCGGCGATGGTCGTGTAGACCTTGGCGCCGACGAAGCCTTGCTCGGGGATGACGGCGCCGAGCGTCGACAGCTTGACGCCGCCGGCTTCGGTGCGGATGCGCTCCTGCATCGCGGCCTTGTTCATGCCGAAGCTGCGGAAGGCCTCGAGCAGCACCTGCTGCGTCTCGGCGATGCTGACCGCATCGGTGACCATCTCATCGGTGATGTGGAGCACGGTAACGCCTTCCCCCATTACCGGCCGCCGTCACTGGCGCCGGATGTTATCCCCTCAGCCCGCCAGCCAGGCGCGCACCAGAATACCAAGGGCGCCGAGCGCCGAGAACGCCAGCAGAAGCTGGCGCAAAGCCGTGCGCGAGACCAGCCGGTTGAGCGGCCCCGACACGAAGAAGCCGAGCATCATCGGTGGCAACAGGATGATACCCAGCCAGAGCTGGGCTACGGAGAACTTGCCGACGATTGCGAGCGTGGCGAGCGACAGCAGCGCGCCGGCGAAGAACATCGTGCCGACCGTGGCGCGCATGCGGGCCGCCGGCACGTGCTGCATGACGATCGCCAGCGGCGACGCTCCCGACGAGGTGATGGTGCCCATCAGGCCGGAGGCCATGCCCGCCATCACCATGTTGGGGACCGTGGCATCGAAGCGCCAGCCGGCGTAGCTCAGCCCGACGCCCGTCAGGATGAGAACGGCGAAGACGACCGAGAACAGCGTCGTCGGCAGTATCGACAGCGTGAGGCCGGCCGCGAAGGTGCCAACCACCCGCCCGGCCATGAGCGCACCGGCCGAGCTCCAGTGGACGAAGCCGAACTCGCGAATGACGCCGAGGAGGGCGAGCCCGGCGCCCAGAACCAGAAGCGGTCCCGGCACCAATTCGGGGAAGTAGAGGACGGCGATGGGCGCCGACACCATCGCGAAGCCGAGGCCGCTCACGCCCTGGAGCAGGGCCGCAATGCAGACCATCGCGGCGATGATGGCGGCGTGCGGCGAGAGCAGCCCGCCGGGCAGGATGGTTTCCAGCGATGGGAACATCACCCACCGAGGTAGACGGTCTTGATGCGGGTGTAGAAGTCCATGACGTTGGCGCCGCCCTGTTCCTTGGCGGCCTGGTTGCTGGAGTGCTTGAAGCCGCCGAAGGGCGCGTTGAGCGCGACGCCGGTGGTCGGCGCGTTCACCTTGACGATGCCGTGGCGCGTGCCGCGCGCGAAACGCAGCACCGCGTTGAGGTCGTTGGTGACCAGCGAAACGGCGAGGCCGTATTCGGTCTCGTCGGCGATCGCCATCGCTTCGTCGGGGCCGTCGACGGCGCGGACGGCGACCACCGGGCCGAAGATTTCCTCGCGCAGCAGCGGGCTCGCCGCCGGCACCTCGGAGATCACCGCCGGCGACAGAAAGTAGCCGTTGGCAAGGCGCGCGTCGCCGTTGCCGCGCAAGGTCTCGCCGCCGACATCGACGCGGCTGCCTTCCTCGCGCGCCAGGCGAAGGTATGACTGGACCTTGTCGTACTGGCCGGCGGTGGCGAGTGGACCCATGCGCACGCCGTCGTCGCCGCCCGGGCCGACCTTGATCTTGCCGGCCGCGGCGGCGAGTCTCGCCACCACCTGATCGTAGAGCGGGCGGGCGACGAGGACGCGGCTCGTGCCCGTGCACGCCTGGCCGGTGAGGCCGAAGGCGCCGCGCTCGATGATGCCGACCGCCTTGTCGACATCGGCATCGGCGAGCACCACGGTCGCGTTCTTGCCGCCCATCTCGAGCTGGCAGCGAACGTCGGTCGACAGCGACGCCGATATCTGGCGGCCGACGGCGAACGATCCGGTGAAGGTGAGGGCGTCGATGCGGCTGGCCGTGATCGCCTTGCCGACCTTGGCGCCGCGGCCGTGGACGAGCGCGATCACCTCCGCCGGCAACCCGGCCTCGAGCAGCACCTCGACCAGCCGCTGGCCCATCAGGGGCGTGATCTCGGACGGCTTGAACAGGACGGCATTGCCGGCCGCCAGCGCCGGCGCAATCTTGCGGGCGGCCATCGACAGCGGGAAATTCCACGGCGTGATGACCGCGACCACGCCGACCGGCTGGCGGAGCGACAGCACGATCTGGTTCGCCTCGCTGGGATAGGTTTCGCCGTTCAGCCGCAGCGCCTCGCCGGCATAGAGACGGAAATTGGCGGCGATGCGCCGCGCTTCGGCGCGGGCTTCGGTCCGCGTCTTGCCTTCCTCGCGGGTCAGCTCCTCGGCGATCTCGTCGGCGCGCCGGGCCATGATGTCGGCCGCCTTGAACAGCACGTCGGCGCGCACTTCGGGCGAGGCCGCCCACCACGCCGGCCACGCGTCCTGGAGGCCCTCCACGGCCGCGGTGACATCGGCTTCGCCGGAGTCCGGGAAGGTCGCGATCAGGTCGCGCTCGTCCGCCGGGTTGCGGTCTTCGAACGCGGCATTGTCCGCGGCCGCGACCCACTCGCCGGAGACATAGTTGAGGTTTGTTGTGTTCATGATCGGGTCACGCTTCACGATGGTTGGGTTCACTACGGCAGCGGGCCGCGCGTCATTCGCCACAGGGGCTGGTGCCGCGGAGGCGGTCACGGGCGCGACGACAGGAGCGGGAGCTTCGGTCGCCGCCGGCGCCGGAGCGAGTACCGGCGCGGGGCGGGCGCCCGCCGAGGTCGCGCCGGGCGTGCCCGGCGGCCGCTCGTGCGGCGGTATCCAGGAGACGCTGACATCGCCTTCGACGATGAAGGTCTGGCAGGCCATGCGGTAGCCCGCGGCGACATCGGCTTCGGTGAGGTGCTTGCGCTCCTTCGGCTTCACCTTGTCGGTGTGCTCGATGCCGCTCTCGATCTTGCAGCGGCAGGTGCCGCAGATGCCGGCGCCGCACTTGAACGGGATGCCGCCCTGCTGGCGGAGCGACACGCGCAGCAGGTTGCTGTTTTCCGGCGCGCTGACCGTCTTGCCGCCGTTGGTGAGAAAGACAATGGAGATCATCGATACCGGGGCGGGCTCACGGACTCTCCTCGGCGGAAGGGAAGGGGCGCCGGTTAGACCTTCTGCAGCCGGATATCCATCGTGCCGTAGGTCGTCAGCGTCTTGAGCTCGGCGCGCGCCGCATCGAGCGTCTCGAACTTCTCGAACAGCTTCGACGGCACGTCGTTGACGATCTGCGGCGGCTCGTCTTCGACGATGCGGATGCGCGTCGGTCCTTCGATCTCGGCGATCGTGAACTGGGCGCGGCGGCGACCGTAGAAGTAGTAGTCATAGCTCTCGACCGGAGCGAGGCCCTGGGTGACCTCGGTCTTGAACTCACCCGGCTTGGTCGTCAGCAGCACATACATGGCGTCACCCTCACTTTGCGCCCGGTCCGCGGTAGTTCAGGATCTCAACCAGTGCCCCGACTTCCGGGGAAACGTCCTGGGTGAGTTCGATGTCGTGGGTGATCCAGAGCTGGCACGCGAGCCGATAGCCTTCGTCCAGCTTGTCCCCCAGTATCTTCTTCTCTTTCCAGTTGGGGGCGGGCAGATGCTCGCCCCCGCTTATGATCCGGCTGGCGCAGGTGGCACACTTCCCCATGCCGCACCGGTACTTGAAGTTCGGCCAGGGGAACTGGCGGACGCCAGCCCGCACCACGAGGTTGGTGTTGGGCTTGACCTCGTCCCGGTAGACGCTGTCCCCCTTGTGGAGGGTTACGACCGGCACCGATCAGGCCTGCAACAACTCGCGCTCGTCCTCCGGTACCTTCTTCTCGGCGCGCTCCAGCGCCGACAGCGGAACGTCCTTGGCGACGTAGTCGTAGTAGAGCGCCGTCGTGTAGAGCAGGCGCATCTGGGCGCCGATCTCGCAGATCTTCAGGCAGCGCTCCTGCAACTCGACCGTGCGGGCGTGCTCGAGCACGATCTGGTAGCCGCGCTCGCCGTGGATTTCGTCGGAGACGATGTGGAGGTCGAAGAACTCCACTTCCTCGTCGGTGAAGCCGTACTTCTCGCGCAGCGTCGGCGTCTGCTTGCGATAGATCGACGGCACCTGCGACTCGAGGCCGACGACCAGGCCGGCGACGGCGACGATCGGGTCCTCGCGCATGGCGACCGCATAGCACCAGCTCTGCAGGCCGCGGGTGGTGGCGGTCATGTTGTCGGGATCTTCGACCCGCGCCCGCGTCGTGCCGCAGGCTTCGGCAAAGCGGATGAGCAGGTCCGTGTGGCGGTCGCCGCCGATCTCCTCCTCGTACATGTTCTGGAGGAGGAAGTCCTTGGCCTCGACGTAGGTGTCGGGCATGCGCGAATAGATGCAGGCCAGGTAGTCGGCGAACGGGCCAACATAGTGGTAGTGGTTTTCCGCCCAACGGGAGAGGTGGTCGCGGCTGAGCTTGCCGCTCGCCCAGGCGATGCTGAACGGCGCCTTATTGGCGCTTTTGCCCTTGATCGCGTTTTCCAGCGCGGTGCGCAGTTCGTCCGGATTCAGAGGCTTTGTCAGGGTGACACTCATGGGCTGGCTCCTGTCAGTCAGTGGGTTCGGCGCGCGTGAAATTGGATACAGTATACTGACGACGAGTCAAGGTAGGGAATGAACGGATGGCGCGTTTTCCGTCGCAATCGGCAGGTGCCGCGCAGCAGTGAGCGCCCCGCCGGAGCGCCGGCGTGGGCGGCGGCTTCTTTCTCGGCGCTGCCGCGTTCGCAAGGGCTCGGCGGAGCAGCGCTGACTACGCCGGCGTGCTTCTCGCCGTGTGAACGAGCGGCGGCGGAAAGGGAAGACGGCAGCATCGTCGAACAGCCGCCGTACTTTCCTTGACAGGCACCGGCCCCCCCTGACAATGCCGC
>JBEHXS010000066.1:0-12855 GCA_048498575.1 Pseudomonadota bacterium
CATCTCGGACCACGAGCCGAGCTCGAGGACATGGCGTGGCGAGCGCGAGCGCAGATAGTTGAGCTCCTCGCAGGCGACGATCAGCGGGTCCTTCGCCCTCTCCTTGGCATCGAGCAGATCGTAGAGCAACCCCTCGCGCACGCCGAGCGCCGACATGACGATGTTCGACGGACGCATGGCGTCGATCACCTGCGCCAGCACCGCGGCACCATAGGGCAACAGCGCACGGCGGCTGCGCGAGACGACCTCGATCGAGTCGATCGATTCGAGATCGCGCCGCGCGACCATGCGGCAGAAGTCGGCCGCCTCGCCCGCCTCGATGGCGTAGTCGTGCATGACGTGGAGCGGGTAGCCCTTCTGGCGCATGTGGAGCCGCGCGAGCGACCGCCAGGTTCCGCCGATGGCGTAGAAGTGGCGCTTGGCGCCCTTGGTCAGCACCTTTGACGTCGCCAGAATCTCGCCGGCGATCTTCTCGGCCTTCTTGAGCGAGCCTTCTGCCATCTCCTCGAGGCGCAGGCCGCCGAGCGGGAAAGTCTCGCCCTCGCCAATCTTCGTGCCGTTTATGTCGACGACCTCGAGGCTGCCGCCGCCGAGATCGCCGGCGATGCCGTCGGGCTTGTGGAAGCCGGACATGACGCCGAGCGCCGACAGGCGCGCCTCTTCGGCACCGGAAAGGATCGCGACCTTGACCTTGCAGATCGCCTCGACCGAGGCAATGAAATCGGGGCCGTTGGAGGCTTCGCGTACGGCGGCGGTCGCCAGCACGTGCAACGCCGAGACGTGCATCTGGTCGCAGAGCGCATTGAAGCGGCGGATCGCGGTCAGCGCCGAGGCGATCGCCTCCAGATCGAGGCGGCCGCGGGCGGCGACGCCGCGGGCGAGGCCGCACAGTTCCTTCTCGTTGAACAGCGGCGTCGAGGAGCGGCCGAGATGCTCGTAGACCACGAGCCGCACGGAGTTCGAACCGATATCGACAATCGCGACCGGGCCACCGTTGATGATGCGGCCGGGCGCGTCCTCGATGGGCGCGGAGGCTTTCGGCAAAGGCTAGGCCTGTTTCGCCGTGCGACGGCGGAGCGGCTTCGGCGAATCCGTCTTCAGGGACTTGCCGCGGCCGGAGAGACTGGGATTGGTCATGAAGTATTCGTGCGCGTTGAACGGCGCCTCGCCACGCGCCGGCTTGACGCGCTCGGAGCGGCCGTCGGGCAGCACACGCCAGCTCTGCTGGTTGTCGGTCAGGTTGGCCACCATGATCTGATCGAGCACCTGCTCGTGCACCGTCGGGTTGAAGATTGGCACCAGCGCCTCGACCCGGCGGTCGAGATTGCGCGGCATCATGTCGGGCGAGCCGATATAGACCATCGCCTGGTCGGAAGGCAGCCCGAAACCATTGCCGAAGGCGAAGATGCGGGCATGCTCGAGGAAGCGGCCGACGATCGACTTCACGCGGATGCGCTCGGACAGGCCGGGGATGCCGGGCCGCAGGCAGCAGATGCCGCGCACGACGAGGTCGATTTCGACGCCGGCCTGGCTGGCGTCGTAGAGCGCGTCGATGATCTGCGCATCGACGAGCGCGTTCAACTTCAGCCAAATCTGCCCCGGCCGGCCGGCCTTCACATGCTCGACCTCGCCCGCGATCAGTTCGAGCATGCGCTTCCGGAGCGTCAGCGGCGAAACCGCCATGCACTCCATTCGCTCAGGCTCGGAGTAGCCGGTGATGTAATTGAAGATACGGCCGACGTCGCGGCCGATCATCGGATCGGCGGAGAAGAACGACAGGTCGGTGTAAATGCGCGCCGTCACCGGATGGTAGTTGCCGGTGCCGATGTGGACGTAGGTGGCGAGCTGGCCGTTCTCGCGGCGCACGACGAGCGACAGCTTGGCGTGCGTCTTCAGGTCGATGAAGCCATAGACGACCTGGACGCCGGCGCGTTCGAGATCGCGGGCCCACTTGATGTTGGCGGCCTCGTCGAAGCGGGCCTTGAGCTCGACGATGGCGGTGACGGTCTTGCCGGCCTCGGCGGCCTCGGCGAGGGCGCGCACGATCGGCGAGTCGTTCGAGGTGCGGTAGAGGGTCTGCTTGATCGCGACGACATCGGGATCGCTCGCCGCCTGGAGCAGGAACTGCACGACGACGTCAAACGATTCGTAGGGGTGGTGGACGACGAGGTCCTTCTCGCGAATGGCGGCGAAGCAATCGCCGCTGTGCTCGCGGATGCGCTCGGGAAAGCGCGGCGTGTAGGCCTGGAATTTCAGCGCGGGGCGGTCGATCGCGGCGATCTGGGCGAGATCGTTCAGCGCCAACACACCCTCGACGATGAAGATTTCATCGCCGGAGACGGCGAGCGCCTCGGCGACCAGGGCGCGCAGCGGTTCGGGCGTGGCGCCCTCGACCTCGAGGCGAATGACCGAGCCGCGGCGCCGGCGCTTGAGCGCGCTCTCAAAGAAACGGACGAGATCCTCGGCCTCTTCCTCGACCTCGATGTCGGAGTCGCGGACGACGCGGAAGGCGCCCATGCCCTCGACGCTGTAGCCCGGAAACAGGCGGATGACGAACAGGCGGACGGCCTGATCGATGGCGATGAAACGGTCGCGGCTGGCGTCGTTGGACGGCAGGCGGATGAAGCGGTCGAGCGAGCCGGGCATCCTCAAGAGCGCGGTCATGCGCTGGCCATTGGTCTTGCGGGTCAGCTGCAGGGCGACGGTCAGGCCGAGATTGGGGATGAACGGAAACGGATGCGCCGGGTCGATGGCGAGCGGCGTCAGCACCGGAAAGATCGAATCGAGGAAGTGGTGCTCGAGCCATTCGCGCTCGCTGTCCTCGAGGCTGCCGGCATCGACAAGCGTGACGCCTGCGGCCGAGAGCTGGTCGCGCAGCGCCGCCCACACGGCCTGCTGGTCGCTGGCAAGAGCCGATACCGCAGTGCCGATCGAAACCAGCTGCTCGGAGAGCGACTGGCCGTCATCCGAGATCATCCCCACGCCAAGCCGCTGCTGGCCCTTGAGGCCGGCGACGCGCACCATGAAAAATTCGTCGAGGTTGTTGGCGGAGATCGAAAGAAAGCGTAGGCGTTCGAGCACCGGGTGGTTCGGGTTGGTCGCTTCCTCGAGCACACGCCGGTTGAAATGCAGCCACGAAAGCTCGCGGTTGATGAAACGATCCGGACGCTGACGAAGGCGCGCGGTCGCGCCCTCGGTGCCGGCGGCAGCGGCGGCGCTTTCGGCGGATAGCGGGAGGTTGGTCTGGTCCATGGCGGGCTTCGCGGATTCTTCTTGGGGGAAAGTATAGCCCTAAACGGGAATTGTGACGATTTCGACAAGGCCGCAGCGCACCGGAAAGCAGCTGGAGAATAGCGCGAAATTGCCGGGCACTTCCGCACCTTGACGCAACCCATTTGTGTCTTTAGCTATATCGTACGATATAGAGATATTCTCCCATGAAACGCCCGTTCATTGTCCTCCTCGCGGCGATCGCGATCGATTCGATCGGCGTCGGCCTCATCTTTCCGATCCTGCCCAGCCTGGTCCGCGACGTTGCCGGACCTGGGGACAGCTCCATCCTGTTCGGCGTCATCATCGCGATCTATGCGCTGATGCAGTTCATCTTCTCGCCGCTGCTCGGCGCGCTCAGCGACCGCTACGGGCGACGGCCCGTGCTGCTCGTCTCGATTGCCGGGGCGGCGATCGACTATCTCGTCATGGCGTTCTCGCCGTGGTTCGCGGTGCTGCTCATCGGCCGCATCATCTCCGGCATCACCGGCGCGAACATGGCCGTGGCGACCGCCTACATCGCCGACATCACGCCCGAGGACGAGCGCGCCGGCCGCTTCGGCCAGATGAGCGCGGCCTTCGGCGTCGGTTTCATCATCGGACCGGTGATCGGCGGCCTGCTCGGCGCGTGGTGGCTGCGCTCGCCGTTCCTCGCCGGCGCGCTTCTCAACGCGATCAACTTCACGCTCGCGCTCTTCATCCTGCCGGAGACGCGCAAGCCCGCGGCTGGCGCCAAGATGGACTGGAAGGCGCTGAATCCGTTCGCGCCGCTGAAGTGGGCGTTCGGTTTCCGGGCGCTCATCCCGCTGATGGCGCTGTTCTTCCTCTACAACGCGATCGGCAACGTGCCGGGGACGATCTGGGTGCTCTACGGCCACGACAAGTTCGGCTGGGACACCTTCACGGTCGGCCTGTCGCTCGCCATGTTCGGCGCCTTCCTGGTGCTGTCGCAGGCCTTCCTCACCGGCCCGCTGACCAAGTGGCTCGGCGCGACGCGAACGCTGTTCGTCGGCCTCGGCTGCGACATGCTGGCGTTCATCCTCATCGCGTTCGCCAACCAGGGCTGGATGGCATTCGCGCTGGCGCCGCTGTTCTCGCTCGGCGGCGTCGGCATGCCGGCGCTGCAGTCGCTCCTGTCCAACGAAGTGGACGGCGAGCGGCAGGGCGAATTGCAGGGCGTGCTCGCCAGCATCGCCAGCCTGACCACGATCATCGGACCATTGATCGGCACGGGCATCTATGCGGCGACGACCGACATCTGGCTCGGCACGGTGTGGATCGTCGGCGCCGCGCTCTACCTGTTCATGGTGCCGATCCTGCTCACGCGGCTGCGCAACGCGCGCGCGGCAGAGGCTGCGGCGACGACGTAGCGCCTAGTCGGCCGCGCCTTCGCCCGCCGTCCCCTCGCCCAGCCGCGCCATGGCCGCAGCGGCGAGGCGGCGCGTCACCGGGGCGCCCGCAGCCAAAGCCTCGCGGTCGATTTCCGCGACGACACGGTTCGCGGCATCGAGCGAGCGCTCCATGTGGAGCAGGATGTAATCCATGACCGCGGGCTCGACTGCAAGCTGGCGATCGGCGAACAGCTTGACCAGCACGCGACGGCGCAGGTCGTCGTCCGGCTCGCCGATCTCGACCAGCCTGAGGGCACGAAGCCGCGAGACGAGATCCGCCAACTTTGCCGGCAAAGCGGATGGCGATACGCGGCTGGTGAGCAGCAGCGGCGCGCCGCGTTCGGCGGCAAGGTTGAGGAGATGAAACAGCGCCGCCTCATCGAGCGGGCCGGTGTGCAGGTCTTCGACGGCTACCGGTCCGCTGGCGACGAGCGCTGCTACGCCGTCGTCGCGAAGATCGGCCGCCGCGATCACCGACGCCCCGGCGAGCGCGCGCCAGATCTCGACGACGTGCGTCTTGCCGGAGCCGGCAGGGCCGGCGAGCAGCACCGCCGGCGCCGGCCACTCCGGCCAGGCATCGACCAGCGCGACGGCGCGCGCGTTCGCGGTGCCGACGAGGAAGGCGTCGCGCGTCATCTCGGCACGATGGGGAAGGCTGAGCGGCAGCTGCCGCGCGGCGGGCGGCTTGCGATCGGTCACGAGGCGCCTCAGGGCGAGGGCTTGCGCAGGCCGTCGCCGCTCGGCGGTGACGAGCCGGCCTCTGTCGTCCCCATGTGGCGGACCCAATCGACCAGGTACATCGCCGCCGAGGCCACGGTGAGCACCGCGACCGCGTAGACCAGCACCGGCTGTAGCCAGCCGAGGGGCAGGCCGAAGCCGAGGCTGCCCAGGATAGCGACCGCGAGAACGATCTGGGCGACGGTGTTGACTTTGGAGATGGCGAGCGGGCGGACCGTGGTCGGCACGCTCAGCATCCACGAGAGCACCACGGCGCCGACGATCAGCACATCGCGGCTGACGATGAGGATGGTCAGCCAGACGGGAATGGCAGCGACGATGGCCAGCGTGACATAGACCGAGACCAGCAGCGCCTTGTCGGCGACGGGGTCGAGATAGGTGCCGAGATCGGAGCGGAGGTCGAAGTTGCGCGCGATGAAGCCGTCGATGGCGTCGCTGAGGCCGGCCACCAGCAGCACGATGAACGCCGCCAGCGGCTCGTCGGCGACGATGAACCAGATGATCAGCGGCACCAGCAGGAGCCGGGCAATGGTTATGAGATTAGGCAGGGTCAATGAGGCGGCCGTCCGTCGCGCATCGCCTATTTTAATGGCACCGCCCGGCGGCAAAGCCAAGCGGGGGAATCCCCGCCGGCGCCTTGCATTCGCGGCCGGCTTGCTCCTTGTATGCGCCGCACAACGGCCGAACGGGCGAATCTCGAGGAGGTGCGGTCAGTGGCCAAGGACGCGAGCCAGCCGGCGCGCCCCGTCGCCTATGCCGACGCGGGCGTCTCGATCGATGCCGGCAATGCCCTGGTCAACGCCATCAAGCCGCTCGTCCGCGCCACGCGCCGGCCGGGCGCCGACGCCGAGATCGGCGGGTTCGGCGGCCTGTTCGACCTCAAGGCGACCGGCTACCGCGACCCCATGCTGGTTGCCGCCACGGACGGCGTCGGCACCAAGCTCAAGATCGCCATCGACACCGGCATCCTCGACACGATCGGCATCGACCTCGTGGCGATGTCGGTGAACGACCTTGTGGTGCAGGGCGCGGAGCCCCTCTTCTTCCTCGACTATTACGCCACCGGCAAACTCGATCCTGCCCTGGGCGCGCAGATTGTCGCCGGTATCGCGGAAGGCTGCCGCATCTCCGGGTGCGCGCTGATCGGCGGCGAGACGGCCGAGATGCCCGGGCTTTATGCAGGCGGCGACTTCGACTTAGCCGGCTTCGCGGTCGGCGCGGTCGAGCGCTACGCGGTGCTGCCGCGCGGCGACATCGCGCCCGGCGACGTCATCCTGGCGCTCGCTTCGTCCGGCGTCCATTCCAACGGCTATTCGCTGGTGCGCAAGCTCGTCACCGACAGCGGCGCGGCATATGGCGATGCGGCGCCGTTTGATGCATCGCGCTCGCTCGGCGAGGCTCTGCTCACCCCTACCCGGATCTACGTGAAGCCGCTGCTCGCGGCGATCCGAGCGACCGGCGCAGTGAAGGCAATGGCGCACATCACGGGCGGCGGCCTCACCGAGAACGTGCCGCGCGTGCTGCCCGCCGACATGGCGGCGCGCATCGACCTCAGTGCCATCGCCGTGCCGCCGGTGTTTGGCTGGCTCGCCGGCCTCGGCGCCATCGAGGAGCGCGAGATGCTGCGCGCCTTCAACTGCGGGGTGGGCATGGCGGTGGTGGTCGCCGCCGATCTCATCCAGAACGTGGTGAGGAGCCTCAGAGACTCGGGCGAGACGGTCGCCGTCATCGGGAGGATCGAACGCCACGCCGGCGGCGGCGTGATCTACGACGGCCGCCTCGCGCTCGGGCGCGCATAGATGGCGCGGAAGCGCGTCGCCGTGCTCATCTCCGGGCGCGGCTCCAACATGGCGGCACTGATCGAGGCGGCGAAGGCGCCGGACTATCCGGCCGAGATCGTGCTCGTGATCGCCAACAAGGCGGACGCCGGCGGGCTCGCCCTCGCTCGCGCGGCTGGCATCCCGGCGGTTGCCGTCACGGCCCCGGGCAAGGCGGCGATGGAGGCCGAGATCGACCGGCATCTCGCCGCGGCGCACGTAGAGATCGTCGCGCTCGCCGGCTTCATGCGCATCCTGTCGCCCGATTTCGTGCAGCGCTGGGAGGGCCGGCTGATCAACATCCACCCGTCGCTGCTCCCCGCCTTTCCCGGTCTCGACACGCACGCCCGCGCCATCGCCGCCGGCATGAGCCGCCACGGCTGCACCGTCCACTACGTCACGGCCGGCATCGACGAAGGCCCGGTGATCGCGCAAGCCGAGGTGGCCGTGCTTCCCGGCGACACGCCGGAGACGCTCGCCGCCCGCGTGCTGGTCGAGGAACACAAGCTTTATCCGAAGGCGCTGGCGATGGTGGCGGACGAGATCGGCCGGAAGACGCAATCGGATTCGTAGAGCCGCTTTCGCCGGGGTGCCGGCGGAGAACGAGGCACCGCGTTCCCCCTCATGACTACGACGAATCCGAAATCCATCTTGGCGCTTAGGTGGGATGGGCTTAGAGGTGAGTTCCAGCTTTGGCCGGGCCGTGTCCCGATGGCCGGGCTGAACGACCAGGCGGTCACGGCCACCTGAGTCTCATTTCCAGAAAGACGCGCTACTCCCTCCGCCATGAACTATCGCCACGCCTTCCATGCCGGCAACTTCGCGGACGTCGTGAAGCATGCGGTGCTGGCGCTGCTGATCGAGCGGCTGAAGGCGAAGGACAGCGCCTTCCGCGTCATCGACACGCACGCCGGCGTCGGGATCTACGATCTCACCGCCGACGAAGCGTCGCGCACCGGCGAATGGCGCGAGGGCATCGGCCGGCTGTGGGGTGCGGCGCGCCCAGCCGCACTCGACGCGCTGCTCGCGCCATATCTGGCGGCCGTCGCCGCCGCCAATGGCGCGGCGGAGCCCGCTCCCCTCGCCCGCTATCCGGGCTCGCCGTCGATCGCGCGCCATCTCTTCCGCCGGCAGGACCTTCTCACCGCGGTCGAGCTCCATCCCGAGGATGCCGCGGCGCTCGAAGCCGAATTTGCCGGCGACGTCCAGGTGCGCACCATCGCGCTCGACGGGTGGCTGGCGCTCGGCGCCTTCGTGCCGCCCAAGGAGCGGCGCGGGCTGGTGCTGGTCGATCCGCCCTTCGAGGAGCGCGACGAGTTTACCCGGATGCTCGACGGCTTTGTCGCAGCAGAGCGTAAGTGGCCGACCGGGATCTATGCCCTCTGGTACCCGGTGAAGGATCTCGCCGCCGTCGATGCCTTTCGCGTCGGGCTGGCGAAAAGCGGCATCCGCCGCCTGCTGCGGGCGGAACTTACCGTCCGCGATCGCGACGCCGCCGGCACGTTCAACGGCACGGGGCTCGTGATCTGCAACCCGCCGTGGCGGTTCGCCGGCACGTTGAAGGCGCTGCTTTCGGGGCTGGTTCCCCTGCTCCGGCAAGGGGATGGCGCCGAGTTCATGCTCGACGAAATCGCCGGCGAATAGGCCCGCCGTAACCTTTCGTGAATCGATTTACGGCTAGGACTCGTTGACCGGCCGACGCGTGGGCCACATTTTGCAGGTCAGACGGACGAATCGCGCGAGGAGAACTGCGATGCTGCGGACTCTCACCAGCGTTCTGGTTGTTGCCACCGGCTTCACGGGCAGCGCGATGGCGGCGGACTACGGCTACGCCCCGGCGTACGGCGGCGCGGTCTACTCGAACGTCCCCTCCTGTTCCGATGAATCCGTCGGCTGGCGCGTCGTCGAGAAATTCGCTTACCAGGACGCGCGCATCGTCCATGCCGGCGTGACCATCACCAACCTCAGCAACGCGCACCAGACCGGCGTCGGCACGCCGTGGCAAGGCCGCATCGACCGGCGCTTCTGCAGCGCGACGGCGTGGCTGTCGAACGGGCGCAAGGCGGAAGCGGTCTACGTCATCGAGGGGCCGCATCTGGCGACCTTCTCGGTCGGCTGGCACGTCGAATCGTGCATCGCCGGCCACGATCCGTGGCACGTTTACGACGCGGCCTGCCGCTCGATCCGCCCCTAAGCTGAACCGCAAAAAGGAAATGCCCCGCCGCGGGGGTCGCGACGGGGCATTCTTGGCCGTTCGATCAGGACTTCGAGGTCAGGCCAGTAAGCTTAGAACTTGAAGCCGACACCCACGAGGATGTCGTTCGACGAATAATCGCCGCCGGTGCTCGGGAAAGTGCCGAGGTCGGTGTGACGGTACTCGACGCGGGCCGTGACGTTCTGGGTCACCGCCGCTTCAAGACCAACGCCCGCAGTCCAGCCCGTCTTGGTCGCGGACTCCGCTGCTGACGTCGAATGCAGGCCACCGAAGGCAACGCCGCCGGTGCCGTAGACCATGAACTTGTCCCAGGCATAGCCGACGCGGCCGCGCAGCGTGGCGTCCCAGTTGTTGTTCACGTCGTCGACGCCGTTGTTGCCGTTCTTGCCGGCAGCCATGATGTCGCCTTCGACGCCCAGCACCAGGTGCTGGTTGGTCTGGATGTTGTAGCCGAGATAGGCGCCGCCTTCGAAGCCGCTCCCGGGGGAGGCCCAGCCATAGCCGCCGACAAGACCGACATCCGGACCGGTCCACGACCAGGCGGGAGCCGGGGTGTAAGCCTGAGCGGGCGGCGGCGTGTAGGGCGCAGAAAGGTCAGCGGCGTTGGCAATGCCCACGCCGGCGGCAACGGCCAGCGCGCTTGCGCCAACACCAGCCACAAGGTTACGGATACGCAGCATTCTAAATTCTCCTCGTCGATCCGTTTACCGAAGCGACCTCGCCAAGAACGAAATCCGTCCGGCTTCACGGCATCATGTAAGCCGACCATTGCGGCGTAACGGTTAACAAAATGCGGCAGCGCGCGGGCATTGCGATGACCGAATATGGCACCCTTACCGACGCGTTCCCCCTCGCTATCCGTTTGATCTGCTTAATCGATCAGAAACGGAAAGGTTCCATTTGTCGGCAATCGCCGCAGAATGCGCGGGCGACTTCCGTTAAGCGTGGTTAGCCGATGGTAAACGCCTCGCCCGTCGCGTTAGTAACCGGCGGCGCCCATCGCATCGGGCGCGCCATCGTCGAGGATCTGGCGGCCCACGGCTGGGCCGTGGCGATCCACGCCCACCATTCGCGCGCCGATGCCGAGGCGCTCGCCGCTGCCATCCGCGACGCCGGCGGCCGTGCCGCCGCCGTCGATGGCGACATCGCCGACACCACCATGCACGCCGCCACGATCGGCGCGGCGGCGAAGGCGCTCGGTCCGGTCACGCTCCTGGTGAACAACGCCTCGATGTTCGAGAAGGACACCTTCGGGGCGCTCGACCGCGCGCTGTTCGACCGGCAGATCGCCGTGAACCTCGCCGGGCCGGTCTTCCTGGCCCAGGCGTTTGCTGCCGCCCTGCCGGCGGACGCCGAGGGCAACATCGTCAATCTGCTAGACCAGCGGGTCTACCGCCCAAGCCCGGCCTATTTCTCATACCAGCTGGCGAAATCGGCGCTGCTGACGGCGACCGAGGTGATGGCGCAGGCACTGGCGCCGCGGGTGCGTGTCAACGGCATCGCCCCGGGGCCGGTCCTTCCCTCCGCCAGTCAGAGCGCCGAAGGCTTTGCGCGCAAGGTCGCGACGACGTTGCTCAAGCGGGCGCCGGAACTGACAGAATTTGGCCGGACGGTCCGCTATTTCGTGGACGCGAAATCCGTCACCGGGCAGGTCGTGGCGCTGGACAGCGGCGAGCATCTGGCGCCGTAACCCAGCCTGCGGCCGTCTCCCACCTGTCCTCCCCCTGCCCTATATTCCGCTAAGATCAGCCATGAGCGAAGTTACCGATTCCGCGGCGTCTGCCGTGCCGGCGAAGACCGGCCCGGATGTGATCGCCGACATCGTCAAGCGTCTGCCCAACGGCCCCGGCGTCTATCGCATGATCGACGCCAAGGGGGCGGTGCTTTACGTCGGCAAGGCGCGCAACCTGAAGAAGCGCGTCTCGAACTATATCCGCAGCGCCCATACCGACCGCGTGTACCGCGCGGTGCAGCTGACCGCGTCGATGGAGTTCGTCTCGACGCGGACGGAAACCGAGGCGCTGCTGCTCGAGGCCAACCTCATCAAGCGGCTGCGCCCGCGCTACAACGTGCTGCTGCGCGACGACAAGTCGTTTCCGTATATCCTCATCACCAGCGATCACGAGGCGCCGGCGCTCGCCAAGCATCGCGGCGCGCGCACGCGCAAGGGCGAATACTTCGGGCCGTTCGCCTCCGCCGGCGCGGTAGCGCGGACGATCAACTCGCTGGAACGGGCGTTCCTGCTCCGCTCCTGCTCCGACTCCGTCTACGAAAGCCGGACCCGCCCCTGCCTGCTCTTCCAGATCAAGCGATGCTCGGCGCCGTGCACGGGCGAGATTTCGCTCGATGCGTATGCCGGCCTGGTCAAGGAGGCGAACGACTTCCTGTCGGGCAAGAGCCAGGGCGTGCGGTCGGAAATGCAGAAGGCGATGCAGGAAGCCTCCGACCGGCTGGATTTCGAGGCCGCCGCGCGCTTCCGCGACCGGCTGACGGCGCTGTCGCACGTTTCCAGCCACCAGGGCATCAATCCGTCGACGGTCGAGGAAGCCGATCTGTTTGCCATCCATCAGGACGGCGGGCAGAGCTGCATCGAGGTGTTCTTCTTCCGCACCGGCCAGAACTGGGGCAACCGCGCCTACTACCCGCGTGCCGACCGGGCGGCCGAACCGAGCGAGGTACTCGGCGCGTTCCTGGCCCAGTTCTACGACGACAAGCCGGCGCCGCGGCTCATCCTGCTGTCGCACGACATCGCCGAGCGCGAGCTGCTCGAGCAGGCGCTATCGGAGCGCATGGACCGCAAGGTGCAGGTCAGCGTGCCGGAGCGCGGCGAGAAGCGCGAGCTGATCGAGCATGCGCTCGCCAACGCGCGCGACGCGCTCGGCCGCGAGATCGCCGAATCCTCGACGCAGCGGCGGCTGCTTGCCGGGCTGGCCGAGACCTTCGGCCTCGGCGAGCCGCCGCGGCGCATCGAGGTCTACGACAACAGCCACATCATGGGCACCAACGCGGTCGGCGCGATGATCGTGTCCGGGCCGGACGGCTTCGCCAAGAGCCAGTACCGCAAGTTCAACATCCGCTCGACCGAGCTCACGCCGGGCGACGACTACGGCATGATGCGCGAGGTGCTCGGCCGCCGCTTCTCGCGGCTGGTGCGCGAGCATCCGCGCGAGGGTTCCGAGCCGCGTAACGACGACGGCTTCACCATGGGGCCGTGGCCCGACCTCGTGCTCATCGACGGCGGCCGCGGCCAGCTCGCCGCGGTCACCGAGACGCTGGCCGAGCTCGGCGTGACCGACGTGCCGCTGATCGGCGTCGCCAAGGGGCCGGACCGGGACGCCGGCCGCGAGACTTTCTACATGGCCGGGCGCGAGCCCTTCATGCTGCCGCCGCGCGATCCGGTGCTCTATTTCGTGCAGCGGCTGCG
>JBEHXS010000067.1:0-12754 GCA_048498575.1 Pseudomonadota bacterium
GGTGCCGAAGGGATGCGACCAGTCGCCCCCGTCGAGCCAGGCGGGCGGCTTCAATCGCATGGCGATCGACTGGACCGCCGGATCGTAGGGGGCGAGCAGCGGCGCGAAGATCGCCATCGTCAGCAACAGCACGATGACGACGAAGCCGATGAAGCCGGCCTTGTCCCGCCAGAGCTCTTCGGCCAGCACCCACAGCTTGCCGCGCGGGGCGGCGCCGCTTCCGGCAGGCAATATGTTCGCCGCGGTCATCGTCAGGCCAGCTTGATGCGCGGATCGATCGCCTTGTAGACGACGTCCATCGCGATGTTGACGATGACGATGATGATGGCGACCGTGAAGACGATGGCCTGGAGCAGATACAGGTCGCTGTGGTCGATCGCCTTCAGTGCGGTCTGGCCGAGGCCCGGCCAGGCGAAGACGCTCTCCACGACGACCGTGTAGCCGGCGAGCGCGTTGATGAATTCCCAGCCGGCCAGCGTGAGGAACGGAACCAGCGCGTTGCGCATGGCGTGACCGAACAGGACCTGGGCGAAATGCAGGCCCTTGGCGCGCGCCGTGCGGATGTATTGCTGGTTGAGCTCGTCGATCACCGAGGAGCGCACGATCATCATCAGGCGCGCCAGACTGGGCAGCGCCATGGTGATGGCGGGAAGGATGATGTGATCCGGGCCGCCGATGCCGGAGGTCGGCAGCCAGTGCAGCTTCACCGCGAAGAAGACGATGAGCATCAGGCCGAGCCAGAACTGCGGGATCGACAGGCCGAGAAGGCCGCCGAACGTGGCGATGCGGTCGGCGACGCCTCCGGGTCTCAGCGCGGCGAAAGCGCCGAGCGGAACGGCGAGAACGATCGCCAACCCGAGTCCGCAGAAGATGAGCTCAAGGGTGATCGGCAGGTGCTGGAAGACGACCGAGAGCGCCGGGCGCCGCTGCCAGAGGCTGTTGCCGAAGTTGAGCGTCACCAGGTCGCCGACGAATGACACGAACTGCTCGGCGATCGGCTTGTCGAGGCCGAGCTGGTGCGTGAAGGCGGCTCGTTCCTGGTCGGTGGAAGAAAGGGGCAGCATGACCTTCACTGGATCGCCCACCAGCCGCGTGGCTACGAAGACGACCATGGTGACGCCGATGACGACCAGAAGACCCTGGCCGATGCGGCGTAGTAGAAACCGGATCATGCTGCCCCTGACGTGCCTTTCAGTCAGTCGCCCTAGTCGGTAGTCTTCATTTCCTTGACGATCAGCTTGGAATCCACCCGCGGTGTCCAATCGAGCCGGGTGGACAGGCCGTAGATGTCTTCTTCGTTCAGCAGCGGCGCCAGGTAGTTGCCGTCGTATGCCTTCTGGGTGATGTCGGCATACATGGCGGCACGCTTGACCGGATCGGTCTCGGTGCGTGCAGCCTTGGATTCCGCAGCCATGTCCTGGTCGTTGTTCGAAGCAAAACTCGCGCCGGATTCGTAACCCGAGGTGACGGCGCGGTCGGCGTCGAGCAGTTCGTCCGAGTTGGCGACGAAGATCGCATCCGGACGGTGGGCCTTGTCGAACAGCCGGTTCAGGTATTCGCCGAACTCGCTGATCTGAACGTCGACCTTGAGGCCGATCGCGGTCCAGTAGGCCGCCACGGCTTCGATGGTCTCGCGATCCTTCAGCCAGCGGCCCGACTCGCCCTGCAGGGTGACCGTCGTGCCTTCGGCACCGGCTTCCTTGATCAGGGCCTTCGCCTTGTCCGGATCGTAGGCATAGGGCTTCAGCGCAGTGTTGAAGCCGAAGGCCTTCGGGTTGACGATCTGGCCCTGTGCCACCTTGGCATAGCCGCCGAACAGATCCTTGGCGAGCGCGTCACGGTCGATGGCGAGGTTCATCGCCTCGCGAACGCGCGGGTCCTTGGTCGACGGGTTTTCCGTAGAGAGCACGATCAGCGAAGTCTCCAGGCCCTGAACCGCCGCGAACTTCGGTACCTGCTTCGTGAATTCAGGCAGAAGATTGGTGGTGAGGTCCAGTTCGCCGGCCATCAAGCCGGAGAGCCGCGTGCCGGACTCGCCGATGAACTTGTAGGTGACCTGCCCGATCGACGGTGCCCCGCCCCAGTATTTGGGGTTGGCCTTGAGCACGATGCTCTCACCGCGCGACCAGCTGTCGAACAGATAGGGGCCGGTGCCGATCGGCTGGGCGGCGAAGTTGGGATCGGCCGAGTACTTCGGCGGCACCATCTTCATCCAGTACATGCGGGCCGGCAGGATCGGGTCCGGTCCGTTGGTGGTGATGTCGACCGTGAGGTCGTCGACCTTCTTGGCGCCGGTGATCGTGCCGAAGTAGGAAATCTGCTCCGACTTCAGAGCCGGGTCGATGATGCGCGTGACGCTGGCGACCACTGCGTCAGCGTTGAAGGGCTCGCCGTTGGTGAAGGTGATGTCCGGACGAAGCTTGAATTCCCACGTCGTTGCATCCTTCTGGACCGGATCGGCCGCCGCCAGGCCCGGCACCAGCTTCGCGTCAGGCGTGCGCGCCATCAGCGTCTCGTAGATATTGTCGTTGACCGCGCGCTCGCCGCCGTCGTCGCGCACCTGCGGATCGAGGGTCGAAGGTTCCGATCCGATGGCGATCGTGATGTCGCCGGCGCTTGCCGCGGCGGAGGCAAACACCGTCATGGCGGCAATCGCCACGCCGGAAATGAGGCTTAACAACTTCATCATCCGCTCCTTGTTCCTGAAGCAACAATTCCGCGCGCGGTGGTGCGCAACGGCAGTGCGGATCGACGGTGTTCCCCCGTCGATTACCTTGGAGACGCTCTGAAAAGGAGTCAAGTCGTCAGTATACAGACGACCGGATTTTTTCGCTTGGGCAGCCGCCCGCCGCAGACATGCTTTTCCGTTGAGCGGATCGGCGCAGCGTCGAAAAATCTCAGGAAAACATGGCATTAGAGCGGGCGCGAAGCATCGCGAGCGCGGGCAAAACGTCTACGCCAGCGGCTATCGCTTTTTTGGTCTTTTCCTTTTTGCCGGTATATTCCATACTGCATACGGATCGCGGTGTTCCCAACAGCGCTCCGTTCTGCCCCTAACTGTCCTCGCGCGCCGTCCCCAGCGGCGCGCGGCCGAGACGGTTGTTTGCCTCCACCAATCGCATCAGCGTCAGCACGAAGAGATCGCGGTCACGCCGGTTGAGCACGCCGAGCAGGCGCTCCTGCGCATGCGCCATGGCCGGGTGCATGGATTCCACCAGCCGCTCGCCCTCGTCCGTCAGTCGCGCCAGCACCATGCGGCGGTCGCGGCGGCTCGGCACTCGCGAGATCAGTCCGCGGCGCTCGAGGCGGCGGAGAACGTCGGCGACGTTGGTGCGGTCGATGCCGACGGAATACGCGAGCGCCACCTGGTCGGCGTTCGGATTGGTCGCGAGAACCGTGAGCAGGCCGTACTGCACCGGCGTAATCGCAAAGGCGGCGCACTCCTCGAGGAAGATCGCCGAATGGATCTGGTGCAGCCGGCGGATCAGGTAGCCCGGCCGCTTCCACAGCGGAAAGCGATCGGCGAGCGCGCGCAGCGCCACGTTGGGCGCTGCCACCTCCGAATCGCCGTTGGCGCCTTTCGACGCACGCGGCTTCTCCGCCTTTCCCGCCTTCTTCATGCTTGCCCCGATGCCCCGTCATCTGCCGCCGCGCGATGCGACGGCGCCGCAGGAGACATCGTTCGCAGCCAAAGCGCAACGCTCTCCGCCACCGCATAATCCGCTGGTTTCCGCCGTCTTCCGGGTTGCCGAGTGCGAAAAACGGGGTATGCTGACGATTTCCGGAACTCGAACGCAACAGGGATGCAATGGCTCAGGAACCGCTCGCCACCAAAGGCAACTTCCTCCACATCTACGACTTCATGGTCGAGCCCGGCCGCGAGGCGGAATTCATCAAGCTGTTCGAGGAGTTCGACTATTCCGACGGCAACCCGATGCATAAGTCGTGGGCGCAGGTGAAGGACGGCGTGCTCTGCCGCGACACCGAAAATCCCAGCCACTTCTTCCTCATCGCCGAGTGGAGCGACATCAAGGAACACGCCCGCATCCGCAAGATCCTGGCCGACGAGATCAAGCCGGCGTTCGTCGGCCTGATCGAGGGCCGCAAGTTCATCCCGAAGTACGTCGAGGTCGTTTCCTCGACGCCGGACGAGATCCTCGAGGCGGCGGCCAAGAAGGCCTGACCAATCCGGCCATGCGGGCGCTCTACACCTTCTTCCGCTCGTCGGCGTCCTACCGCGTCCGCATCGCGCTGGCGCTGAAGGGGCTGGAGTGGGAGCCGCGTTACATCAGCCTGCCGGGCATGGAGCATCGGACGGCGGATTATTTCGCCGTCAACCCGCAGGGCCTCGTTCCGACGCTGGTCGAGGATGGCATGGCGCTCGCGCAGAGCCTCGCCATCCTCGAATACCTGGAGGAGCGCTATCCGGAACCGCCGCTGCTTCCCCGGGATATCGACGAGCGCGCCTATGTCCGCGGCCTCACCTTCATCATCGGCTGCGACATCCACCCGCTGAACAACGTCCGCGTCCTCAAGTGGCTGAGGGCGGAGTGGAAGCACAGCGAGGACGATACCAACGCCTGGTACGCGCACTGGATCGGCGAAGGCTTCCGGTCCTTCGAGGCGACCCTGATCAAGGCGGCGCGTCATGGCCGCTACTGCCTCGGCGACACCGTGACCATGGCGGACGTCTGCCTGGTGCCGCAGGTCGCCAACGCGCGGCGGTTCAACTGCGACCTGTCGGCCTTCCCGCTGTCCGTCGCGATCGCCGATCGCGCGGCGGAATTGCCGGCCTTCCAGCAGGCCGCGCCGGCGCGCCAGGGCGATGCCTTCTAGGCCGAGTCAGGCCTTCGCCGCCAGCGACAGCTTGTCGTAGCCGGCGACCTTCTTGTAGCTGTTGCTGATCGCCGCGAGGTCGGCCGGGTCGATGATGTCCTCGATTCGCCCGAAAGGCTTGTCGCCGCTGCGCAGAAATACCTCGCGCAGGATCGCGTCCGGCGGCGTCGTCCGGTTGGTGCGCACGACCGCGGCCGTCGCTGCCAGGCGCTTGTCCTCGTATGCCTTCAGCGCCGCGACAACGCTGCCGCGCTGCTCGGCCAGGACATCGGCAAGGGCGCGGGCATCGAGGATCGCCTGCCCCGCGCCGTTCGAGCCGCGCGGATACATCGGATGGGCGGCGTCGCCGAGCAGCGTGATGCGCCCGAAGCTCCAGCGGTCGAGCGGGTCCTTGTCGACCATCGGATATTCGAGGATGGAATCGGCCGCCCGGATCATCGCGGGCACGTCAAGAAAATCGAAGTGCCAGTCGGCGAACGCGCCGATGAAATCCTCGAGCTTGCCCTGCTTGTTCCAGTCCTGGCGGTCGTGGTCGGGTGTTTCGATTTCCGCCACCCAGTTGATCAGCTGGTTGCCGTCGGCGTCGATGTTGTTGCGGATCGGATAGATGACCATCTTGCCAAGGGTAAGCCAGCCGGCGCGCATGTAGCTCGCCCCGGTCAGGTACGGCTTCCAGCGGGTGACGCCGCGCCACATGTTGACGCCGGAATAGATCGGGCCGCCGTCGTTCGGGTGGAGCTGCTTGCGGATGACCGAGTGGATGCCGTCGCAGCCGATGACCGCGGCGCCGTCGACGCGCACCGTCTTGCCATCGGCCCTGCTGAAGATCGCCGTTGCCTTGTCGTCGGTCTGCTCCACGCCAATGCAGCGGTGGCCGGTGACGACCCGGTCGGCGCCGGCCTCGCGCACGAATGCCTCGTAGATGACCTGCTGCAGGTCGCCGCGGTGAATCTGGAACTGCGGCCACGGATAGCCCGCGTACGTTCCGACCGGCTCCTTGTAGATGAACTGCCCGAAGCGGTTGAAGAAGCAGGACTCACGGGCGGTCACGGCGACCTTGGCCAGCGCCTCCTCCAGCCCCAGCTCGCACAGTTCCTTGCTGGCATGCGGCAGGATGCTGATGCCAACGCCGATCGGCTTGATCTCCGGCGCGCTCTCGTAGACGCGCACCGGTATTCCCCTGCGATGCAGCATCAGGGCGAGCGTCAGCCCGCCAATTCCGCCACCGACGATAATGGTGTCCATGCGAGCATCCTCAGAGCCAAGCGGCATCGACATGGCTGATTTGCATCGAGCAAAACTTTCATGTCAAGAGAAAGGACGTATACTGACTAAATTAGGTCGGATGGTTGCCTGACGTTTGTGCGCGCCTGTCGGCATGGGCTAACAACGGTGGCCGTTCAGCAGTTCAGGTAAGGCCCGGGGGAGCAATGGTCGAAGAGGCGAGCCCGCAGCGCGTCGTCGTGATCACCGGCGCTGCCAGCGGCATCGGCGCCAGCACGGCGCGCGCAATTGCCACGCCGGGGACCGATCTCCTGCTTCATACGCGCAAGAACGCGGCCAGCCTCGAGGCGGTCGCGGAAAGCTGCCGCCAGCGCGGGTCAAAGGTTGCGACCTTTCTCGGCGATCTCGCCGATCCCGCAACGGCCCCCGCGCTCATCGAGCACGCGCGCGCCACGTTTGGCGCGGTCGACCAGATCGTCAGCAACGCCGGCCAGGCGTTCCGCTCCGATTTCTCGTCCTTGTCGCCGGAGGATGTGGCCGCTTCGTTTGCCTCGATGCCGCTCGCTTTCCTGCGCCTCGTCACCGCGTCGCTCCCCGATCTCCGTGCCTCGGCCGGCGGACGCGTCGTCGCGATCAGCTCGTTCGTCGCTCACCTGTTCGGCACGGCCGGGCTGCTGTTTCCCGGCACCTCGGCGGCGAAGGCCGCGCTCGAAGCCCTCGCCAAGGCGCTCGCCGTGGAGCTCGCGCCGCACGGGGTCACGGTCAACATCGTCGTGCCGGGCTTCACCCGCAAGGAAGGTGGTGGGCATCTTGCCGCATCGAGTGAGTCGCTCAAGACCGCGGCAAGCATCACGCCCACCGGCAGGTTGACGGAGCCCTCCGACATTGCCGCGATGGTTGCATTTCTGCTGTCGCCGGGCGCTGCCCAGGTCACCGGGCAGTCAATTCACGTCGACGGCGGGTTGATGCTCGCCTAGCCTCGCGGCCCTGCTCAGGAGTTAACGCAATCCCATGGTCATTCGTGGTTATTCCTTCGACGGCTTTCTCCTCGCCCTGGTCGTCGTCGTCGGCGCCGCCATTCTCTTTCCCGAGCCGGGCTCGACGAACGGCTTCCTTCATGCCGACTGGATCGCGACCTACGGCGTCGCCGTCGTCTTCTTTCTCTATGGCCTGACGCTCGCCCCGGAAAAGCTGCACGAGGGCGCCGCCAACTGGCGGGTCCATGTCGTCGTCCAGCTCGCGACGTTCGTGCTCTTCCCGATCGTGGTTCTCGGCTTCCTGTTCGCCTTCGGCTGGACGTTGCCGCCGCCGACATCGACCGGATTCTTCTACATCGCCGCCCTACCCTCGACCGTTTCGTCGTCGGTCGCCATGACGTCGCTGGCGCGCGGCAACGTGCCGGCCGCCATCTTCAACGCGACGCTCTCCAGCCTGATCGGCGTCTTCGCAACGCCGTTGCTCATGGCCTGGTTTGCCGCGACCAGCGGCGAGAGCATGCCGCTCATCCCGGTCATCGCGAAGGTCGTCGGCCTCGTTCTCGTCCCGATCGCGGTCGGCCAGGTGGCGCGCCACTGGCTGCGCCATTGGGCGGCGCGGCACATCAAGACCATTCGCCTCGCCGATCGCGCGATCATCCTGGCGATCGTCTACAATTCCTTCTCGGACTCGATGGTCGAAGGCATCTGGAGCGGACACGATCTGTCGTTCCTGCTGATCATGATCGCCGGGGTCATCGTGCTGTTCGCTGTGATTTACTGGATCATCATGATCCCGTGCCGCCTGCTCGGCTTCAATCGCGCCGACACCATCGCCAGCCTGTTCTGCGGCTCGAAGAAATCGCTGGCCACCGGCGTACCGCTGGCGCGACTGATGTTCAGCCAGAGTCCGGCGCTCGGCCTCATCATCGCGCCCATCATGCTCTATCATTTCTTTCAGCTCGTCATCGTCGGCGTCATCGCCAATCGCTACGCCAGGACGGCTGCATGACGCTGAGGTAGCCACCGGCGGGGCGACGGAAACGAGCCGCCGGAACGGGAGGAAGGATGCTCGAGATTCTCAAGATCGGCGCTGCGGATGCGCCCGCCATTGGCGCGCCCGAACGCCCGCCGCTCACCTTCGACGGGCTTCGCCGTCTGGCGGCGGACACCATCGCCTCTCTCAACGCGATGGGCATCGGCCGCAACGACCGCGTCGCGATCGTGCTGCCCAACGGGCCGGAGATGGCGACGGCGTTCGTCACCATCGCCGCGGCTGCAACCACGGCGCCGCTCAATCCGGCGTATCGAGCCGACGAGTTCGAATTCTACCTCAACGATCTCGATGCCAGGGCGCTGGTGCTCGATGCCACCGGCAACCCCGCAGCGGAGGAGGTCGCGGCGCGGCTGAAGATCCCGGTCATCCGCCTCGAAGTTGCCGCCGGGGCGCCGGCCGGCGCGTTCTCGCTCAAGGCCGACATCAAGGGCGTTCCCGCCAGGCCGGGTCCGGCGCAGCCCGGCGACACCGGGCTTGTCCTGCACACCTCCGGCACGACCTCGCGGCCGAAGATCGTGCCGCTCACCGTCGCCAACATCGCTGCGTCTGCCCGCAACATTCGCCGGACGCTGCAGCTGACGCCGCAGGACCGCTGCCTCAACATCATGCCCCTGTTCCACATCCACGGGCTGATCGCGGCGGTCACTGCGTCGCTATCGGCCGGCGCGTCGGTCGTCTGCACGCCCGGCTTCAATGCGCTGAAATTCTTTCAGTGGCTCGATGAGGCGAAGCCGACTTGGTACACGGCCGTGCCGACCATGCATCAGGCGATCCTCGCCCGCGCCCCGCGCAATCCCGACAGCGTCGCGCGAGCGGCGCTCCGCTTCATCCGTTCGTCTTCGTCTTCGCTGCCGCCGCAGGTCATGACCGAGCTTGAGGCCGTCTTCCGCGCGCCGGTCATCGAGTCCTACGGCATGACCGAGGCCACCCACCAGATGGCCTCCAATCCGCTGCCGCCGCGCGAGCACAAGGGCGGCAGCGTCGGCGTGGCCGCCGGGCCGGAGATGGCGATCCTCGCGCCGGACGGGCGCCTCTGCAGCCCCGGCGAGATCGGCGAGATCTGCATCCGCGGCGACAATGTCACCGCCGGCTACGAAAAAAATCCAAAGGCCAACGCTGAGGCCTTTGCCTTCGGCTGGTTCCACACCGGCGATCAGGGTACCGTCGATGCCGAGGGCTACTACCGCATCACGGGACGGTTGA
The DNA here is from genome assembly GCA_048498575.1 of Pseudomonadota bacterium. Classification (GTDB taxonomy): domain Bacteria; phylum Pseudomonadota; class Alphaproteobacteria; order Rhizobiales; family Kaistiaceae; genus DASZQY01. Next base: position 9,295 of record JBEHXS010000067.1, read on the forward strand.
AGGAAATCATCAACCGCGGCGGCGAGAAGATTTCGCCGCGCGAAGTCGATGAGGTGATCATGGACCATCCGGCGGTCGCGCAGGTCGTCACCTTCGCCATGCCGCACGCCAAGCTCGGCGAGGATGTCGCTGCGGTCGTAGTCCTGCGCGAAGGACAGACCGCGACCGAGCGCGAGATCCGCGACTTCTGTGCCACCCGCCTCGCTGACTTCAAGGTGCCGCGCAAGGTGCTGTTCATGGACGAGATTCCGAAGGGCGCTACCGGCAAGCTGCAGCGCATCGGTCTCGCCGAGAAGCTCGGCCTTTCGGCATGAGAATCTGCATCTTTGGCGCGGGTGCGATCGGCGGCTACGTCGGGGCAAAGCTCGCCGCCAAGGGCGAGGTGGAGGTCAGCCTCATCGCGCGCGGCCCGCATCTGGAAGCCATGCGCCAGCGCGGCCTGACACTGAAGGAAGCGGGTAACGAAACCACCGTGAGGGTGACGGCGACCGATCGCCCGGCCGACCTGCCGCCGCAGGACTACGTCATCCTTGCGCTGAAGGCGCACGCGGTGCCCGGCATTCTTGACGGCCTGAAGCCGCTGCTCGGCCGCGACACTGCCGTCGTCACGGCGCAAAACGGCGTGCCGTGGTGGTACTTCTACAAGAGCGGCGGACCATACGAGGGGCGGCGCGTCGAGGCGGTCGATCCCGGCGGGCGCATCTGGTCGACCATCGGACCGGAGCGCGCCATCGGCTGCGTCGTCTATCCCGCCGCCGACGTCGAGGCGCCCGGCGTCATCCATCACGTCGAGGGCGACCGGTTGCCGCTCGGCGAGCCTTCCGGGGAGAAGAGCGAACGCGTCACTGCCCTGTCGCGAGCCCTCGTTGCCGCCGGATTGCGCTCGGCTGTCCGGCCCGCAATCCGGACCGACATCTGGGTCAAGCTCTGGGGCAATGTCTCCTTCAACCCGATCTCGGCGCTGACCCTCGCCACCCTTGACCTCATCGTCGGGACACCCGGCACGCGCGCCGTCGCCCGCCAGATGATGGTCGAGGCCGAGACGATCGCCACGCGGCTCGGCGTGCGCTTGCCGATCGACGTCGACCGCCGCATCGCCGGCGCGGAGGAAGTCGGCGTTCACAAGCCGTCGACGCTGCAGGATATCGAGCGCGGCCGGCCGCTGGAAATCGACGCGCTGGTCACAGCCGTCCAGGAGCTTGGCCACCTGACCGAAGTGCCGACGCCAACCATCGACATCGTGCTGGCGCTGATCAGCCTGCGCGCGCGCGTCGCCGGCCTTTACTGAGACGCGCCGGACAGTTCGAGCACCTGCCGGCCGAGCGCGAGCAGCGCGCGATCGCGGCCCGCGGGCGCCATCAGCGACAGGCCAAGCGGGCAGCCGTCGAGGCGCGCGAGCGGCAGCGTCAGCTGTGGGCAGCCCGACTCCGAGGCGATGCACATGAGCATCAGAGCCGTGGCCCGGAACGTCTCGAACTCCGTCTCGCTGGCGTCGAGCCGCGGCGCCACGCCGGGCATCGTCGGCAGCACCATGACGCCATCGGCCCCCAACGCATCGCGGACCCGTGCGCGGATCTCTTCGCGTTGGCGAAGCGCCGCCTGGTAGGCTTCGGAGCTTATGCGGCCGCCCGCCGCAAAACGCTCGCCCACGGCTGGATTGAGCTTCGGCCGCCGCCGGGTGATCCACTCACCGTGATTGCGCCACGCTTCGTAGCCTTGCAGCGTCCGGTGGGTGTCGCGCCAATCGGGCAGCGCATCCTGCGACACGTTCACGCGATTGAGGGGCCCCCATCGGTGGGCGATCGCGGCGAGCGCGCCGGCAAGCGCCGCGTGGACGGGTTGATCAACGAGGGCAAACGCATCGTCGGCCAGAAACAGGCGTGTCAGCGGCGGCCCGCCGGCGTCGTCACCCAGCAGCACCTCGCCCACGCGCTCGTAGACGTCGAACGTGCGCGCGAACCAGCCGACGGTGTCGAAGGATTGGGCGAGCGGCATGACGCCGTCGATCGGGATGCGGCCGTGCGTCGTTCGCAAACCGACGAGTCCGCAGAACGACGCCGGCCCGCGGATCGAGCCGCTCGTGTCGCTGCCAAGCGCGATGTCGACAGTGCCCGCCGCCACCGCCGACGCGGAACCCGACGACGACCCGCCCGGCACGCGCCCGGGCGCCGCAGGATTCGGCGGCGTGCCGTAATGCTCGTTGCGCCCGTCGAGCGAGAAGGCGAGTTCGGCGGTGTGCGTCTTGCCGGCGAAGGTGGCTCCGGCATCGAGCAGGCGCGCAACGGCGGAGGCGTGACGTGCCGCCGGAATCCCCTCCGCCCGTTTTTCCGGGTTGCCGCATCCGGTGACGCGCCCGGCGACGTCGAAGATATCCTTGACCGCGAAGGTCAGGCCGGCGAGCGGTCCGGTCGCGGCGTGGGGGACGTTGGCGGTGTCGCGGTCGATAAAAGCATCCGCGACGGCTGGTGGAGCGGCGTCGTTCATGCCGTCACTGTGCCAGCATCGCCCGGAAATTGCAGCCACAAAGCCTGCGCGCCGCGTCCGCGCGGGCCAGCTTTCGGGCGATCGCGATTTCAGCAGGTCAGCGCGTAACCACGACCGGCGTGCCGACGCGGACGCGCGAATAGAGGTCCGCGATATCGGTGTTGAACATGCGGATGCAGCCGTAGGAGACGAACCCGCCGATCGAGTCGGGCGCGTTGGTGCCGTGGATGGCGTATTCGCCGCCGGCGATGGTCATTGCCGCGACGCCCATCGGATTGCCGGGCGCGCCGCTCGGAATGACGTCGGGGAGATTCGGCTGGGCGCGCTTCACGGCGTCGGGCGGTGCCCAGTTCGGCCGCAGGTACTTGCCGTCGATGTAGGAAGCGCCGGCCCACTGGAGGCCGGCGCGGCCGACGCCAACGACGTAGCGCAGCGCCCTGCCGTCGCCGAGCACCAGGTAAAGGCGCCGCTCGCTCGTGCGCACGACGATCGTGCCGGAGGCCGCGTCGCCGAGAAACGCCACGTTGGCGCTGGTCGCGGCAGCCGGGGCTGCTGCCGTGAAGGTTGCCGTCGCCGCGAGGGCAAGGGCCGCGATGAACCGGGACAGGTCAGACATGCGCCACACTGGGCGCCGGACGTTGTGAAATACGCCGAAAGTTTCCTAAGATTGTCTCGACGCTCGAAGGGCGCCGGTCACCAGCGGTAGCTGATGCGCGCTTTACCCGCCCAGGTCTCGGCATTGGCTGCAAACGCACCGTCGACGCTCGCTCCGACGGCAAAGCCGTTGCTGAAGGTGTATTCGGTCCCCGCCGAGGCAAGCAGCCAATCGGCGGATGCCGAGGCCGAGTTGACCGTGAAGGGAGAGCTCGGAATCTCCTGGAAGGTCGTCGTCACGCCGGACGCACCGATGTAGTCGTGCGCCCAGGCGGCACTCGCCTTGAAGCCCCAGCTCGCCCCGTCGTGGAGCGCGACCGTG
>JBEHXS010000068.1:0-12481 GCA_048498575.1 Pseudomonadota bacterium
AGCATCATGGGCCTGCCGCAGCAGGACATCCCGGGCAACACGTTCACGATGTCGGAGCGCCCGGGTCAGGTGCTGCAATATTCGATCGATGTGTGCTGGAAGAGCAGCGGGCTATTCGCCTCGTCGAATTGCTCTGGCTGGGAGTCGTTCAAGCATACGGTGCCGAAGTAGCTTCGCAGCCCCGAGCAAAGGCACCGCCGCGCTATTCCTCGATCTTCAGCGCGGCGATGAAGGCGGCCTGGGGAATGTCGACCTTGCCGAACTGGCGCATCTTCTTCTTGCCCTCCTTCTGCTTCTCCAGCAGCTTGCGCTTGCGCGTCACGTCGCCGCCGTAGCACTTGGCGAGCACGTCCTTGCGCATGGCGCGCACCGTCTCGCGCGCGATGATCTTGCCGCCGATCGCGGCCTGGATCGGCACCACGAACATGTGCGGCGGGATCAGCTCCTTCAGCTTCTCGACCATGGCGCGGCCGCGTGACTCGGCCCGCGTGCGGTGGACCAGCATCGCCAGCGCATCGACCGGCTCGGTGTTGACCAGAATCTGGAGCTTCACGAGATCGGCCGGCTTGTAGTCGGTGAGGTGATAGTCGAACGAGGCGTAGCCCTTGGAGACCGATTTCAGGCGGTCGTAGAAATCGAAGACGACCTCGTTCAGCGGCAGGTCGTACTTCACCATCGCGCGGCTGCCAACGTAGGTCAGCTCCTTCTGGACGCCGCGCCGGTCCTGGCAGAGCTTGATCACCGAGCCGAGATATTCGTCAGGCGTCAGCACCGTCGCCTCGATCCATGGCTCGCGGATCTCGGCGATCTTGACCGGGTCCGGCATGTCGACCGGATTGTGGATCTGGATCTCCGATCCGTCGGTCAGCTTCATCTGGTAGATGACGCTGGGCGCCGTGGCGATGAGGTCGAGGTTGAATTCGCGCTCCAGCCGCTCCTGGATGATCTCCAGATGCAACAGCCCGAGGAAGCCGCAGCGGAAGCCGAAGCCCAGCGCGGCGGACGTCTCGACCTCGAAGGAGAAGCTGGCGTCGTTGAGCCTGAGCCTGCCGACGGCGGCGCGAAGGTCCTCGAACTGCGCGGCGTCGACCGGGAAGAGGCCGCAGAAGACGACGGGAATTGCCGGGCGGAAGCCGGGCAGCATGGTCGCCACCGGCTTCCGGTCGTCGGTGATCGTATCGCCGACGCGCGTGTCGGCGACTTCCTTGATCGAGGCGGTGAGGAAGCCGATCTCGCCCGGCCCGAGCGACTCCGCCGGCGTCAGCTTGGGCGTGAACACGCCGACGCGCTCGACGTCGTAGGCGGCGCCGGTGCCCATCATGCGGATGCGGTCGCCCTTCTTCAGACGCCCATCGACGACGCGCACCAGCACAACCACGCCGAGGTAGGCGTCGTACCAGGAGTCGACGAGCAGCGCCTTCAGCGTCGCGTCGGGGTCGCCTTGCGGCGGCGGCAGACGATGCACGATCGCCTCCAGCACGTCCTCGATGCCGAGGCCGGTCTTTGCCGAAATCAGGATGGCGTCGGATGCGTCGAGGCCGATCACGTCCTCGATCTGCTGCTTGACCTTGTCCGGCTCGGCCGCCGGCAGGTCGACCTTGTTCAGGATCGGCACGATCTCGTGGTTGTTGTCGAGCGCCTGGTAGACGTTGGCCAGCGTCTGCGCCTCGACGCCCTGCGAAGCATCGACCACCAGCAGCGAGCCCTCGCAGGCGGCGAGCGAGCGCGAGACCTCGTAGGCGAAGTCGACGTGGCCGGGCGTGTCGATGAGGTTCAGGATGTAATCCCTCCCATCGCGCGCGTGATACTTCAGGCGCACGGTCTGCGCCTTGATGGTGATGCCGCGCTCGCGCTCGATATCCATCGAATCGAGCACCTGCTCCTTCATCTCGCGCGCCTGCAAGCCGCCGGTCGTCTGGATGAGACGATCGGCCAGCGTCGACTTGCCGTGGTCGATGTGCGCGATTATCGCGAAGTTGCGGATGTTGCTCTGCGGGCCGGTCGTCATGGTGGGCGGCTCTTAGCAGACCATTCCGGCAGCGGGAAGCCGCGGCCTGACGCAGCCTTCCGTCGAGCTAGGATCGCGGACCCCGGCGAGCCGCTTCGATCGCGGCGACGTCGATCTTCTTCATCGTCATCATCGCGGCAAAGGCGCGCTTGGCCTCGTCGCCCCCGGCCGCCAACGCCTCGGTCAGGACGCGCGGCGTGATCTGCCAGGAGATCCCCCACTTGTCCCGGCACCAGCCGCACATGCTCTCCTCACCGCCGTTGCCGACGATGGCGTTCCAGTAGCGGTCCGTCTCCTGCTGGTCGTCGGTCGCGATCTGGAACGAGAAGGCTTCGCTGTGCTTGAACGCCGGCCCGCCGTTGAGGCCAATGCACGGGATGCCGGCGACCGTGAAGTCGACCGTCAACACGTCGCCTGCATTACCGGAAGGAAAATCGCCGGGAGCACGGTGGACGGCCTGCACGGCGCTGTTCGGAAATACGCTGGCGTAGAAGCGGGCCGCTCCCTCGGCGTCCTTGTCGTACCACACGCAGATCGTGTTCTTGGCGATGGCCATGGCTCAGCCTCTCCTGTGGTCGGCGCAGTGAAGGCGTTCGCGGCTACTCGGCCGCTTCCGTATCGCGCGCTTCGCCGGCTTCGACCGCCTTCAGCTCGGAGAGCCGCGGCATCGCCATGATGTTGTAGCCGGAGTCGACGTAGTGGATCTCGCCGGTGACGGCCGAGCCCATGTCGGAAAGGAGATAGACGGCGGTGTTGCCGATCTCCTCGATGGTAACCGTGCGCTTCAGCGGCGCGTTCCGCTTCTGGTAATTGAACATCAGCCGGGCATCCGAGACGCCGGAGCCGGCGAGCGTCCGCACGGGTCCGGCCGAGATAGCGTTGACGCGGATGTTGTCGCTGCCAAAATCAGCGGCGAGGTAACGCACCGAGGCCTCGAGCGCCGCCTTGGCGACGCCCATGACGTTGTAGTTCGGCATGACGCGCACCGAGCCGCTGTAGGTCAGCGTGACCAGCGAGCCGCCGTTCTTCATCAGTGGCGCGGCGGCCCTCGCAACCTCGGTGAACGAGAAGCACGAGATCAGCATCGTGTGGGTGAAGTTGTCGCGGGTCGTGTCGACGTAGCGGCCCTTGAGCTCGTTCTTGTCGGAGAAGGCGATGGCGTGGACGACGAAGTCGATCGTCGGCCAGCGTTGCGCCAGCACCTTGAACGTGGAGTTCAGCGACAGCGGGCTGGCATCGTCCGGCTTCAGGCCGACATCGCACGGCAGCACGAAGTCGGAATCGATTGACTTCGCCAGCGGCAGGACGCGCTTGGCGAGCTGCTCGGTCTGGTAGGTGAAAGCCAGCTCCGCCCCGGCTTCCGACAGCCGCTTGGCGATGCCCCAGGCAATCGAATGGTCGTTCGCCACCCCCATGACGAGACCGCGCTTGCCGGCCATGATCCCCGTACTCATTGAACGCCCCCGCTACGCCTCCCGCGGCCGCCGGTCATCCATTGTAGCGCTGGAGGACCAGCGATGCATTGGTGCCGCCAAAGCCGAAGGAATTCGACAGCACGGTGTTCACCTCGACATTGTCGATGCGCTTTCTCACGATGGGCATGTCGGCGAAGGCCGGATCGAGCTCGTCGATGTTGGCGCTTTCGCAGATGAAGCCGTTGTTCATCATGAGCAGCGAATAGATTACCTCGTGGGCGCCGGTAGCGCCCTGCGAGTGGCCGGTCAGCGACTTGGTGGCCGAGATCGGCGGGCACTTCTCGCCGGACCCGAACACCGCCCGGATCGCCTCGATCTCCTTGAGGTCGCCGACCTCGGTCGAGGTGGCGTGCGGATTGATGTAGTCGACCCGGTCGTGGACGTTGGCGAGCGCCATCTTCATGCAGCGCTCGGCGCCCTCGCCCGACGGCTGCACCATGTCGACGCCATCCGAGGTGGCGCCATAGCCGACAATCTCGCCGTAGATGCGGGCGCCGCGCGCCTTGGCGTGCTCGAGCTCCTCGAGCACGACGACACCGGCGCCGCCGGAAATCACGAAGCCGTCGCGGTTCCTGTCGTAGGCGCGCGAAGCCCTTTCGGGCGTGTCGTTGTACTTGCTCGACAGTGCGCCCATGCCGTCGAACAACACCGACAGCGTCCAGTCGAGATCCTCGCAGCCGCCGGCGAACATCAGGTCCTGCTTGCCGAACTGGATGAGCTCGGCGGCATTGCCGATGCAATGGCTCGACGTCGAGCAGGCCGACGAGATCGAGTAGCTGACGCCCTTGATCTTGAACCAGGTCGAGAGGGTTGCCGACGCGGTCGACGACATCGCCTTCGGCACCGCGAACGGGCCGACGCGCTTCGGCCCCTTCTCACGGGTGATGTCGGCGGCCTCGACGATGGTGCGCGTCGAGGGACCGCCGGAGCCCATGATGAGGCCGGTGCGGATATTGGAAATATCGCCCGCCTCCAGGCCTGAATCCTGGATCGCCTGGTCCATGGCGACGTGGTTCCAGGCCGTGCCGCCGCCATGAAAGCGCATGGCGCGGCGATCGATCATCGTCGAGGGATCGAGCTGCGGCGCGCCGTGAACGCGACTGCGGAAACCGAGCTTCGCATAATCTTCGGCGAAACGGATGCCGGACTTGGCCTCACGCAGGCTCGCGACAACCTCCTGCGTGGAGTTGCCGATCGAGGACACGATGCCCATGCCGGTAACGACGACGCGTCTCATGCCTCACGCATCTCCATTCGAAGCGAGGCGGATGCCTCAGCCGATTGCCGGCAGAGTGGCACCCTGGAACAGACCAACCTTCAGGTCCTTGGCCTGATAGATGGTGGTCCCGTCCACTTTCAGCCAGCCGTCGCCGATGCCGAGCACCAGCTTGGAACGCAGCACGCGTTTGAGATCGACCCCGTACTCGACGAGCCTCGCCGTGGGCAGGACCATGCCGGAGAACTTGAGCTCGCCGACCTGGAGCGCGCGACCGCGGCCCTGGTTGCCCAGCCAGCCGAGGAAGAAGCCCAGCATCTGCCAGAGCGCATCGAGGCCGAGGCAGCCCGGCATGACCGGGTCGCCCTTGAAGTGGCAAGCGAAGAACCAGAGGTCGGGTTTGACGTCGAGCTCGGCGCGCACATGGCCCTTGCCGTGCTCGCCGCCGGTGTCGCCGATCGACGTGATGCGGTCGAACATCAGCATGGGCGGCAACGGAAGCTGCGCATTACCCGGCCCGAAAAGCTCGCCGCGGCCGCATGCGATCAGCGCTTCGTAATCGTACGCCGACGGGCGTGCCTCGGTCGTTTCGGACATTGCGACTGTCGTTTGTCCCCTCATCGGTCTCCGCCGCTGGAACAGGGCTCGCCTCGCCCTCGGGCGCCAAGGCCCTCGTGGGTCGCCCTCCTTAACACAGCATCGCCAGCCCTGCCACAAGGGGATAACCCAGGCCGGCGGCCGTCCGTCACGGTTTCTCCCCAATTTAAGAACGGCTCTGATGTGCGAGGCATTGCTTGCATTTGGCGATCCGGGACGGCAAATCAATAGCAACGGTTTCGTTGTTGCGGCCATGGCGTCTGCCTATATGGCCGGGCAACGGGACAGTCGCCCGCGCAACACCGGCGCCTTGAACGCCGGCCGTTAAGAAAGACGACGATGAACGACGCAATGCATATGCACACGCACCGGCCGCCGAACCGCCCCGAGATCCGCTCGATGCTGCGGAAGTCAGGCTTGCGCCCGACCCGCCAGCGCATGGCGCTCGCCGAGCTGTTGTTCACCCGTGGCAACCGTCACATCTCGGCGGAGAACCTGCACGACGAAGCCACGGTGGCGCGCGTGCCGGTGTCGCTCGCCACGATCTATAATGCCCTCCACCAGTTCACCGAAGCCGGGCTTTTGCGGGAAGTCGCCGTGGACGGCTCGAAGACCTATTTCGATACCAACACCGGCGAGCATCATCACTTCTTCGTCGAGGACGACAACGAGGTGATCGACATCCCGGGCGATATCGAGATGGGCGCGACCCCCGAGCCGCCGCCGGGCTACGAGATCACCCGCGTCGACGTCGTGGTCAGGCTCCGCCGTATCCGCGCCTAGAGGCGCACCACCGGCACGTCGCGAAGCAGAAGGCGGTAGGGCTTGCCCTTAGCCGTGGCCGTATCCTTCTCCCAGTCGGCGACGAGCCCCATGACCATGTGCGTGCCGCCGAGGCCCTTGCCGGCCAGAAAGCCGCGCGCCTCATCGGCGGTCAGGAAAGCAAAACCGCCGGGGTAGATCGTCCCATCGGGGTTGGCGCCGCGCCCGCGCTTCATCACCGGGCCGGCGGCAAACGCACGTTCGTATTTCAGGCGGCGGCCGACGGTGTAGATCATCGCGGCCAAATGTATCGGAGCGGCGCAGCGCGGAGTCTAGTCCACGACCTCGTTCGGATAGACGCCCCACAGCTGGGTCTGCTCGATCCAGCCGGAGAAGCCCTTGCCGGAAAGATCGCACCAGCCGTTGCGGCAGCTGTCGACCGCGGCCTGCACGCCCGGCTGCAGATACGCCGTCACCGAGGCGGCGGCGCTGGCGCCGGCGCGGATCGGCAGCGGATCGCCGCTCGCCCACGGCGTCACCACGGCGGTGCGCTTCGGCGTCAGCAGCGTGTGGAAGATCCAGCCGGTGGCGCCGGAAGAATCACGGATGCGCCGCCACGAATCGTATTCCTGGATGACCTCGACCGGCAGCGCCGGACGCACAAACGTCCAGGCGACGTTGTAGCCTTCGCCCGGACCGACGCGGACGTTGACCTTGCCCGACGTCTTCAGGCTGACGAAGCGGGGCAGCTGCAGGCCGCTCTTGCCGATTGTGGTGCCGGGCTGGACTGCGGCTTCGTCGGAGGCCGATGCCGCGGCGCGTTCGCCGCGCACGACTAGCGCCAGGCCGACCGCCAGAACGCCGAACAGAACCGCACCCGCCAGAGTCTTGCCCAGCCAACCCAGGCCGGCCCCTGCGCCATCGCGCATACGCCCACTCCCCGATACTCGCAACGCTACCCACGCCCCGGAAGCGGCGACTATCGAACGGCGAGGGTTAAGGCTTGCTCAACGGGAGGGTGGCGGCGCGGTCGAGCCGCGCACGACGAGCTCGACCGGCAAGAGCTCCTTCCGCGGGGCGCCACGATCGAAGATGAGGTAGGCGGCCCGGCGCCCTTTCTCGACGATCGGCTGGTGTACCGTGGTCAGCGGCGGCTGGGCATTTGCCGCGTCCGGCACGTCGTCGAAGCCGACAATGGACACGTCCTGCGGAATGCGGCGGCCGCGCTCGCGCGCCACGCCTGCCACAGCCAGCGCCAGCACGTCCGACATCGCGAGCACCGCGGTGAGGTCCGACGAAGCATCGAACATTTCGGCGGCGACGGCGCGGCCGGTTTCGGTGTCGTTGGTGGCTTCCGCCACCGTCATGGCGTCGATCGAGAGGCCGGCGGCGCGGAAGGCGTCCTCGTAGCCGAGGAAGCGCTCGCGCGTGACGCCCTCTTCGGTCGCCAGGCGGCGCTCGCGGGAGACGAGCCCGGTGCGATTGTCGTAGATCAGCTCGAGCGCGACGATGCCAAAGCGCGTGTGGCCGAGGCCGATCAGGTGCTCGGCCGCGAGCCGCGCTCCTTGCCGGTGATCGATCTCGATCGTGCTCATCTCCGGCCCGGCGTCCATGTCGATCGCCACGAACGGCAGGCGGCGCCGGCGGGCGAGGTCGATGAGACGGCTGCCGTCCTCGACGCACTGGAGGACGAAGCCATCGACGACGGCGCTCTCGATCCCCCAGTCGACGCCGCGCGCATCCGCGGCCGAGATGAGCGAGACGCCGGCACCGCGCTCGTCGCAGACCTGGGTGATGCCGGACATGAATGCGCGGTTGTAAGGGTCGTCGAAAAAATCGGTCAGCCGCTCGCTGACCACGACGCCGATCGCGTTGACCTTGCCGCCGCGGAGCAGGCGGCCTTTCGGGTCGGGCCCCGCGTAGCCCAGCTTCTTTGCCGCTGCTTCGATGCGGGCACGCACTTCCGGCCGGACCAGCCCTGGCCGGTTGAAGGCGTTGGAGGCGGTGCCCTGCGAAACCCCGGCGGCCTGTGCCACGTCGGCCAGTTTGGCGCCTTTTGCCATGCTTGGTATCTATCATCGCGAATGAAGCGCTTCAACAGCATATTTTATCGATACAAGCCTTGACTGACGGACATTCCATATGTATTTTTCAGCTTGAATCGATTCATTCATGACCATTTATTGAACCGATTCAATCACTTGGAGACCCGCCATGCAGAACTTCATGCTGACCGCCTACGTCATGCGGACCATGCACGACCCCGACGGCGAGGATGACTATCTCGCGACGCACGAGAAGGAGCGCTCGGAAGCCGGGCGTGCGCTGGCCTCATTGGCCGGAATCGGCGTCTTCGCCTTTGTCCTCGCGATTCTCGGCAACCTCGGGCTGCCCCATTGAGCCGCACGTCGCCTATTGCCGGGCCTAGCCCCATGGATCCCGCCGGGCCGCCGTACCGTTCAGCGGATTGGCGGGATCCCATTTGTAGGTGATCGTCTCGAAGCGCGTGTCGCGCGCATCGAAAAGGACGAGCCGTCCGACCAGACTTTCGCCGTAGCCCACGATCTCCTTCAGCACCTCGTTCGCCTGCAGCGCACCGACCACGCCGACGAGCGCGCCGAGAATGCCGGCCTCGGCGCATGTCGGCAGCAGCCCATCCGGCGGCGCATCGGGAAACAGGCACCGGTACGTCGGGTTGGGCGTGCCATCCGCCGCCACGGCATACGACTTCACCGTCGTGAGCGAGCCGTCGAACTGGCCGACCGCCGCCGTCACCAGCGGCTTCGCAGCGTGGTGGCAGGCATCCGACACCGCATAGCGCGTGGCGAAGCTGTCGGAGCAATCCGCGACAATGTCGTAGCGCGCGACCAGCGGCGCCGCATTGCTCTCGTCCAGCCGCAGGGCATGAAGCTCGACATCGACATGCGGATTGAGGCGCGCCACTGCCGCGGCGGCGCTCGCCACCTTGGCGGCGCCGACCGACGCCGTGTCGTGGATCACCTGGCGCTGGAGGTTGGAGAGCGAGATGCTGTCGTCGTCGACGATGCCGATCGTGCCGACGCCGGCCGCCGCCAGGTACTGGATGACCGGCGAGCCCAGCCCGCCGGCACCAACCACCAGCACCCGCGCCATCTTCAGCCTGTGCTGGCCGGGTCCGCCGACGCCGGCGAGCACAATATGGCGCGCGTAGCGCTCGATCTCGGCAGGCGTTAGCTCCATGATGGCGGGAACCTAACGCGCCAGCCCGTGGTTGACGAGGCGTTGGCGCTTCTCTTGCATCACTGCGGGAAGGGGCGGCAGCATTGGCGTCCGGGACATATATGAAAATACGCATCGGCTTCGACATCGCCTACGAGTGCACCCAGCCGACTCCCATTCTGCTCAGCCTCCGCGTTCATCCTTCCCGCGTTTCCGATCTCGACGCCCCCGACACGCTCCAGTCCAACCCGCCCCTGTCGATCCGCGAGTATCGCGACGGCTTCGGCAACATCTGCTCGCGCGCGGTGATGCCGCAGGGGCTCACGCACTTCTTCACCGACACCATCATCAACGATAGCGGCTTGCCCGATCCGATCGTGCCGGATGCCCGCGAGCTTCCCATTCCCGACCTGCCGTCGGAGGTGCTCGTCTACCTGCTCGGCAGCCGCTACTGCGAAACCGACAAGCTCAGCGACACGGCGTGGAACCTGTTCGGCCGCACGCCGCCCGGCTGGGCGCGCGTGCAGGCGATCTGCGACTACGTCCACGAGCATGTGAAGTTCGGCTACGAGCTGGCGCGGCCGACCAAGTCGGCTTCCGACGTCCACATCGAGCGCGGCGGGGTGTGCCGCGACTTCGCCCACCTCGCCGTCACCTTCTGCCGCTGCATGAACATCCCGGCGCGCTACGTCACCGGCTACCTCGGCGACATCGGCGTGCCGGCGGACCCGGCGCCGATGGATTTCTCGGCGTGGTTCGAGGCTTATCTCGACGGCCGCTGGTACACCTTCGACGCCCGCCATAACCACCCGCGCATCGGCCGCATCCTGATGGCGACCGGACGCGACGCTTCCGACGTCGCCATCTCCAATTCATTCGGGATGACGACGCTTGCCGGCTTCAAGGTGTGGACGGACGAGGTGAAGTAGCGCGGGCTATTTCTTCTTCCGGGTCGCCGCCTTCTTCGGCTTCCGCCGTCCGCTCGCTTGCGCCTTCGGCTTCGCCGACAGCGCCGCGAAGTACTGCCTCATCGGCGCGAAGTAGTAGTCCGCCCAGCCTTCCTTGTAGCCAGTGTTCGCCTGGCTATCGGGGATGGCGGAATGGAGTAGCGTCAGCTTCGTCCCGCCCGCGACTGGCGTCAGGCTGAGGCTGATGCGGGAATCGGCGTCGCCGTCGGCAAAGTCGGTCGAGCGCCACGACTGGACGATCTTCCTGCCCGGCACGAGCTCGAGGTTGACGCCGAAGCAATAGTCGTCGGACGCCGACCACTTGCCGCCAACCTTGCTCGAGGCCCTGGCCTTCGTTCCGGTCATGGCGCCGTGCGCCTTCGAGTTCAGCCAGGCGTCATAGACCGCCAGCGGGGTCGCGGGAACGACACCGGACACGGTGAACTTGAAACTCATGCCGCCCTCTCCTCACCCTGCCCGCTAGGTCAGTGCCAGACACCGACGATGGCGCCCATGATGACCAGCGATACCAGAATGTAGCCGCCGTTGATGATGACCAGTTGCTGAGGCTTGCGCTCGTAGAAGATCTGGTTGGCGAGGACGGTGGCGACGAAGCCCAGCCACGCCATGAAGCCGACCAGGATGCCGATGCCGAAGCCAAAGCCGTAGTGGCCGACGAAGCGGGCGAGGATATACGCCATGATCAGATCGCCGATTGCCTCAGCGATGAGTGCCGGCACCATGCCCGCCTGCACGTCGGCGGCGGTCATCTTGTTCAGGTCCTGCCACTGCTTGCCGAACAGCGCCGGCGAGTACCAGCCCCAGCCGATCAGGAACTTGACCACCGCGGCGACGATCACCGCGAGCCAACTGATGTCAACGATTGCCGTTTCCATATGCACGTACCTCCCGTTTGGTGGACCCCGAACGCGGACGCAACGCTGCTGCCGTCAGGCTATTCCAGCCCGTCGAAGAGCGCCGTCGAAAGATAGCGTTCGGCGAACGAGGGAATGATCAGCACGATGTTCTTGCCGGCCATGCCATCGCGGCTGCCGACGCCGACCGCCGCCGCGATCGCCGCGCCCGACGAGATGCCGACCGGTATCCCCTCGACGCGGGCGCAGAGGCGCGCATAGGCGAAGGCGTCGTCGGTCGGAACCTTGAACACCTCGTCGTAGACCTTGGTGTCGAGTATCTGCGGAACGAAGCCGGCGCCGATGCCCTGGATCTTGTGCGGGCCCGGATTGCCGCCGGACAGCACCGGGCTCTCCGCCGGCTCGACCGCGATTACCCTAACGTCCGGCTTGCGCTGCTTGAGCACCTGGCCGACGCCGGTAATGGTGCCGCCGGTGCCGACGCCGGCAATAAAGACGTCGACGGTGCCGTTGGTGTCGTTCCAGATTTCCTCGGCGGTCGTCCGGCGGTGAATCTCCGGGTTGGCCGGGTTGACGAACTGGCCGGGAACGACGGCGCCCGGAGTCTCGCGCACGATCTCCTCGGCGCGGGCGATCGCGCCCTTCATGCCCTTCGACCCTTCCGTCAACACCAGCTCGGCGCCGAGCAGCTTCAGCATCTTGCGGCGCTCGATCGACATGGTTTCGGGCATCACCAGGATCAGCCGGTAGCCGCGCTCGGCGGCGACGAAGGCGAGCGCAATTCCGGTGTTGCCCGAGGTCGACTCGACCAGCGTGTTGATGCCCGGCTTGATCCTGCCCTTCGCCTCCAGCGCGTCGATCATGGCGACGCCGATGCGGTCCTTGACGCTGGCGATCGGATTGAAGAACTCGAGCTTGGCGAGAAGGTGGGCGCGCACGTCCTTCATCGCGGCTATGCGGTCGAGGCGGACGAGCGGCGTGTCGCCGATGGTCTCGCTGATCGAATCGTAGATGCGGCCCCGGCCGGGCTTCTTCGTCTCTGCCGGCGATGTCGCCACTGTCCCCTCCCGAGCAGGCCCCTTGCCGCGGGCAGCTTACCCCAAAGTGCCCGTGGAACCGAAACCGCCGCCGCCGCGGCCGGTTTCATCGAGGGCGGCGACCTCGACCAGCGTCACCGCAACCACCGGCGCGACGACAAGCTGGGCGATGCGCATGCCGCGCGTCACCGTGAAGGGCTCGGCGCCCAGGTTGATCAGCGGCACCTTGATCTCGCCGCGGTAATCGGCGTCGATCGTGCCCGGCGCGTTCAGCACGGTGACGCCGTGCGCCACCGCCAGACCGGAGCGCGGCCGCACCTGGCCCTCGTAGCCTTCGGGCAGCGCGATCGCGAAGCCGGTGGGCAC
>JBEHXS010000069.1:0-12464 GCA_048498575.1 Pseudomonadota bacterium
CGGAGCTGTGGTCCGAGGCGCCGTCGTTCATCGTCGATACGATCCGAGTGATCGCGGGCGCGAGTGGCCGCGTCACCAACGCCAACGCGCTCCTGATGCATCCGACCACGGGCATGCGCGCGGTCAACGACATCGACCAACTCGCAGCGTTCGAGTTTGCGGCGAGCCATGCCTCGACGGCAGTGAAGAACGTCGTCTCCGGCGTGCGCCCGGGGATGCGCGAGTTCGATGCCGCGAAGCTGCTTCAGCCGATCGGCCTCCCCCTCAACTGCCATCCGATGCTCTCGGCTGGGCCGCGCGCCTGGTTCGGCCTCGGCAGTCCCGGGAACCGCATCATCGAACGCGGCGATGCCTTCACTACCGCCTATGGCGTGTGGGGCGCGCTGAACTGTCGCGCCGGCTGGCTGGTGGAGGATGCGGCGGAACTGCCCGCCGGCATCCGCGACTACATCGAGAAGCTGGTCGCGCCGTATTTCCTTGCCGTCGCCGATTGGTATCAGACGATCGGCATCGGGGTTACGGGCGGCGAGCTCGACGCGGTCGTGCGGCGCCGGATCGGCGACCCGTTCTTCGGGCTCTTCCTTCCGGCCGGGCACATCATCCACCTGGACGAGTGGCCGAATACGCCGATCTACCCGGGCAGCACCGAACGGCTCGTCTCCGGGCAGGCGGTCCAGATGGACATCATTCCTGCAACCGGATCGGCGTACTTCACGTCAAACATGGAAGACGGGATTGCCATTCTTGACGCGGCCGGCCGACGCGAAATTGAGGAAAAATACCCCGCGGCATGGCGGCGCATAGCAGAGCGCCGGGCCTTCATGGCCGAGGTGTTAGGCATTCACCTCAAGCCGGAAATCCTGCCTTTCGGCAACATTCCGGGCTTCCTGGCGCCTTTCGTTCTTGCGCCGCACAGGGCGATGGTGTTACGGCCCTGACAAGCACACCACACTCGGCTGATTGACGTACCTCAGGCCGGGGCACTACAAGGATGGCGTGCGGACATGGGAGGTTCGTGCCATCCCCTGATCCGGTAAAATGCGGAGCGCGCCGGGCGAACCTCAGGTTCTCCCCGGCTTTTCACGCGCTTCAAAGACACGTGAAACTAAAGGGAGAGAAACCCGTGAAGAAATTGCTTCTTACGACGCTGGCCGGTGCCGCTCTGGCAATGGCCGCAAGCCCGATGGCGATGGCCGCCGGGCTCAGCGCTGCTGACCTCGCCGCCGGTGGCGGCCAGGACGCGATTTTCGCCAAGCTCGCCGCACTGAAGGACGTTGCCGCGGCCGGCAAGGGCAAGATCGCCGTACTGCTTCCCGACACCCAGTCGAGCGCTCGTTGGGAAACCAATGACGGTCCCGGCTTCAAGGCCGCCTTTGCGCTGGCAGGCCTGAGCGCCGACGACCTCATCGTCGTCAACGCACAGGGCTCGGCCCAGACCCAGCAGACCCAGGCCGAACAGGCGATCACGCAGGGCGCCACCGTGCTCCTGCTCGTCAACCTCGACTCCGGTTCGGGCGCGGCCATCGAAGCCAACGCCAAGAGCCAGGGCCTGGTCTCGATCGACTACGACCGCCTGACGCTGAACGGCGACGCCGCTTACTACGTGTCGTTCGACAACGTCGGTGTTGGCAAGCTGCAGGGCCAGGGCCTTGTGGACGCCATCAAGGACTGGAACGTTCAGAAGCCGCAGATCTTCGAGCTCGGCGGCTCCCCGACGGACAACAACGCCACGCTCTTCGAGCAGGGCTATGACTCGGTTCTCGATCCGCTGTACTCGGCGGGCTCGGCGACCAAGGTCGATCGCATCCGCGTCGACGGTTGGGACAACCAGAAGGGCGCCACGCTCTTCGAGCAGGCCTACCAGGCCCACCCGGAGATCAACGCGGTGCTCGCGGCTAACGACGGCCTCGGCCAGTCGGCGATCTCGATCCTGAAGAACAACAAGGTCCCGCCGAAGACCGTGCCGGTGACCGGACAGGACGCCACGCTCCAGGGCGTGCAGAACATCCTCGCCGGCTACCAGTACATGACGGTCTACAAGCCGATCTACGAAGAAGTCGCGGCGGCGGCAACGCTCGCCCTCTACGCCCGCGCCGGCCAGACGCCGGACGCGAGCCTGCTGAACGGTGAGGTCGACGCAACGAGCCACAAGACTCCGTCGCTCCTGCTGACCCCGCTGTCGGTCAACGCCTCGAACATCGCTTCGACGGTTATCGCCGACAAGTTCATTGATCAGGCCCAGCTCTGCTCCGGCGACTTCGCCGCGGCTTGTGCAACGGCCGGCATCAAGTAAGACTTCTCACGTATTAAACGCGACAAGAGTCGCCCGGCTTTCAACAAGCCGGGCGACTTGTTAGGTGGGCGACGGCTCGGGGACGGGATGGCCGATACAGCTCTTTTGGAATTTCGCGACATCAAGAAGCACTTCGCAGCCGTAGAGGTTCTGCGCGGTGTGAATATGTCGGTGCGATCAGGCGAAGTGACGGCGCTGGTCGGCGACAACGGCGCCGGCAAGACCACCCTGATCAAGTGCCTGGCCGGAATCATCCAGGCCGACGGCGGCTCCATCATCTGGGACGGCAAGCCGGTTTCGATCCACAACCCGAAGGCCGCGGCAGCGCTTGGCATCGAGTTCGTGTATCAGGACCTCGCGCTGTGCAGCAATCTGGACATCGTCCAGAACATGTTCCTCGGCCGCGAGCGTACGCGTGGCGCATTTCTCGACGACGAGTCGATGGAGGATGCGGCGCGCGAGACGCTGGCCGGCCTCAACGTCACGACCATCAAATCCATTCGCCAGCAGGTATCCAGCCTTTCGGGCGGCCAGCTGCAATCGGTGGCCGTCGCCAAGGCGGTGATGTGGAACTCCAAGCTCGTGGTGCTCGACGAGCCGACGGCGGCGCTCGGCGTCGCGCAGACCGCGCAGGTCCTGGCGCTGGTGCGCCGGCTCGCCGACCGCGGCCTCGGCGTGCTGATCATCTCGCACAATCTCGAAGACGTGCTGAAGGTTGCCGACAGCATCGCCGTGCTGCGCCTCGGTGTGCTCGTGGCGCAGCCGAAGAAGAGCGACGTGTCCAGCCAGGAGCTGGTTGAGCTCATCACCACCGGCCGCTCCGGGACGCGCTTTCCCGGAGCGTCGGCAGCGCCCGCCGCTGCCACCGTCGCTGCCGTTTAGGGAAGACGAAACGCATGGCCGACGCGACACACGAGCCGCAGGTCCCGGGGCGCTCCCCCGCAGTACCGGCGAACGCGGCAACTGCCGACTCGAGCACGCTCGGAGAATTCTTCAGCAACTGGATCAGCCGGCTGCGCGCCGGCGATACCGGCGCCATGCCGGTCATCGCGGGCCTGATCCTGCTCGCCATCATCTTCCAGACGCTGAACTCGAACTTCCTGACGCCGGGCAACCTCGTGAACCTGATGGTTCAGGGCTCGGTCTACATGCTGTTCGCGCTCGGCATCATCTTCGTCCTGCTGCTCGGCGAAATCGACCTGTCGATCGGCTTCATCGGCGGCGTCGCCGGCGTCGTCACCGCGCTCATGGTGTTCGGCAACGGCGCCTACCCGTGGTGGATCGGCATACCGGCCGGCCTGCTCGCCGGCGCGGCGATCGGCCTGTTCAACGGCATCGTCATCACCGGCATCGGCTTGCCCTCGTTTATCGTGACGCTCGCCGGCCTCCTCGCCTGGAACGGCGTCATGCTGATCATCCTCGGCAACGGCGGCACGGTTCCGATCAACAACGACATCGTCAACAACCTCGCCAACGGCCTGCTCTCGCCGACCGTGAGCTGGATCGTCGGCGCGGTCATCACGCTGCTGATCGTCGGCGACATGATCCGCACCGCGCGCCGCCGCAAGCACGCGCTAGAGCCGACCAGCGTGCTCGTGCTGAAGGTGCTCGGCGTCATCATCGCCGGCGTCGTCGTGGTGGCGCTCTGCAACATCAACCGCGGTCGCATCGCGCCGATCCAGGGCGTGCCGTGGGTGCTGCTGATCGTATTTTTCTTCGCCGAGCTGTGGACGATCCTGCTGCAACGGACGCGCTTCGGCATCTACGTCTATGCCATCGGCGGCAACTCGGAAGCGGCGCGCCGCGCCGGCATCAGCGTCAAGCGCGTGCGCATCGCGTGCTTCACCCTCACCGGCTTCATGGGCGGGGTAGCCGGCCTCATCTATGCCTCGCGCCTGCGCTCGGTTTCGACCAACCTCGACGGCGGCCAGCTCGCGCTCTACTGCATCGCCGCGGCGGTCATCGGCGGCACCAGCCTGTTCGGCGGCCGCGGCAAGGCGATCAGCGCCATCCTCGGCGGCCTGGTCATCGCCTCGATCGACAACGGCATGGGCCTGCTCGGCCTGTCAGCCGCGGCGCGCTACGTCGTGACCGGCATCGTGCTGGTGGTCGCCGTCACCATCGACGCCCTGGCAAGCCGCGGTCGCGCCTCCTCCGGCCTCGGCTAGAGCGCACCGCCTGGCCGAAAGGCGCAGCGCGCCCCGGCGACCCTACCGGTCGCGGAAGCGATGGACTGGCGCGCCTCCCACCGGTGCCGGCCCGAACACCGTAACGCCCGTCAGCGGATAGCGCGCCAGCGCCTCCGGCGCGCGCCCCGTGCGCAGGCTGGTGACGTAGAGGGTGCGCAGATCCCGCCCGCCGAAGCACGGCATCGTCGGCGCCGCGACCGGCACCTCGATCTTGTTCAGCAGCTTGCCGTCCGGCGCGAACTTGTTGAGGCAGTGCGCCGAGACGCCGGCGCTCCAGTAGTTGCCGTCGGCGTCGGTGGCGCCGCCGTCCGGCCGCCCGGACTCGTTGTCCATGGTGGCGATGCGCGTGCGCTTGCCGATGTTGCCCGTCGCCGGGTCGAAGGCCCAGCGGTCGATCCAGCCGGCGCGGGCGTCGGTGTGAAACATGCTCTTGCCGTCCGGCGACCAGGCGAGCCCGTTCGAGATGATGATGCCGCCGTCGATTTTCTTCTCGACCTTGCCGTCCGCCGTCACGCGGTAGAGCGAGGCGATCGGCTCCTTGGCGGGGATGTCGTCGCGGTCGTCCATGGTGCCGACCCAGAAGGCGCCATCCGGCCCGACCTTGCCGTCGTTGGTGCGCGTCGTGCGCACCCGCTCCGGCTCGATCTCGGCGAGCTGAGTCCAGCTGCTGTTGACGGTATCGAACAACCCGACGGCGTGGCGCACCGCCACGACCAGGCGCCCGCTCTCGGCGAGGCCGATCGAGCCGACCTCGCTCGGAAACACCCATTTCTGCACGGCGCCGCTGGCTTCATCGAAGCGATAGACGGTGCGCGCCGGGATATCGACCTGGAAAAGCGCCTGCCCGCGATCGTCCCAGGTCGGCCCCTCGCCCGTCTCACAGCGCACCTCGTTCAGGGGTTTGAACTCCATCGTCCTGTTTTCCTTGGCGTTTCGCCGTTTTCGGGAAGCGGCGCGGGCTGGCGGCGGGCCCGTTCTCTGTAGCCCGGCACGGTCGCGGTTGACAAGGAATCGCCGCACCGCCACATAGGCGCGCCTCCAGCCCGCGAGCCAGCCGCCTTTGAGCAAGCCCACGCCCGTCATTTCTTTCGTCAGCCTCGGCTGCCCGAAAGCGCTGGTCGACTCCGAACGCATCCTCACGCACCTGCGTTCGGAGGGCTACGAGGTCGCGCGCAAGCACGACGGCGCCGACGTCGTCGTCGTCAACACCTGCGGCTTCCTGGATTCGGCCAAGGCGGAATCGCTGGAAGCGATCGGCATTGCGATGAAGGAAAACGGCCGGGTGATCGTGACCGGCTGCATGGGCGCGGAGCCGGCGCAGATCAGCGACCGGTTTCCCGATGTGCTGGCGATCACCGGGCCGCAGCAATACGAAAGCGTGGTCGCGGCCGTGCACAAGGCCGTGCCGCCGGCGCACGATCCGTTCGTCGACCTGGTGCCGCCGCAGGGCATCAAGCTGACGCCGCGCCATTACGCCTATCTCAAGATTTCCGAGGGCTGCAATCACCGCTGCTCGTTCTGCATCATCCCGAAGCTGCGTGGCGATCTGGTCTCGCGGCCGGCCGCCGACGTGCTGCGCGAGGCGGAGCGGCTGGTGAAGGCCGGCGTCAGGGAGCTCCTGGTCATCTCGCAGGACACCAGCGCCTACGGTGTCGACGTGAAATACGCGACGTCGAAGTTCCACGATCGTGAGGTGCGTGCCCGGTTCTACGATCTCGCCGCCGAGCTCGGCTCGCTCGGTGCCTGGGTGCGCCTCCACTACGTCTATCCCTACCCGCACGTCGACGAGGTCATCCCGCTGATGGCGGATGGCAAGGTGCTGCCCTACCTCGACATTCCCTTCCAGCACGCCAGCCCGCGCATCCTCAGGGCAATGAAGCGCCCGGCGGCGCAGGAAAAGACGATTGCGCGCATCCACGCCTGGCGCGAGTCGGTGCCGGATCTCGCCATCCGCTCGACGTTCATCGTCGGCTTCCCCGGCGAGACGGAAGCCGAATTCGAGGAGCTCCTGGCGTGGCTCGAGGAAGCAAGGCTCGAGCGCGTCGGCTGCTTCCGTTACGAGCCGGTCGCCGGCGCCCCCGCCAACGCTCTCCCCGATCAGGTGCCCGCCGAGGTGAAGGACGAGCGCTGGCACCGGCTGATGCAGGCGCAGCAGAAGATCAGCGCGCGCGTCCAGGCGAAGAAGATCGGCTGCCGCGTGAAGGTGATCGTCGACGAAAGCGCCGGACGGACGGCCAAGGGCCGCTCGGTGTGGGACGCGCCGGAAATCGACGGGGCGGTGCACCTGACGTCACGGCTGCCCATCCGGATGGGCGAGATCGTAACGGCCCGTATCACCGGCGCCGACGAATACGACCTCCACGGCGAGGTGGTTTAGCGGCGCCCTCTAACCTCCCCCCCACAGGGAGGTCGAAATCGCGTCAGCGATTTCGGGAGGGGCGTGTCTTGTTCTGGACCTTCGGTCACCCCTTCCCAAAACTGCTTCGCAGTTTTGACTCTCCCTCAAGGGGAGGGTTACAGGCGGCGTGCCTTTTCGCAGACCGCGCTTACCGCGCGCCGCGGATCACCTGGATATCCAGCTCGCGGATCTTCTTCCTGAGCGTGTTGCGGTTGACGCCGAGCAGCTCGGCGGCCTTGATCTGGTTGCCGTGAGTGGCCGCGAGCGCCACGCCGATCAGCGGGCTCTCCACGTCGCGCAGGATGCGATGGTAGAGCCCCGGCGGCGGCAGGTTCTCGCCGAAGCCACGGAAGTAAGTGGTGAGGTGGCGCTCGACGGAGCCGGAGAGCGTCTCGTCCGGCGCGTCCTCGCTCGCGGCGGCAACGCTCGGCTGGTCGAGCTCCGCCTCGATGATGTTCTCGGCGATCGTTTCCTGCGGGTAGAGGGCTGCCAGCCGCCGCACGAGATTCTCGAGTTCGCGCACGTTCCCCGGCCAGCGGTATCGTTTCAGCCGCTCCATGGCGGCGGCCTCGACGTGTTTCACCGGCAACCCTTCGCGCTCGACCAGCGAGAAGAAGTGGCGGACGAGATCGGGCACGTCCTCGCTACGCTCGCGGAGCGGCGGCAGGCGGATCGGAACGACGTTCAGCCGGAAGAACAGATCCTCGCGGAACTGGCCCTGGTTGATGAGGATGCGCAGGTCCTTGTTGGTCGCGGCGATGATGCGCACGTCGGTCTTGATCGGCGTGCGGCCGCCGACGGTGGTGTACTCGCCCTGCTGGAGGACGCGGAGCAGGCGCGTCTGCGCCTCCATCGGCATGTCGCCGATCTCGTCGAGGAACAGCGTGCCGCCGTCGGCCTGCTCGAAGCGGCCGGCACTGCGCGCCGCAGCGCCGGTGAAGGCGCCCTTCTCGTGGCCGAAAAGCTCGGCCTCGATGAGATCGCGCGGGATCGCGGCCATGTTGATCGCGACGAACGGGCCGTTGTGGCGCTTGCCGTAGTCATGAAGCGCGCGGGCGACCAGCTCCTTGCCGGTGCCGGACTCGCCCGAGATCATGACCGTGAGGTCGGTCTGCATCAGCCTCGCCAGCACGCGGTAGATGTCCTGCATGGCGGGCGAGCGGCCGACCAGCGGGATCGTATCCGCCGGGTCCTCGGCCGGCCGCTCCGGCCGCTTGCCCTTTGGCTCCGACAGGGCGCGGCCGACGATCGCGATCAGCTCCTTCAGGTCGAAGGGCTTCGGCAGGTATTCGTAGGCACCGCGCTCGGAGGCGCGGATCGCGGTCATGAACGTGTTCTGGGCGCTCATGACGATGATCGGCAGCTCCGGCCGCAGCCGCTTGATGCGCGGCAGGAGGTCGAAGGCGTTCTCGTCCGGCATCACCACGTCGGTAATGATGAGATCGCCGTCGCCTTCGCTCGCCCAGCGCCACAGCGTTCCGGCGCTCGAGGTCAGGCGCACGGAATAGCCGGCGCGCGACAGCGCCTGGTTGAGCACCGTGCGGATTGCGGCGTCATCGTCTGCGACAAGAATATTGCCGAGCGGCATCTCACATTTCCTTGCTGTCGGCGGCCGGACCCGAATGCGCGGGCATCAGCACACGGAACGTGGTTCGGTTGGGCTGGGACTCGCACTCGATGACGCCGCCGTGGTCGCGGATGATCTTGGCGACGAGAGCGAGACCGAGGCCGGTGCCATTCGCCTTGGTGGTGACGAACGGCTCGAACAGGTGCGGGATCAGCTCCTCGGGAACGCCGGCGCCGTTGTCGCGCACGCAGAATTCGAGCGGCAGCGTGACCTTCGAGGGATTGCCGGGAACGGAAAGCCGGAAGCCGGGCTTGTAGGCGGTCGTCAGCACGATCTCGCCGCCGGGCGTGTCGCCGACGGCCTCGGCAGCGTTCTTCACGAGATTGAGGAAGACCTGGACGAGTTGGTCGCGGTTCGCGAGCACCAGCGGCAGCGAGGGATCGTACTCGTCGCGGATGCTGAGGTTGCGGGCGAAACCCGACCGCGCCAGGCGGCGCACATGATCCAGCACGACGTGGATGTTCACCGGCTCGCGCTCGATCGGGCGCTCATCGGAGAACACCTCCATGCGATCGACCAGCTTGACGATGCGGTCGGCTTCGTCGCGGATCAGCTGGGTCAGCACGCGGTCTTCGTCGTTGACCGAGGCTTCGAGCAACTGCGCCGCGCCGCTGATCCCCGATAGCGGATTCTTGATCTCGTGGGCGAGCATCGAGGCCAGCCCGCTGACGCTGCGGGCGGCGCCGCGGTGCATGAGCTGGCGGTCGATCTTGTCGGCCATCGAGCGTTCCTGCAGGACGACGACGACGTTCTCGGAATGATCGAGGCTGGGCGTGGCGTAGATATCGACGATATGCTCGCCGCCGTTCCGTGGCGTGCCGACATCGACGCGGTATTCGCTGACCGGCGCGCCGCGCTGGCGGACCTGATCGATCAGCTCGAGCAGCGGACTGCCGAACGGCACGAAGTAGGCGACCGGATGGCGGCGGAGCACGGTGATCGAGGCCTGGAAGAAGTTCTGTGCGGCGGTGTTGGCATCGAGAATGCCGCCAACCTCGTCGATGAGCATCACCGGGTGCGGCAGCGCATCGAGCACCGCGCTCGCGGAGCGGCTGCGTTCGATGACGGAGGCGTCGATGCTCATGCAGCGGCCTCGCGGCCCTCGCCCGCGAACGCCTCGGCGAGCAGCGCCAGCACGGTGCGCGGCTCGTCGGCGGTCAGCATCGCGGTGCGGAGCGCCGGCGCGATTTCGGGCAGGTACCAGCCGAGATGCTTGCGCGCGGCCCTCACCGCGACGCGGTCGCCGTAGTGGGCGAGCAGCGCCTCATAGTGACGGACGATGACGGCATGGAGCTCGGCGCCGGAGGGCGCGGCCGGCATGGCGCCGGTGGCGGCGAATTTGGCGAGGTGCCCGGGCGCCCACGGCTTGCCGTAGGCGCCGCGGCCGACCATGACGCCGTCCGCTCCGGACAGCAGCAGGATAGAGGCAAGATCGTCCGGACAGGCGACATCGCCGTTGGCGATGACCGGAATCGAGACGGCTTCCTTCACCTTCCGAATAGCCGCCCAGTCCGCCCTGCCGGTGTAGAACTGGCAGCGGGTGCGGCCGTGGACCGTGACCATGCGCACGCCGGCGGCTTCGGCGCGGCGCGCGAGTTCCGGCGCATTGCGGTTGTCATCGTCCCAGCCCAGCCGCATCTTCAGGGAAACCGGGCGTTCCGTGGCGGCGACCGTCGCCGCGATCAGCGTCAGCGCGTGATCGAGGTCGCGCATCAGCGCCGAGCCGGAGTAGCCGCCCGTGACCTTCTTGGCCGGACAGCCCATGTTGATATCGATGATGTCCGCCCCGCTGTCCGCCGCGGCCTTTGTCGCTTCGCCCATCCAGCGGGCTTCGCGGCCGGCGAGCTGCACAACATGAGGGCCGGAGCCGGCCCGGACAGCGCGCGCCGCCGCTTCGTGATCGCCGCGGACCAGCATCTCGCCCGCGACCATCTCGGAAACGACCATGCCGGCGCCATAGTCCGACGCAAGCGCGCGGAACGGCGCGTCGGACACGCCTGACATCGGTGCGAGGAAGACGCGGTTCGCCACCACGACCCCGCCGATATCCAGCGGTTTACTGAGACTTGAGACTAGTTCTGGCTTCAACTGCATACCGAATAGGCAGACCCACTACTGCCCATAGATTAGTCAATCCGGCGGACTGAGCAAGTGCGAAATGGGCAGGCGTGTGCTAGCGTTGGATTCATGCGCACGGCCGCCATTATCGTTGCTGCCGGCCGCGGATCGCGCGCCGGTTCAGCCGAAATTCCGAAGCAATATCAGGTGGTTGGTGGGCAGGCCGTGCTGCGCCGCAGCATCGAAACTTTCCTGGATTCCGGCTTGGCGGATTTGCTCGTTCCGGTCATCGGGCCGGACGACGCCGGACAGTACGAAAAGATCGCGCCGCGCGACGCGCGTCTGTTGCCTCCAATCACGGGCGGCGCAACGCGCCAGGCGTCGGTACGGAACGGGCTTGCGGCGCTCGCGGACAGCAGACCGGACAGGGTGCTGATCCACGACGCGGCGCGACCCTTCGCCGGGAGAGATTTGATCGCGCGGGTCACCCACGCTCTCGACACGGCGGACGCGGTCGTGCCGGTGCTGCCGGTGGCGAGCACGCTGAAGACGGTGACCGATGGGACCGTGACGGCGACCGTCCCGCGCGACGGACTCTTCGCGGCGGAGACGCCGCAGGGATTTCGCTACGAGCTCATCCGCGCGGCGCACGAGCGCGCGGCGACGGCCGGCAAAGAATTCACCGACGATGCCGCGGTTGCCGAATGGGCAGGCATCGCCGTGAAAACAGTGGCCGGCGATCCGGCGAACGTGAAGCTGACGACCGCGGCGGACATCGCGGCGGCCGACCGGCGGCTGACCATGGAGGCCGCGCTACGGCTGGGCGACGTGCGCGTCGGCGTCGGCTATGACGTGCACCCTTTCGGCCCCGGCGACGAGACCATGCTCGGCGGCGTCGGCATTCCGCACACGCGCGGCCTCATCGGACACTCGGATGCCGACGTGGTGCTGCACGCATTGACTGACGCCGTGCTCGGCGCGATCGGCGACGGCGACATCGGTGCGCACTTTCCGCCGTCCGATGCCCAATGGAAGGGCGCGGCCTCGGAGAAGTTCCTGGCCGAGGCAGCGGCGCGGGTGCGGGCGCGCGGCGGCGTCATCGCCCACCTCGACGTGACGTATCTCGGCGAAGGCCCGAAGGTCGCGCCGCATCGCGAAGCGATGCGAGCGAAGATCGCGGCCATCGCCGGCATCGCCGTTGACCGGGTCGGAGTGAAGGCGACGACCAACGAGGGGCTCGGCTTCATTGGGCGCGGCGAAGGCGCGGCGGCCTATGCCGTGGCGACGGTGCGCCTGCCCTTCCCCGCATGACCGACCTCGCTCCTCTCCTGCCCGCGGCGCGCGCGCTGCTCGCGCTGTGCACGGCGCGGCGGCTGACCATCGCGACAGCGGAATCCTGCACCGGGGGCCTTGTCGCGGGCGTGCTCACGGAGATCGCTGGCTCGTCGGCCGTGGTCGAACGCGGGTTCGTGACCTATTCCAACGCGGCCAAGACGGACCTGCTCGGCGTCCCGGCGGCGCTCATCGAGCGGCTTGGCGCGGTGAGCGCGGAGGTGGCGCGGGCCATGGCGGCCGGTGCGCTGGCGAATTCACCGGCCGATCTTGCCGTCGCAATTACCGGGATCGCGGGGCCTGACGGCGGCTCGGCCGACAAGCCGGTCGGGCTGGTGCATTTCGCGGCGGCGCGGCGTGGCGGCGCGGTGGTGCACGTCGAGAAGCGGTTCGGGAATATCGGTCGGTCGGAGGTGCGGATAGCTTCCGTGCGGCAGGCGCTGGCGATGCTGACAGAGCTGGCGGAGGCCTCTCCGGAAAGGGCGTAGCCCCTCACCCTTCGCCTCTAATTCGCTTTGCTCATAAGAGGCGAAGCCTCTCCCTATGGGAGAGGCCGGGGCCGCGGCA
>JBEHXS010000070.1:0-12429 GCA_048498575.1 Pseudomonadota bacterium
GCGTGGAATGGGATCGGCCGAAGCGGCGATACCGGAAAGGGCAGAGCGCCGAGATCGCCGGAAGCCAGCGCAGGACCGAGCTCAAGTCCCATCGCGGTCATCAGCGCGACCCCTCGTCCCTGGCAGCCGACAAACGCCACCAGGCCGGGCTGAGGCTCGTGGAGATGCGGCATGTGATCCATGGTCATCGCGACGCGGCCATACCAGCGATAGTCGATCGGCACGCCGGAGAGCGTCGGGAAGAGACGGACGAGCGCCCGCTCGAGATGGCGCCAGTCCGCGGCGCTCTTCGGCAGCCCCATGCGGCCGCGGCCGCCCAGCACGAGGCGTCCGCCCGGCCCGCGCCGGTAGTAGACGAGGATGCGGCGCGAATCCGATACGGCCTGCTCGCCCGGCAATATCGTCGCGAGTTGCTCGACGCCGAGCGGCGCGGTTGCGATCTGGAAGGAGTGCAGGGGCACCAGCGTCTCGGCGAGACCGGGGATGAGGCCATCCGTGACAGCGTTGGTCGCGACCATCACACGGGCGGTGCGGACTTCGTAGCCGGCATCCGTCGCAACCGCCCAGCCGCCCTCGGTTTTCGCGAGGCTGAGCGCGCGCGTGCGCTCGGCTATGGCGACACCGGCGGAGGTGGCGACACGCGCCAGCTCCTGCACGTAGGCCAGCGGGTCGATCGTCCCGGCGCGCTTGTCGAGCCAGCCGCCGACGTAGCCGCGTGCCCCCGTCAGCCGCGCGACGGCGGCAGCGTCGAGCAGCTCGGCCGCTGCGCCACGTGCGATCCACTGGCGGGCCCGGGCGTGGCCGGCGGCGAGCGCTGTTTCACTGACCGCCGCCTGGATCCAGCCGTTGCGCACGTGCTGCACGGCGAGGCGCTCGGCGTCGATGAGATCGAAAACGCGGTTGGCTGCACTGCCGGCAAAGGCCGCGAGCCTGCCGCCGCGCGCAGAGCCGAGGTGCTCGATCAACCGGTCGGGATCGTGCTTCAGACCGGGAATAACCTGCCCGCCATTCCACGACGAGGCGCCGCGGCCGAGCGTCGAGAGTTCCAGCACGCGCACCGCGAGGCCAGCGCGCGCCGCTGAGAGAGCCGTCGTCAGCCCGAGAATGCCGGCTCCGACGATAACGAGATCGACAACCTCGTTATGGGTTAGCGGACGCGTCGCGAGGGGCGACGCGCTGACGCCTATCCACGCGGGTGTCTGAAAAGGCGGATCGGACGACGACAAATAACCTTCCCCGAACTCTGAAATCGGGGGCGATATTTCGCATATATGAAATCACGTTCCTAGCCGTGCCGATCGGGCAATCCCCGTTCGGCACGGTCTTGGTGCTTCCGACGAGGGTTACTTGCCCTTCGTCGGCTCGTCCGTTCCCTTAAGCAGAGGGTCGGGAATCTTGTCCTGAGACTTGTCGAGTGGAATCGACTTGATGTCCGGCTGAGCGACGCTGCAGCCCTTCTCCGTCGGAACAGTCCCGTCCTCGCACACGCACTCCGTACCGGCCTTGTTGGGCATGGTCGGCGCCTTGCACTCGAGCGGCTTGGCTAAGTTGGGCTTCGGAATCGGCTTCGGCGCGATCCCCGGTGCGAGACAGCCGAACGTGTTGGTGATCAGGACCTGCGCCGAGCCCGAGGACGGTATGTTGACGATGTGGCTCGGCGAATATCCCGGCGACGTCTGCCACCCCGCCATTGCCGGACAGGCACCCGGTATAATCGAGGGAGGCGGCAGCGGACCCTCGCTGATGCTGCAGTTGATCCCGGCGGGCACGGTGGTGCTTGCCGTGCCATTGGCGGAAACGGTCAGCGGCAGCGGCTGGGCCGAGCCGCAGGTGACCTGCACCGGGAACGAGATCGCGGGCGCGTAGCCATTCGTGCGGTCGTTGACCACCTTCTTGATCGTCAACGTGCTCTTCCCCCCTGTGTTTGAGGGAACGCACTGAAGCGTGTTGAGGAGCGTCACCGTCGTCGGCGCCTGCCCGTTGATCGCCACGGTTTGGCCGGGGGTGTAGCCGACGGCCGGAGTCCACTCCGGCTGACTGCCCTCGGGGCAAACCCCGCGGGTATTCGGCGGCGGCTGGAGTGCGGCCTCGGTAACCGTGCACGTGCCACCGATTGGCAGATTGGGGACAACCAGCGGCGCTCCACCGGCAGTCAGGTTCACGGACGTGCTGGCTGACCCGCCGCAAGCGATGGTGACCGGGTATTGCTTGCCCGCGAGATTTGCCCCGGTCGTGTTGACGACCCTCTTGATGAGATCGAGCGCGCCGAATTTCGGCTCGACCTTTTCGCACTCGATGTCGTTTTTCACCGTGACGGTCGTAAGCGCGCCGATGGAGACCGGCATCCCCGGAACGTACAGCGGGCGATGCCACTGCGGTGCCGTCCCAGGCGGGCAGACGTTGCGGGGCATAGGCAGAGCGGCGCTCTCGACGACGTTGCACGAGATGCCGAGCGGAAGGTTGTTCACCGGGAAAGACTGGCCGGCCACGACGGAGAGAGGCTGCGGAGCCTGACCGGCGCAGGAGACCGTGACCGGATAGTGCAAGCCGGCCACTGCGGCCAGGAGACCAGGGGTGGAAGAATGAATCTCCTTGTTGATGATCAGCCGGCCGAACTTCGGCTTGCTGCAGTCCAGCACATTGTCGACCGTCACCGCGTCGCCGGCGTGGACATAACCGGTCGGTGAAACGGTCGTGGTCCATTGCGCCGTCGCGCCGTCGGGGCAGGCTTTCCCCGCATCGGGAATGGGCAGGTGCTGCGTGTCCTCCGTAACCTTGCAGTCGGCGCTGGGCGCGACGTTGTTCGCGACGCTGGACTGCCCGTCAGCCAGACCGAGGTGCGTGTCCGGGATGCCCGGGCAGGACACCGTGATCGGGTACCGCAGGCCGGCAAGGTTGGCCGACGTGTGGTTCTCGACCTGCTTCTTGATGGTTATCTGGCCGCTCGGCGCCTCTGCCTTCACGCAGTCGATCTCGTTCTTGACGACGACGTGAACCGGCAGCGGACCAACGGCGAAGGGCTGTGCCGGGCTGAAGATCGGCTTCTGCCATTCGGGAACCGTCCCCTGCGGGCAGGCTCGCGGGCTCGCGGGCAGCGGAAGACGCTGCCAGTCCTCGTCGACCTGGCACGACGTGTTGAGGGGAACGTTGTTCACGCCGATCGAGGTGCCGGCCATGACATGCGGGCTGGTAATGATCTGGCCGTTGCACGACACGGTCATCGGGTACGAACTGGGCAGTGAGCCATGCGTGTTGTTGGTGACCAGCTTGCTGATGGTCACGGAGCCGAACCTGGCTTTCTCGCAGGCGAGGGTGTTGAGCACGTAGAGCGTATCGGACGAGTAGCCCATGACCACGCTCTGGACGGTGCCGTTCGGGTTAGCCGGATCCGGGTATCTGACCTGGCCCCATGCGGCATACCCCGAAGGACACTTGCCGTTAGCTATCGGCGCGGACGAGAGCGGTTGCTCGACGACCGAGCATGTCGTGCCGTTGGGAATGCCAGGCACATACTGGTTCGGAATCTGGCCGCCCGTGTAAGTGAACGTACGGTGGACAGTCGGTGCCGAACCGCAACTGACATCCACGACGAAGTGCGTTCCTGACGCGGGAGGTGCCGCGGGCGCCACGACGGTAATCGTCTTGACGAGCTTCAGGTCGGTCTTGCCGACAGGCGGCGGCTGCGACAGGCAGTTCAACGTGTTGGTGATGGTGATCGCCGACGCGGCGCCGTTCACGACAACGCTCGGCGGAGTAAAGACTGGCGTCTGCGACCACTGCAGGAAATTCGGCTTCACGCATTTGCCCGGATTAGCGGGCAGCGGCAGCGCTGCTGTTGGCGCTTCGATGACGTAGCACGAGGTGCCGAGCGCGACGTTGGACACCGTGTGCTGCCAGCCATTGGCGGCGTTCAGCTGGAAGGCTGACGTGTAGGAGCCACAGACCGCCTGCACCGGGATTGTAATGCCGGAGATGTCGGCGCCCGGGATGTTGACGATCTTCTTGATGACCGTCAGCGAACCCTGACGGACTGGCACGCACGTCACGGTGTTGTGCACCGTCGCGGTAGTTCCGCTCGCCCCGAGCGTGATGGTTGGGCCGGGGCTGTAGGTTGCGGGCAGCCAGGTCGCGACTGTTCCCGGCGGGCAGACCTTGGGATCGGTCGGCGGCGGCGGGGGCGTTCCTTCGGCTATGTTGCAGGTAACCCCGATCGGCAGGTTGGTCAGCGCCTGCGGCTGTCCGCCTTCCGTCAGACTGAGCTGCGACGGCAACGCATTGCCGCAGGTGACGGCGACGGGATAATGCAACCCGGCAAGATTGGCCCCCGTGTTGTTGGTAACGGTCTTGATGACCTTGAGCGCGGTCTTGTCGCCGGCGTCTCCTGAACATGCGATCGTGAATGCTGGACCCCAATTCCACTGGGTCCAGTCCGCCGCGTTCGTTTTCGTTATCTGGAACAGATACTGTTCGCCGCAACTCAACGATGCTGGAAACGACCAGCTAAAGCTGCCGGAATTTGGAATGTTATTCGCCGGCGTGGCCACCGGCCCCCAGGGGGTGCCACGGTAAAGGGTCAGCCCCACCGTCCAATTAGGGTCACCGCCCGTCCACTGAATCTGGACGTTGCTCTGCGCCGGGACGATGGCGCCTTGAGCCGGAGCCGTGAGGACGAACCCCGGATAGGTTTGCGCCGAAGCCGGCACCGATGCTGTGAACAGGCCGATGGCGATCGCGGCAAGGAACACCAGCTTGCTGCGCAATGCTGCAAATCGCGACATGTCGTCCCCCCGAGATCGCCTGGCTTTCGCCGGGATCGTGCATTCGGACGGCGGATGCCGGCCGAAGATGGCTGCTTGAAAATTCTCTTATAAAACGCCGACTTATACTTTTATTTCGACGTAGATATTTTCAGCCGCTCCGAACTCGGCGGACGAAAACATCGTAGCATTTGCCGCAACAAGCGGGAAGCAGGTTATTTTCTTATGCTTCGACTTCAATCTGACAGGTCGTAGCTGAACCCAAGATGAATGAGCAGCCGATCATGGAGTATTATTCGCGAAGACTCGTGGGCGGGGATCTGAACTAAAAACATCATCCGTATTTATGCCATCTCCAAGTTACCTGTGGTTTCGATTGGTCCGATTTAAATTTTCCACCCGCATGGCGCGTCGCAACGCCTTTCAGGATTCAGTATTTCGCCGATTTGTTACGTGCGACGGCCCCGACTGGCCGTGTTAAATTCGAAGTTGACCGGCTGAAATTGTGATCGCGGGTTCGACTGAATTGAAGCGAGTAGAGGACCGCCACCCAAAAGCGCGAAAGCGCCGCCACGACAATCAGGCTGGTCGCACGTCGGACATTGTCCTGATCAGCGAATCCAACCGCGCAGTCGGCATCGGCGACAAAGAATTCGTGCACGAGCACGGCCTTCTGCACCGTGCGTTTTCCGTCCTTCTGACGGATGCGGAGGGCCGGTTCCTCCTGCAGCGCAGGAGCCGGCGCAAGTATCACTCGGGCGGACTGTGGTCGAACTCATGCTGCGGCCATCCGCTTCCCGGAGAGAAGGTCATCGCCGCCGCGCGACGACGCACGTTTGAAGAGCTCGGCATAGCGCCCGATCTGACGTTCCGATTTTTCGCGCGCTACTCTGCGGCTCTCGACAACGATATGCGCGAGAACGAGCTGGTATATGTCTGCTCGGGATCGGTCCGCGCACCCCTGACGCCTGACCCAGACGAGATTGAAGAGATTCAGTATCTCTCCTTACGCGAAATCGAACGCCTTATCCGCGCCCACCCGCGGGAAGTCACCTACTGGATGAAGCATTACTTCAGCACACATTTGGCGGCGGTCAGGCGAATGTCGGTATTGGGAACGGAGCGCGCTCGAGTTCAGACGGCCAGGGTGGAATTCACATGACGATGCGCGATGCAGCGGTGTTGCCGCCGTCGCGGGAGGAGTTTCTCTCCCAGTACGTCAGCGCTGGCATGCCGGTACTGATGAAAGGCGTCATCAGCGACTGGCCGGCTGTGAAGCTCTGGACGCCGGAATATCTGGCGGCAATCGCCGCGGCGATGGGCGACATCCAGGTGCCGTATCGATCGACGCCACCCGACATGGCTCGGCTTGAAATGCAGCGCATTCAGAAGGGGACGATGTCGCTTCTCGACATCCTGAACGAATGCGCGCGCTCGCCTGAGGAGGGGTATGAAATCTATGTCCCGGGTCTGAACCTGCCGCCGCGCACGCCCTTGGCTCGCGACGTGGCGATACCGTCGCAGATCGCGGACCGCGAGGTTTACGCGACCACGGTCTTCCTCGGCCGCAACACGAAATGCATCGGCCACTTTCACCCGAAGACGCAGGCTTTGCTGTGCCAGGTTCAAGGCGTAAAGCGGGTCTGGATGTATCCCCCCGCAGAGCTGGGGAAGTTATATCTGTTCCCGGTGTGGTCGGATGGCTTCTTCCGCAGCCAGGTCAACTACTACGGCGATCGCATCCAGTTTCCTCGCGTCGCGGCCGCCAGGGTTCAGGTGTTTGAACTCCATCCGGGGGATGCCCTCTTCATTCCGCTCCACTGGCTGCACGTGCCCGAAGGGATGGGCTGGAACGTGTCGGTCACCCACTGGTGGCGACCGGCCGTTCGCGAGTGGCCATTTAGTCTTGCCTCGGCGCGTGCATTGCTCGGGATCGGCTTTGAGTGGGCACGGCAGATGGCGCGAGAAAAGAGACCACTGCACTGACAGACGTCAGGCGCGGTGTGCCGCGTTGCGACGGTCGGGCATGAACGCGTTGAGCAGCCCACGCGGGTCCGCTGCCTGCTTAACGGCGGCGTAGCGCTCGGCGCACTCGCGCCCGACGTAGCTTTCCAGAGGACGGCTCATCCGGATCATCTCGGACTGGAAGTAGCGTCGAAATCCACGCTCGGTGACCAGCGTCTGAAAGTCCGCCTCCAGCCCAAGGTAGGAATGCTGGTCCGCGTCATCGCCAAGCCGGTCGCCCCATATCCCCAAGGCGACAAAGTCGCCCTCAGGCTCGAACAGCAGCGGCGGATTAAAGCGCCGGTGCAGCAGGTAATACTCGTACATCTGGTTGGGCTGCCAGGCTCGGGGGTGTCTGCCGATCAATTGCCTCAGGCTGTCGAGCCCCCGCTCTCGGTCACGTGCCGCGACGAACAGCGTCAGCCAAAGATGGTCCGGCCACTGCGCCGCTGTGCTCCTCGGCAGCGACGCGGTGCTGGGCACGGCGAGCCCTGCTTCTTCGCCGGCGAGCACGAGATTGAGCGTCGCCTCGTACACAATGCCGAGCGTCCCCATGCTGCCGAACAGCCATGGAAAGATCGCGTCGTTGTCACCCACGCGATGGGTTAGCCCGTTCGCGGTCACCAGGGTGATCTCGCGCACCGTCTCCCAGAAGCCACCGTAAAACACGGTGCCCTCACCAATGCCGCCGGCGGCAACGAAGCCACCGATGGAGGGCGCCTCGGCGCCGCCGTCGTTGATCACCGGGAGCTTCCAGCCGAACTGCCGGACGTACTGGTCGAGCTCCCATACCGACAGGCCCGCTCCGGCGGCGATCACGCCTTCGCCCTGCCAGCGCACATGCCTGACACCACGGAGATCGAGCAAGGTTTCATCGGTTGTCGGGACCGACATGCCGTTCATGGAATGGGCGAAGCAGCGGACGCGCATGCGCCGCGCGTGTTCGAAGCAGCGCGCGACCACGGATTGGAGCTGATCCAGTCCTTCGACGTAGCACTGCTCGGCCGGGTCGCCTGGCGGATAACCGCCGAAGTCAGAAAGCATCGTGTGTAGCCCTGCCGCAGGACGCTGACCTATCGCGGAAACACAATGCCAAACTCGCTTGCCAGGGCCTCGTTGTCCTCGCCGTACAGTGATCTGATCTGCTCGGCCTGGCCAGCAGCGTACTCGTCCTGGGCCGGTTGTCGCGCGTGCTCGCCACGTTCCGTCGGCGATGTCGAAGAAGCCGGCGAGGCATTCACGATCTCATTCGGGAACAGCCGGCAGGGCTCCTCGGAGATCCCCATCCACCTCGCGACCTCGACGTATGTCGCCAGGTGATCGCTTTTTAGCCGGTCGTACGGCACGACGAGGATGTCGGCTCGGGCTTGCCACGCAAGGTAAGACCGCAGCGTCCTCGTATAAGAAAAGAGCGCCGTGAAATCCTCTTCCGGCTTCGGGGAAAGGAAATAGCGCTGGACCCATTCGCTAAGGGGCAGGGCACTCGAACCTCCCCGTTGGGCGAGCGCGTAGAAGCTTCGAATCCCCTCCACCTGATCGCGGATGATCGCCAGCGTGCGCGCTCCTGGGAACACGATCCCGCATCTCGTCCCGATCGTCGCAGGCGAAACGCGGGTGCCGGGCAGCCCGATCGAGAGCTCTTCGTCGGTCACGCAGATTGCGCCTGATCGATTCCGCTGTTCGAAGGCTTGCCACTCCGCGCGCCACGTCGCCGAGTGCCGTGCAAACGTCTCTTCGTCGGCGCCCTTGATTTCCAGCAGGAGGCTGGCGCCCGGCCCCTCTGCCGGCGCCTGACCCCGATCGACAACCAGGATTTGCGGATGCCGCCTCAGGAAGTTTCTGCGAAACGCGGTCGAGGCGGCCCTGGCCCAGCCGATATTGATGACCGTGGCCGCCGTCACGGAATGCTGCCGCCAAAAGCGGCGCCGTCGGCCATGTCGAGATGAAAGTAGCCCTTGGTCCGCAGGTGAGGCGATCCGAGAAAGCGAACCTTCAGGTGATGAACCATCACCCGAAGATGCCGGGCTGTTCCGGGGACGGACACGTCGCGGCAACAATACCCGGCGAGCCACGTCGCCGTGGAGCCCGGCATGATCCCGTCTTCGGCAAGTGTCGTGAGAAGGTCGCGGAACGCAGTAGTCCGGATCGCGTGATTGCCGATCCGGAAGAGGTACGGGGTCTCGACGTCCATCGCCACGATGCGGTCATCCTGTATGTCGATGGACAGCGCGAAACATGCGCCGGGATTGTCGATCCGCGTGGCATAGAAGTCGCGAACCCGCCGCAGCGGCCGTTCAAAATCGGTCGCCCCGCGAGCAGTCAGCGCCGCGGAGACTTGATCCTCGTGCAGGTTCGAAATGATCGCGCGCCACCAGCCCTGGCCGCGCCGCTGTGCGACGCCGATCCGGTAGGCGTTGACCCGACCGAGCGCGACGAGAACGTCCAGCAGATCCGCAAACTCGCCGCTGTCCGATGCTCCCGGGAGTATCCTGCACAGATCCCGCGCCTGCCGCGGTGCCGTGAGTACGCGGAATCTTGACGGAAGCCGGAAGAAAATGAAGGGCGTGGGATCGATGCAGCGATCGGCGATATCGTACTCGACCCAGTCAGGATCGGAATCGCCGAGGAGGTTGAGGTAGGCCGCGTGGTCCGCCGCGAATGGATCGGCCGCCAGCGCTGCCTCGACCGCCTGGCCGGCTGGGCTGCTGCCGAACGAGCCGCCCCTCGCGAGATACAAGTCGAGATCGCCCGGCGAGAAACCGAGACCGAAGCCGGCCGGAGAGGCTCGCTCCGCGAGTTCGCATTCGAGGAAGATGTTTCGTTCGACCGCGGCGGGGAACTGTCCGCCGAGTTTTGCGGCGTCCGCCGCCAATGCCGTATCGAACAGTCCGGAAGCGTCGAGCAGCGCCGCGAGTGCGGCGCGATCTATCGAAGTGCCCGCCACGGCTCCAACCTTCGATCACAGCGCAAGGCGGAGGAGAGCGGCAGCGAGTGGGCGGCGGCGCGCGTTACTTTGCGCTGCCCTCCCATGTGCGGCCGTCCCAGGCGACGTGGAGGTTGGAGCTTCCTTCCCAGGTGCGGCCATCCCATGCCGTGTGCAGCTTGGCCGCCTCTTTGCCGCGCGCCACTAAGGGGCGAAGCAGCGCCGCATCGGCACTGGACAGCTTGACGTTCGCCGGGGCGTTGCCGTCGATAACGGCGACGAAGCCCTTATAGGAGCCGGCCATGGTTGCGATGTCCATCGCGAGCATGGACAGCCGCGCCGCCTCGTCCTTGTTGTAGCCGAGCTGCATCAGCGCCTTGTTGCTGACCGCCGCGCCCTTTGGCGAGAGCGATATCTTGTAGATCGATTGCAGCAGATCGTCCCGCGAGATGTGTTTGATACTGCCGGTGGCCGCAGCCAGTTGCACCTGCGCGGCGAGACCGGGCGTCGCTGCAGCGGCCGATGCCACCGTCAACAGCGCGAGAAACATGCGTCGATCCAAGTGACACCCCCGATTTCTCTGAAGACGTCTAAGTTTTTTCAGAAGAAAGCAGAGTTCAACTTACGGTATTATTTCAGTGGCGTCCACTTGAGAAAGTTTAGTCTTACTGACGATGCGCTTTGCTCTTCGTTTGGTTCAGCCGCCGGTCACAGTAGGCCGAACTTTGGCAGGCCGCTTCCAGCAAGGTCATGGGCGCCCGTGTAGAGCATGTTGAGCGCGACGTAAGTGATGATCGCGAGCCCGACCCAGGCGATCCATCGATAGGCGGCGAGCAGCCTGGCGATCAGGCTCGCCGCCAGTCCCATCAGCGCGACCGAAAGCGCGAGGCCGAACACCAGCGCCATCCAGTTCTGGCGCGCGGCGCCCGCGACCGCGAGCACGTTGTCGAGCGACATCGACACGTCGGCGACCACGATCTGGATGACCGCCTGGCCAAGGGTCTTCTCCTTGCCGGGCGGGGCGGCCGCTTTCTCTTCCGCGGACATTTCGCGGACGGCCCGCGCCTCCGCGTCGCTGTGGCGGAGTTCCAGGAACATCTTCCAGCACACCCAGAGCAGCAGCAGGCCGCCGGCGACCAGCAGGCCCGTGATCGCGAGAAGGCGGGTCGCGATCAGCGCGAAGGCTATGCGGATGATCGTTGCCGCCGCGATGCCCGCGAAGATCGCCTTGCCGCGTAGTTTCGGGGCCAGCGTTGCCGCCGCCAGACTGATGACGACGACGTTGTCGCCGGACAGCACGATGTTGATGGCGATGATTTGCAGGTAGGCGGCAACGGACGACAGAATCAATTCTCGTTCCTCCCGGAAGCCGCGGCACACGGGGGGCGACCGGTGGCGGACGAGCGGACGAACTGGCCAAACCAGTCGGAGCCGAGGCGCTCACCGATCGCCAGGCCGACGTGGGCTCCGACCACCGACATGATGGGAAGTACGGTCCCCGCTCCGACCGTCGCGCCGATCAACACGGCGCGGCCGCCGAACGCCTTGCGCAACGGCACCATCAGCAAACGTGATCCGATAGAGGCGCCGGCGCGGACGGCGAGGGAGTGCCGACCGTCTCGACCGGGATGTGGAAAAATCCACCGTAAATTGGCAGGTCGGCGGCGATGATGTCAACGCTGGAGAGCGCGGCGAGGCCCCGACTGACTTTGCGTCGCGCCTGACGGGCACCGTTGTCGCGGGCGCGGCCTATCCCGCCCTGAGCTGGTCGGCGAGGTGATCGCCAAGGCGCAGCGCCAGCTGGACGATCGTATAGGTCGGGTTGGCGTGGCCAACGCTGGCGAAGACGCTGCTGCCCGCCATGTAGAGGTTCGCCACGGAATGGACGCGGCCGTCCTTGTCGACAACACCGGTCTTGGGGTCGTCGCTCATCCGGGTCGTGCCCATGTGGTGGTTGCCGCCCTCGATGTGCTGTCCCGCCGGGCTGGTCCGCGAATGATGCAGGAACCAGGCGTCGATCTTCATGCGGCCGACGTCGCTCTTCGCCATCGCGGCCGCAAGCCCGAGGATGGCCGTGTCGAGCGTGCGAAAATCGGTGTCGGACAGCCGCCAGTCGAGCGCCGCGCGGCGCAGGCCGAACCCATCGACATCGGCGGTGAGCATCACCCGGCTGTCGCGGTTCAGCGCCTGCTCGGCCGCCATGAAGACGTTGCCGCCCCGCCCCGGGCACCAGATCGTGCGCCCGGCGATGTCGGCGCTGATCAGATCGGAGAGCGGATCGGCGCAGGCGGGGTCGACGGGATTGGGGTCATCCGCCGCCGGGATCTGGATCGGCGTCAGCCGCAAACCGAAGTTGAGGATCTGCTCGCGCGCCATTAGTGCCGGCGACGGCGAGTAGATCATCATCTGGTACTCCGCCGCGCGCAGCAGCATGGCGCCGACCGGGAAGGTCAGGTGCTCCATGAAGTAGCGGCCGACGAGATCATTTTCGTTGCCGATCCCCGGCGAGCGCTGCCGGTTGGCGTTGAGGAGGGTGCGGGCATTCTCGATCCCGCCCAGCGCCAGCACAAAGAAGCGCGCGCGGACCGAGAAGGGGTCCGGCCGCTGGTAGGATCGGAATACCGCTTCGCCCACGAAACGGTCGCTGGGATCCAGCCGGACGTCGATGAGATTGGCGTTGACCGCCATGGTAATCGCCGCTGAGGCATCGAGCTCGCCGCGATATTTTTCCCGGAAGCGCGTCGG
>JBEHXS010000071.1:0-12283 GCA_048498575.1 Pseudomonadota bacterium
GGTAGCCGAGGTTCAGGCCCTGCGCGCCGATCGGCGGGATGACGTGCGCGGCCTCACCGGCCAGCATGATGCGGGCATCGGCAAAGCGGCGGACGGACATCCCCGAAAGCGGGAACACCTGCCGGCGGCCGTCGATCGCGATGGCGCCGAGGATCGATGCGGACTGCGCCTCAATCTCGGCGGCGAGCGCCGCATCGTCCAGTTCCTGCCGGCGGCGCGATTCCTCCGGCGTGTCGACCCAGACCAAGCTCGAGCGATTGCCGGGAAGGGGGACCAGCGTGAACGGGCCCTTGCGGGTGTGGAACTCGGTCGAGGTGTCCTCGTGCGGCGCGCTGTGGCTGAGGTTCACAACCAGCGCCGCCTGCGGGTAGCTCCACTCGTCGGCGGCAATCCCGGCGGCCTCGCGCAGCTTCGACCTGCGGCCATCGGCGGCGATGACGAGAGCGGCGGCGATCTCCTCGCCCGAGGCGAGGCGGAGCGTGACGGCGGTATCGGACGGCACGGCGGATTCGACCAGCGCGGCGAGGCGCCGTATCGGCCGGGCGGCCACCGCCTTCTCCAGCGCCGCGACCAGCGTCGCGTTGGCGATGTTGTGGCCGAAGGCAGCAAGCCCGATCTCGCTCGAATGGAACGTCACCTCGGGCGCGCGGACGAGGCGGCCGGTGGCATCGACGATGCGGAGCGTGCGGAGCGGCGCCGAGGCCGGGGCGATCGCCTGCCAGACGCCGAGACGCTCGAGCAGGGCAAGCGAGCCCGCCATGAGCGCTGACGTGCGCTCATCGGGCGGCGCCGGCGGCGCCACCAGCGTGACGGCGTAGCCGATGTCGGCAAGGAGCGCGGCGGCGGCCAGCCCTACCGGGCCGGCGCCGACAACGGCAACCGAGGCGATGTCACCTGCCATGCCCGCATTGTCGCCCTTTCAGTGCGCGGGCGAAAGGGCACTCAGGCGTGCGTGGTTTCCTGAAGCGGCGTGGCGGGCGTGCGCTCGGACCATTCGAGGAAGCCGCCCGCGATCCATGAGCCGATCACCATCGCGACGACGAAGATCCAGACATCCTGCGGGACCAGCCCGAGGTCGGCGATGGCCGGACCGGGGCAGAAGCCGGAGAGGCCCCAACCGATGCCGAACACGGCGGAGCCGACGACCAGCGAGGCATCGACTTTCGTGCGGTGCGTGACGATGAACGACGGGCCGGCGACCGGCTGGCTCCAGCCCAGCCAGCGGTTCAGGCGCAAGCCGAAGAAGGCGACCACCAGCCCGCCACCCATGACGAAGGCGAGGCTGGGGTCCCAGCCGCCGGAGGGAATGGCGGCGAGATCGAGGAAGTTCCAGATCTTCTCCGGATGGGTCATCTGGGCAACCGAGAGGCCGATGCCGAAGAGGACGCCGCTGACGGCGGCGGAAACGAGCGCGGCGGGGGAGGAGAACGAGCGGGCCATCAGACGACGTGCCTCACGATGAAGACGACGATGATCGCCGCGACCATGAAGGTGACGACGGCGACGAGGGAGCGGAGCGAAAGGCGGGCGAGGCCGCAGATGCCGTGGCCGGAGGTGCAGCCGCGGCCGACGCGGGTACCGACGCCGACGAGGAGGCCGGTGGCAACCAGCCACACCGGCGTCAGCGAGATGTGCGGCAGCTCGCGCGGCACCTCGGCAAACACGGCCGGGCCGA
The DNA here is from genome assembly GCA_048498575.1 of Pseudomonadota bacterium. Taxonomy (GTDB): domain Bacteria; phylum Pseudomonadota; class Alphaproteobacteria; order Rhizobiales; family Kaistiaceae; genus DASZQY01. The sequence goes on from JBEHXS010000071.1 coordinate 1,676, forward strand.
TCCAGTAGCCCAGCCACGCGCCAACCGGCAGCGCGACGAGGAACACGACGCGCCAGAGCTCGTCGCCGCGGCGGATCGGGTAGATGCCGCCGGCGATATTGGAGATGCCGGCGATGCGGCCGTTGACCAGCCAGAGGATCGAGGCGGCGAGGCCGATGAGGATGCCGCCGACCGCAGCGGAAAGCGGGGTGAAATGGGCCATGGAAGCGTACTTTCCCTATTGTGCCCGGAGGATATGACGCTACCGACCCCTGCCGGCAAGGAAAGCGTGTCCAACCGCAGCCGGCTTCGCGCCAAGCCTTGCCAGCGCCTGGGAGATAAGCGAAAGCATCACGCGGCCGGCTCCAGCGGCCACAGAGACGGGCGAAGTCGATGCGGAATTTGGACGTCTGGGCGGTACACCTGCTCACCGCGAGCGGCGCGGCGTTGGCGCTCGCGGCGGCGATTGCCGCCTCGAACGACCAGTGGCAGGCGGCGTTCTTCTGGCTGGGCATCGCGCTCATCGTCGACGGCGTCGATGGCCCGTTCGCCCGCCGCTTCGACGTCAGCGAGCGGCTGCCATGGTTCGACGGTGGGCTGCTCGATTTCGTCATCGACTACGCGACGTACGTCTTCGTGCCGGCGATCATCCTGGTGCGGAGCGGCCTGCTGACCTCGCCGTACTCGGTCATCGCCGGCATCGTCGTCGCGGTCGTCGGCGCGCTCTATTTCGCCGACACGCGCATGAAGACGCCGGAGGCGGCTTTCCGCGGTTTTCCGGCGGTGTGGAACGTCGTCATCTTCCAGCTCATGGTCTACAAATGGCCGGAGCCGGTGACGCTGCTCATCATCGCGGTGTTCGCCGTCGTCACCTTCACCGGCGTCGAGTTCGTGCACCCGGTGCGCGTCGTGCGCTTCCGGCCGCTGACGCTTGCCATGTGCGCCGTGTGGGCGGTGCTCGGATTGACAGCGCTGATCTATAACCTCGCGCCGCCGACGTGGGCCGTGGTGGTATTTGCGCTGGTCAATGCGTACTTCACGGTCATCGGCGTTTATCTGCAACTGACGCGACCCAAGTTCGCCGCCTAGGGAGCCCGCATGGACCTCGTTGGCTGGATCACCGACCCGAACATCCTCGCCAGCCTGCTCACGCTGACGGTGCTCGAGATCGTTCTCGGCATCGACAACATCGTCTTCATCTCGGTCATCGTCGCCAAGCTGCCGGACGCGCAGGGCAAGCGGGCGCGCCAGATCGGCCTCGCGCTCGCGCTCATCTTCCGCATCGCACTGCTCTCGGTCCTGTTCGCGCTGATCGGGCTGACGCAGCCGCTGATCACGCTGTTCGGCCACGGTTTCTCGATCCGCGACCTCATCCTGCTGGTCGGCGGCCTCTTCCTGCTGGTCAAGGCGACCCAGGAGATCCACAAGGACGTCGAGGCCGGCGGCGAGGAAGCCGAGGAGGCGAACGCCGCGAAGAAGGCGACGGGCGCTGCGTTCAGCGCCATCATCGCGCAGATCGTCGTCATCGACGTGGTGTTCTCGATCGACTCGATCGTCACCGCGATCGGCATCGCCGAGCACGTCGGCGTCATGATCGTCGCCGTGATCCTTGCCGTCGCGGTGATGTACGCGGCTTCCGGCGCCATCGCCGCCTTCATCCATCGCCACCCGACGACGCGCATGCTGGCGCTGGCGTTCCTGCTGATGATCGGCTTCTCGCTGACCGCCGACGGTTTCGGCTTCCACATTCCGCGCGGCTATCTCTATGCGGCGATGGTATTCTCGGCGCTGGTCGAGGTGCTGAACACACTGGCGCGGCGGAACCGCCCCAAGCGCCCATCGTGAAGGCTGCCTCGATCGCTAGCGGCCCGCTGTAGCGGCGCCCGTTGGCCGAAGGCCGCCCATCGCGCTAGGTTCACCTTTCGCGACCTGCCTTCCGGAGTACCCACGCCAATGCCCAACGTCATCCGCATCGAACGCAACGGCGGCCCTGAGGTCATGGAATGGGTCGAGGTGCCCGAGCAGGCGCCGGGACCGGGCCAGGTGCTGCTGCGGCAGACGGCGATCGGCCTCAACTTCGCCGACGTATACGCGCGGATCGGCCTCTACAAGGCGCCGCTGCCGGCGGTGATCGGGATGGAGGGCGCCGGCGTCGTCGAGGCGCTGGGGCCGGGCGTCACCACGCTGAAGGTCGGCGACCGTGTCGTCTACCAGGGCCTCACCGGCGCCTACGCCGACGTCCGGCTGGCGCCGGCCGAGCGGCTGGTGCGCATTCCCGACGGCATCGACGACCGCACCGCCGCCGCCGTCTTCCTGAAGGGCGTCACGACCTATTACCTGCTGTTCCGCACGTTCAAGGTCGGCGAGGGGACGACGATACTCTTCCACGCCGCGGCCGGCGGCGTCGGGCTGATCGCCTGCCAGTGGGCGGCCTCGCTCGGCGCCACCGTCATCGGCACCGTCGGCTCCGACGCCAAGGCGGAAGTCGCCAAGGCCAACGGCTGCTCGTTCGTCATCAACTACGCGCGGGAGAATTTCGTCGAGCGGGTGAAGGAGATCACGAGCGGCGCCGGCGTCGACGTCTGCTACGATTCGATCGGCAAGGACACCTTCCCGGCGTCGCTGGACTGCATCCGGCCGCTCGGCACCTGGGTGACGTTCGGCAATTCGTCGGGTCCGGTGCCGGCGTTCCCGCCGCTGCTCCTGATGCAGAAGGGATCATTGTTCGCGACACGGCCGACGACCGTGAACTACCTCGCCAAGCGCGCCGACCTCGAACAGGCGGCCGAGGCACTGTTCGCCGTCATCAAGAACGGCACCGTCAAGGTGTCGGTCGGCCAGACCTTCCCGCTCAAGGATGCTGCCGAGGCGCACCGGGCGCTGGAAGGCCGGCACACGACCGGCGCCACGATCCTCCTGCCGTAGGATCGCGGAGACGGACGGCAAGCCCTCGGTTTTCCCCAGCCGGATGATCAAAATGAAGGCGGCTGTGCCGAAAAATAGCGTTTGAACAGCAAATAGGCATAATCCATTGTCCGGGCATGGGCTCTGCTCAAATGCGCGACGCGCGGCTTTCCGCCGGCGTGAGCGGACGCCCTGCTGCGCATGGAAATGAAGGCACGATGGGAAGGCTTACGACGCACGTACTGGATACCGCTTCCGGCAAGCCGGCGGCGGGGCTGACCATCGAACTCTACCGGATGGGACGCGAGGCGGAGCCGCTGGCGACGGTGACCACCAACGCCGACGGGCGGGTGGACAAGCCGCTGCTGGAAGGCGCGGCGCTCGCGGCCGGCACCTACGAGCTGCGCTTCCACGCCGGCGATTACCTCCGCCGCACCGGGGCGGCGCTTTCCGACCCGGCCTTCCTCGACGTGGTGCCGATCCGCTTCGGCATCGCGGCGCCGGGCGAGCACTACCACGTGCCGCTCCTGCTCTCGCCGTACGGCTATTCGACCTACCGGGGCAGTTGATGCGTCCAACCATTCGCTTCATTCGACGCGGCCGGCTGGTCGAGCTTGTCGACGTTCCGCCGACGATGCTGCTGCTCGACTATCTGCGCGAGAACGAAGGGTCGACCGGCACCAAGGAAGGCTGCGCCGAGGGCGATTGCGGCGCCTGTACGGTGGCGCTCGGGCGGCTGCGCGACGGCAAGCTCGCCTACGAGGCGGTGAATTCGTGCATCCAGCTGCTCGGTCAGGTCGACGGCTCCGAAGTCGTGACCATCGAGGATCTGGTGCAGGCCAACGGCACGCTCCATCCGCTCCAGCTTGCGATGGTCGAGAACCATGCCTCGCAGTGCGGCTTCTGCACGCCGGGCTTCGTCATGGCGCTGTTCGCGCTCTACCAGGCGACCGACGGGCCGGTGACGCGCGACGCCGTCAACGACGCCATCGCCGGCAATCTCTGCCGCTGCACCGGCTACCGGCCGATTGTCGATGCGGCGATCGCGGCCTGCGCCGAGCCGCGCAAGGACCGCTTCCGTTCCGGCGCCGGCGACATGACCGGCGTGCTGCAATTCCTTGCCGACGGCGAGGACGTGTTCGTCGGCGACGACGATTCCTTCTTCGCCGCACCGGCGACCATCGACAGCCTCGCGGCGCTCTACGCCAGGAACCCCGACGCCACGATCGTGGCCGGCGCCACCGACGTCGGGCTGTGGATCACCAAGCAGCTCCGCGAGCTGCCCAAGATCATCCACATCGGCAAGGTCGTCGGCTTCGACCGCGTCGAGGAGAATCCGCACGAGCTCATCATCGGCGCCGGTGCGACCTATGCGCAGGCGCAGGCTGCGCTCGGCCGGCTCGATCCGGACGTGGGCGAGCTGCTCCGGCGCCTCGGCTCCAAGCAGGTGCGGGCTTCCGGCACGGTCGGCGGCAACGTCGCCAACGGGTCGCCGATCGGCGACAGCCCACCCATGCTGATCGCGCTCGACGCCAAGCTCGAGCTGCGCAAGGGGCGGCAGGTGCGCACCATGCCGGTCGAGGAATTCTACATCGAGTATGGCAAGCAGAAGCGCGAGCCGGGCGAGCTGGTCACGGCGATCACGATCCCCAAGCTCGCCGCCAACCACATCTTCCGCTGCTTCAAGGTGACCAAGCGCTTCGATCAGGACATCTCGTCGGTGATGGGCGCCTTCCGCTTTGCGGTGAACGGCGAGGGACTGATCACCGAAGCGCGGCTCGCCTACGGCGGCATGGCGGGCGTGCCGAAGCGCGCAAAAAACGCCGAGCAGGCGCTGGTCGGGCAGATGCTGCGCGACTCCAAGGCGTGGGCGCGGGCGTTCGCCGCGCTGCGCGAGGACTTCACGCCGCTCGACGACCACCGCGCCAGCGCCCGCTATCGCATGGAGACAGCGCACTCGCTGCTCGGCAAGGCGCTGATCGAGGCGGCCGGTACCTCATCGACGCGTACGCGCGTCACCGGCATCCGCGAGAAGGCACCGGTCCATGCCGGCTGACAGCCAGCTTCCGACCGTTCCGACGGCGAACCCGCCGCAGGTCGGCGCGGATCGCTTCGCGATCGTGCGCCAGCCCTATGCGCACGACAGCGCGGTGAAGCACGTCACCGGCACGGCGCAGTACATCGACGACCTGCTCGAGCCGGTCGGCACGCTGCATCTTGCCGTCGGCTATGCGCCGATCGCGGCCGGCCGCATCACCGCGATGGACCTCGAAGCCGTGAAGGCGTCGCCGGGCGTGGTCACCGTGCTCACCGCCGCCGACATTCCGGGCCTCAACGACGTCAGCCCGAAGTCGATCGGCGACGATCCGCTGATCACGGCCGACCGGGTGATGTTCTACGGCCAGGTGGCGTTCGCCGTGGTCGCCGACACGCGCGACCAGGCGCGCCGGGCGGTGCGCAAGGCGCGCATCGCGACGGCGCCGACGATGCCCGCGATCGACGTGGACGACGCGCTCAGCGCCGACCTCAAGGTGCTGCCCGACTACAGCTTCGAGCGCGGGGAGCCGGCCGAGGAGGTGATCCGCGCGCCGCGCCAGATCAAGGACGAGTTCCGCATCGGCGGGCAGGAGCACTTCTATCTCGAAGGGCAGGTCGCGCTCGCCGTGCCGGGCGAGGACGGCGACATGAAGGTCTATTCCTCGACCCAGCACCCGACCGAGGTGCAGCACGTCGTCGGCCATGTGCTCGGGCTCAACGACAACGCCGTCGAAGTCGAGATACGGCGCATGGGTGGCGGCTTCGGCGGCAAGGAAAGCCAGGCCTCGCAATGGGCGGCGCTGGCGGCGCTCGCTGCATGGAAGACCGGCCACCCCTGCAAGATGCGGCTCGACCGCGACGACGACATGACGATGACCGGCAAGCGCCACGACTTCCGCGTGGATTATTCCGCCGGTTTCTCGCGCGACGGCGTGCTGCGTTCCGTCGACGCCACCCTATCGGCGCGCTGCGGCTACAGCGAGGACCTGTCGCTCGGCGTCGTCGACCGCGCCCAGTTCCACGCCGACAACGCCTACTACTACCCGGCGTGCAAGATCACGACGCGGCGCATGCGCACCAACACGGTGTCGAACACCGCCTTCCGTGGCTTCGGCGGCCCGCAGGGCATGCTGTTCGCCGAGCGCATGATGGACAACATCGCTTACGTCACGGGCAAGGACCCGCTCGACGTGCGCAAGGCCAATTTCTACAGCGGCGCCGGACGCGACCGCACGCCTTACGGCATGCGGGTCGAGGACAATATCCTGCCCGAGATCGTCGGCGACCTTGAGGTCACGTCGGATTATCGCCAGCGGCGGCAGGAGATCGCCGAGTTCAACGCCAACAGCCCGGTCCTGAAGCGCGGCATCGCGCTGACGCCGGTGAAGTTCGGCATCTCGTTCACGCTCATCCACCTCAACCAGGCGGGGGCGCTCGTCCACCTCTACCGCGACGGCTCGATCAGCCTGAACCACGGCGGGACCGAGATGGGGCAGGGGCTGTTCGTGAAGGTGGCGCAGGTGGTGGCCGAGGAATTCGGCGTGCCGCTCGACATGGTCAAGATCACCGCCACCAACACAAGCAAGGTGCCCAACACCTCGCCCACGGCGGCGTCCTCGGGCACCGACCTCAACGCGCAGGCGGCGCTGATCGCCAGCCGGCAGATCAAGGACCGGCTCTACGCCTTCATCGAGGAAAAGTGGAACGTGACGCGCGAACGCGTCGAGTTCTCCGATGGCAACGTGCTCATCGGCAACCAGACGATGCGGCTCGCCGATCTCGCGACCGCCGCCTACCAGGGACGCGTCCAGCTCTCGGCGTCCGGCTATTACAAGACGCCGAAGATTTCGTGGGACCGGGAGAAGGTCAGCGGCCGGCCGTTCTATTATTTCGCCTACGGCGCGTCCTGCTCGGAGGTCGTGGTCGACACCATGACCGGCGAGATGCAGGTCAAGCGCGTCGATATCCTGCACGACGTCGGCAAGAGCCTGAACCCGGCGATCGACATCGGCCAGATCGAGGGCGGCTTCGTGCAGGGCATGGGCTGGCTGACGACCGAGGAGCTGGTGTGGGATTCGGCCGGGCGGCTGCGCACGCATGCGCCCTCGACCTACAAGATCCCGACGTCCTCGGACGTGCCCGGCGATTTCCGCGTGGCGCTCTTTGAATCGGGCGGCAACCGCGAAGACTCGATCTACCGCTCGAAGGCGGTGGGCGAGCCGCCGCTGATGCTGGCGATCTCCGTGTTCTCGGCGATCACCGATGCGATCGTCAGCCTGAAGCCCGCGACCATGCCGCGGCTCGATGCGCCGGCGACGCCGGAGGCGATCATGCGGGCGATCCGCGCAACCGGACCGGCCGAGGGATGACCGCGATCTGGCGCACCGTGCTCGACGGGATCGACCGGCACGGCCGCGCCGCGATGGTGACTATCGCCGCCAAGCGCGGCTCCTCGCCCCGCGATGCCGGCGCGCGCATGGTGATCTTTCCGGACGCGACCTTCAGCGGCACGATCGGCGGTGGCACCCTGGAATGGAAGGCGACCGCGATCGCGCAGGCGGCCCTCGCCAATCCGCACGCGCCGAAAGCCGAGACGCGCGGTTTCGCGCTCGGGCCGGAGCTCGGCCAGTGCTGCGGCGGCAATGTCGAGCTGGTGGTCGAGATCATCGAGAAGGAGCGGCGCGACGAGATCGCGGCGCTCGCCGAGCGCGAGACCGACGGGCGGTTCACGACGCGCGGGCGGCTCATCTCCGACCGCGGCGTGATCCGCGAGGTGGTCGCGCAAGGCGCGCTGCCGCCCGGCGCGGCAGGATATGTCGCCGGCGTGCTGACGGAAGGCTTCGGCGACGAGCGGCGGCCGCTTGCGCTGTTCGGCGCCGGCCATGTCGGCCGCGCGCTGGTGATGGCGCTGGCGCCGTTGCCGTTCCGCGTGACCTGGATCGACCCGCGCCCCGACGCCTTCCCGGCGTACCTGCCGGCGAACGTGACGGCGACGCACGCCGCCGATCCGGCGGAGGTGCTGGCGGCGATGCCCGACGGGACGTTCGTGCTGGCGATGACGCACAGCCATCCGCTCGACCTCGCCGTGATGGCTACGGCGCTCGCCGACACGCGCTTCCCCTACGTCGGCGTCATCGGCTCCAAGACCAAGCGGGCGCGCTTCACGCGGCAACTGACCGAAGGTGGCATAGGCCGTGCACGGGTTGCCGACATGGTCTGCCCGATCGGCGCCTCGCGCATACATTCGAAGCTGCCGGCGGTGATTGCGGCAACGACCGTGGTCGAATTGCTGGAGCGGGACGAAGCAGTGAACTCCGCCGGGCTGGCGAGCGAAGGGGCAAGGGCATGAGCGAAGCGGGGCCGGCGACGCAGACGGTTGTGCCGTTCCGCCGCATCGCGGGCGAGCCGACGCTCGAGGCCATCGGCATCACCAAGGATTTCGTCGGCATCCGCGCCAACGACTCCATCAACTTTTCGATCAAGCCCGGCGAGATCCACGCGCTGCTCGGCGAAAACGGCGCCGGCAAATCTACGCTGGTCAAGATTCTCTATGGCTCCCTGCAACCGACCTCCGGCGAAATCCGCTGGAAGGGCAAGCCGGCGGTGATCCCCAACCCGGCCGCCGCGCGCGAGCTCGGCATCGGCATGGTGTTCCAGCACTTCTCGCTGTTCGATGCGCTGACGGTGGCGGAGAACATCGCGCTCGCGCTCGCGAACACGCCGCTCGGCGAGCTCAAGGGCAAGATCGCCACGGTCTCCGAGGAATACGGCCTGCCGCTGAACCCGGACTCGGTGATCGCCGACCTCTCGGTCGGCGAACGCCAGCGCGTCGAGATCGTGCGCTGCCTGCTGCAGGAGCCGGAGCTCATCATCATGGACGAGCCGACCTCCGTGCTGACGCCGCAGGAGGCCGACGACCTGTTCGTCGTGCTGAGGCGGCTGTCGTCGGAGGGCGTCTCCGTTCTCTACATCTCGCACCGGCTGGAAGAAGTGCGCGCCATCTGCCACCACGCGACGATCCTGCGCCACGGCAAGGTGGTGTCGGAATGCGACCCGCAGAAGGAGACCGCGGCGCGACTCGCCTCGATGATGGTCGGCGCCGAACTGCGTCAGGTCTCGGCGCCGCCGTCGACGTCGCCGGACGCGCCTGTCCGGCTCGCTGTCCGGGACCTCTCGCTGCCCAAGCCGCACGCCTTCGGCGTGGCGCTGGAGCACGTCACCCTGGACGTCCGCGGCGGCGAGATCGTCTCGATTGCCGGGGTTGCCGGCAACGGCCAGGACGAATTCTTCGACGCGCTGTCGGGCGAGCGGGCCGCCAACCGTCCGGATGCTGTCCGGATCGACGGCGAGGACGTGGGCAAGCGCCACGTCAATGCCCGCCGCAAACTCAACGCCGCCTTCGTCCCCGAGGAAAGATTGGGCCACGGCGCGGTGCCGCGCTTCAAGCTTTCCGAGAACGTGATCCTCACCCGCCATGCCACCGGCGAGGGGCTGGTCAACACCGGCGTCGTCTCCTTCGGCGGCGCCAGAAACATCGTCGGACGGGTGACCGAAACGTTCGACGTGCGCAAGGGAACGGCGGACCCCGAGGCCAGCTCGCTTTCCGGCGGAAACCTGCAGAAATTCGTCGTCGGCCGCGAGTTCGACCGCAAGCCCGGCGTGCTCGTCGTCTGCCAGCCGACGTGGGGTGTCGATGCCGGCGCGGCGGGGACCATCCGGCAGGCGCTGGTCGACCTCGCGCGTGCCGGCTCGGCGGTGCTGGTCATCAGCCAGGACCTCGACGAGATCCTCGAAATTTCGGACCGCGTGGCGGTGATATCCAAGGGCCATCTCAGCGAGGCGCACGACGCGCGCGCCATCACGCGCGAGGAGATCGGCCTCCTGATGGGCGGATCGCACAGCCATCCGGATGGGGAAGACCATGGGAATTGAACTCGTCCGCCGTCCGGAACGCTCGTTCGTCCTGGCGCTGCTGTCGCCGCTAATTGCGCTAGCGCTCGCGGTGATCGTCGGCGGGATCATCTTCGCGATCATCGGGCTGAACCCGGCGCAAGGGCTTTACACCTACTTCATCCAGCCGCTGACAGCGCTGTGGTCGGTCAAGGATCTGATCGCCAAGATGACGCCGCTGCTGCTGATCGGCGTCGGGCTCGCCATCTGCTACCTCTCCAACACGTGGAACATCGGCGCCGAAGGGCAGTTCGCGCTCGGGGGCATCTTCGCGGCATTCATTCCGGTCTATTTCCCGCACGCCGGCGGGCCGCTGATCGTTCTTCTCATGCTGCTGCTCGGCATTCTCGGCGGCATGCTGTGGGCGGGAATCCCGGCGGTGCTGAAGGTGCGGTTCGGCACCAACGAAATCCTGACCAGCCTGATGCTGGTCTACGTGGCGCAGCTCCTGCTCGACTGGGTGGCGCGGTCGCCATGGCGCGACCCCGCCGGCCACAACTTTCCGAACAGCCGCGCCTTCAGCCCCGACCAGATGCTGCCCAGCATCTTCGGGCTCCGTCTCAACTTCTATCTCGCTATCATCGTCGCGATCGCCGCCTGGTACATGCTGCGTAACATGCTGACCGGCTTCCAGATTCGCGTGCTGGGGCAGGCGCCGCGCGCCGGCGCGTTCGCTGGGTTCAGCCAGAACCGTATGATAATGCTGGCGTTTCTGATTTCAGGCGGGCTCGCCGGCCT
>JBEHXS010000072.1:0-12235 GCA_048498575.1 Pseudomonadota bacterium
GGGCACGCTTTCGTCGACCTGATGCATGGTCTTGCCGACGAGGCCGAATTCCACGACCGGGCACACGTCCTTGAAGAAACGGGCGTCCGACGTGCCGCCGCCGGTCGAAGGCTCAGGTGCCAGGCCGGTGACGTCCTTGATCGCCGCCGAGATTGTCTCCGTCAGCTTGCCCGGCTTCGTCAGGAACCAATCGCTCGCGCCCGGCTGAAAATGAATCTCGGCATCGCCCTCCTCCGACGCGATCCGGCGGATGATGGCGTTCAGCGACATCTGCGACCAGTGATCGTTGAAGCGGATGTTGAAGCGCGCGCTGGCTTGCGACGGAATGACGTTGAACGCGGTCGAGTCCGTATCGAGGCCGACGAACTCGAGATTGGAAGGCTGGAAGTCGGAGTTGCCGTCGTCGAGCCGGAAGGCGGATAGCGCCGCCACCATGCGCGCCAGCCGCGGCACCGGGTTGTCGGCAAGATGCGGATAGGCGACGTGGCCTTGCCGGCCGGCAACGACCAGCGTGCCGGACAGGCTGCCGCGCCGGCCGATCTTCACCGTATCGCCAAGGTGCTGCGTGGAGGTCGGTTCGCCTACCAGCGCAGCATCGAAACGGATGCCCTTCTCTTTCGCCCAGGCGATCAGCTTGACGGTGCCGTTCACCGCGACGCCCTCTTCGTCGCCCGTGATCAGGAATGACAGCGAGCCCTTGAGCGGCCTCTCCGCCAGACGCTCCTCCGCCGCCGCGACAAACGCCGCAATGCCGCCTTTCATGTCGACGGCGCCGCGGCCGAACACGCGGCCGTCGACGACCTCCGCGGCGAAAGGCGAATGGCTCCAGCGTGACTCGTCGCCGGGCGGCACAACGTCGGTGTGCCCGGCAAAGACAAGATGGGGCGCGCCACTGCCTACCGTGGCAAACAGGTTCGTGACATTGGCGGTGCCCGGCTCGCTGAAAGTGAGCCGCTCGACACGGAAGCCTGCCGTCGTGAGGACGTCCGCCAGGTAATCCTGAGCGCCGCCATCGTGCGGGGTGACCGAACGGCAGGCAATCAGGCGGCGGAGATGGGTAACGGCGTCTGCGGGCGTAGCCATGGCGAGGAACCTAGAGGCCGGCGGGTTTACCCGTTCTTACCGCCCGGCAACAACGGTTACTCAGGAGCAAACGCCGGGGGCGGGCCGTAGGCGTTCGCGCCAGGATTCCCCGGCACAAATACCAGCGCAATCGGCCAGATCAGACCGATTACGGGCACAAGTGCGAGGAGGAAGAAGCTCCCCGGCAGGCCGATATCGTGGCAGCGCTTGGCCATGATGACGGCGAGAGCGACGGTTAGCGGCAGTGAAATGACCAGGATCGGCAGCACCTGTTCGGGGGTCAGGTTGTCGGCGGTCAGAATTACGGTGAGCAGGGCGAGGTTGATCGCCTGAAGGAAGATAAGGCCCAGCGCATATTCGATACGGCTGATGCGGCCGTTGGCGCGGAAGAAGAAGTGCAGGATCTGGTTGGTGGTCGCCGGACGCATACCATGGCTCCGGCTTCACCGGCCTGTCCTCTATGGATCGTCGGCCCCACTAGGCGCCGACGGGATCCTGACCGAAACGATTGGTGCCTGCGGTGCCGCGCTGGCAAAACCAGACGACCAGGATGATCACGCCCACGAGTGGTATCAGCCCCAACAGCAGAAACCAGCCTGATTTGTCTCGATCGTGCAAACGGCGGACCGCGACGGCCAGATCGGGAAGAAGAAACGCCAGTCCGGCGATGACACCGAAGACACCGACCTTGCCGCCGTAGCCAATCGCCAGGTCGAGGACATCGGCGACCACGGCGACAATGATGCCGAAGAGAAACCAGTACCAATATTCGGATCGGGCGGCTCGCCCTGAAAAGTTCACGTAGTTCCGGAACCCGGATTGGATGGCCTCGCCGAAGCCCATGGTAGTCGCCCCCCAGCTATCGCGGAGCCGACCGGTCCGCGTAGGGTGAAGGTACCATATAACTACCGGTTGTAATCCGTCCTCAATCGCGCAGCAGTTCGTTGATGCCGGTCTTGGCGCGGGTCTGGGCGTCGACGCGCTTGACGATGACGGCGCAATAGAGGGATGGCCCGGGCGTCCCATTCGGCAGCGGCTTGCCGGGCAAGGACCCCGACACGACTACCGAGTACGGTGGAACCTTGCCGATATGAACCTCGCCGGTGGTGCGGTCGACGACCTTGGTCGACTGGCTGATGAAGACGCCCATCGAGACGACCGAACCCTCGCCGACGACGACGCCCTCGACGATCTCGGAACGCGCGCCGATGAAGCAGTTGTCCTCGATGATGGTCGGGTTGGCCTGGAGCGGCTCGAGCACGCCGCCAATGCCGACGCCACCCGACAGATGGACGTTCTTGCCGATCTGCGCGCAGCTGCCGACGGTCACCCAGGTATCCACCATGGTGCCACTGTCGACATAGGCGCCGAGATTCACAAACGACGGCATGAGGACGACGTTGGGCGCGATGTAAGCAGAGCGCCGCACGATGGCGCCGGGCACGGCGCGGAAGCCCGCCTTGTTGAAATCGACGTCGCTCCAGCCGGCGAACTTCGAGGGCACCTTGTCCCACCAGTTCGAGCCGCCCGGCCCCCCGGGAATCGCTTCCATCGGGCTCAGCCGGAAGGAAAGCAGCACGGCCTTCTTCGCCCACTGATTGATGTGCCAGACGCCGTCGCGCTTCTCGGCGACGCGGATCTCGCCGCGATCGAGATGCGCGAGGACCTCGTTGACCGCATTGCGGATGGCGCCTTCCGTCGTCGGATTGATCTGGTCGCGCCCTTCCCACGCGGCATCGATCGTTGCCACCAATGCCGAATGATCGCTCATGCGGGTCGCCTCACGTTGCGGCCGGTCAACATGGCCAATATGCCCTCGAGAAACTGGGTGAGATCGTCGGTAGTGAAATCGACGAACGGCGCATCGTGCCCTTCCTGCTCCCAATCCTCGGTGACTATGGCCGAGGCCGCAGCGGGTACCACCAGGACAGTTGCCATGCCGAGGTCGTGCGGGACGGCAAGATTGCGCGCCAGATCCTCGAACATGGCGGCGCGTGCCGGCGTCACACCCGTCTCGGTGACGAAGCGATGGTAGGTTTCGCGGTTCGGCTTCGGCAGCAGGTCGGCGCGCACGATGTCGAAAATATCTTCGAAATGCCGGGTGATGCCCAGCCGTCCGGCGACCTTTTCGGCATGCGCACGCGAGCCGTTGGTGAGGATGAACTTGCGGCCCGGCAGGCGCTCGATGGCGGAGCCAAGCTTCGGGTTCGGCACGAGCGGCGAGTGGTCGATGTTGTGCACGAACTCCAGAAAATCGTCGGCCGCGATGTGATGCTCCTGCATCAGCCCGCGCAGCGTCGTGCCGTAGCGCTGGTAGTAGTCCTTCTGCACCCGCTGCGCTTCTTCGGGGCTCACGTTAAGCAAACGGGCCACGTATTCGTGGATGCGCCGGTCAACCTGGGCGAAGAGGTTGGTCTCACGCGGATAGAGCGTGTTGTCGAGGTCGAATACCCACGCGTCGACGGCGACGAAGCGGCCGAGATCGGGGGCGCCGGGGAGCGCCGTGTCTCTCATGGCTTGATCAGCGTGCCGGCGCCGTGATCGGTGAACAGCTCGAGCAGTACGGCGTGCGGCGTCTTGCCGTTCAGGATGACGACGCCTTCGACGCCCTGCTTGATCGCGTCGACGCAAGTCTCGACCTTCGGAATCATGCCGCCGGAAATGGTGCCGTCGGCGATGAGCTTGCGGACCTGGCGGACGGTGAGCTCCTTGAGCAGGTTGCCCTTCTTGTCGAGCACGCCCGGCACATCGGTGAGAAACAGGAGGCGTGCGGCACCGAGGCGGCCGGCGATGGCGCCGGCAAAGGTATCGGCGTTGACGTTGTAGGTGTTGCCGTCGTCGCCCGGGGCGACCGGCGCAATCACCGGGATCAGCCCGGCGCCCAGCACCATGTCGATGACGGCGCGGCTGACGCGCTTCGGCTCGCCGACAAAGCCAAGGTCGATCTCGCGCTCGATGTTGGAGTCGGGGTCCTTCTCCTTGCGCTTCACCTTCTCGGCGAAGACCATGTTGCCGTCCTTGCCGGAAAGGCCGACCGCCTTGCCGCCCTCGGCATTGATCGCCATCACGATCTCTTTGTTGATCGAGCCGGCGAGCACCATCTCGACCACCTCAACCGTGCGCTTGTCGGTGACCCGGAGGCCGGCGCGGAACTCCGACTTGATGCCGAGCCGGTCGAGCATCTCGCCAATCTGCGGCCCGCCGCCGTGGACCACGACCGGCCGCGCGCCGGCCGTTTCAAGCAATGTGATGTCGCGGGCGAAAGCCTTGGCGAGTTCCGGATCGCCCATGGCGTGGCCGCCATACTTCACCACGATCACCTTCTGGTCGTAGGCGAGCATGTACGGCAGCGCCGCCGAGATAAGGCGGGCCGTCTGCACGGCGTCACTGGTTTCCGCGGGCGAAGTGGCGTCCATCAGGGGCAATTCCGGGGAGAGAAGAGCCGCTCTATAGCGGTTTTGGCCAAGCCGGACAAACGGGGACCCGCGGAACCCTCGCAAGGTTCAGGCGTTATACGAACCGACCTTCGCTGGGAGGGGCAAAAAGGAGCTTTGATCATGTCACAGAGCGACCGCATGCCTGACTACCGGGTGACGCGCGAAACGAGCATTACCCGTGATACCTCAAGCAATACCGGCTGGATCGTTGTCGCGGTCATCATTGCGGCGGCGGTCGTGATCGGCCTGTTCTACTTGGTCGGCCACAGCAACACGACCACCGTGCCGGCCTCAGCGCCGACATCGGAGATCGCACCGAATCCGGCAGCACCGCCGGTGGCAACCGCGCCGGCCGACAACGGAGCGACCACTTCTCCGATGGCCCCCGCCCCGACCGATAACGGGGCTACTCCCCCGGCTACGGGAAGCGCTGCTCCTCCGGCCGACAATGCCGCGCCCCCGGCGGCCGGCGCACCGGCAACGCCCACGGCGCCCGCGCAATAGGCACGTAACAGCCGAAACGCCCCGCGCGCTGCGGGGCGTTTCTTTTTTCAGACGAGCGCCGCGATTTCGGCGCGAAGCACGTCGATCCCGAGCCCACTTTCGGCCGACGTTGCGATGATGTCGGGATGGGCCGCCGGCCGTTTGACGATAGCCTCCGCGGCCTGCTGGCGTACCTCGGCCAGCGCGGCCGGCTTGATGGCGTCGGCCTTGGTGAGCACGATCTGACACGACACTGCGGCCTTGCCGATCTCGGTCAGCGCCTCGAGGTCGTTGGCCTTCAGCCCGTGGCGGGCATCGACCAGAAGGTACACCCGGCGAAGGCTCGGGCGCCCGCGAAGATAGGCGAAAGCCAGGCTCGTCCATGCGGCGATCTCGGCCTTCGGCGCGCTGGCATAGCCGTAGCCCGGCATGTCGACGAGCGTCAGGCCGGCATCGGCACCGAAGAAATTGAGCTGACGCGTGCGGCCGGGAGCGCTCGACGTCCGCGCCAGTGCCTTCTGTCCGACGAGCGCGTTGATGAGCGAAGACTTGCCGACGTTGGAGCGGCCGGCGAACGCGACCTCGACGTCGCCTGAGGGCGGCAGGTTGCTTGCGTCGGTCGAGGCGGAGACGAAGTGCCAAGGTCGCGCAAAGAAGAGGCGACCGGCTTCGAGGCGCTGGGCGAGCTCTGGGTCGGGCCCGTCGCTCACCATGGGCCTAGCCTTTTACCTTCTCCGCCTTGGCCTTCTTGGGCGGCCGGCGATCGTCGTTGGCTGGTTTTGCAACAACCGCCGTCCCGGTTCCGGGCTTGGCTTTTCGCAGGCCCAACGACGTCAGGATGTTGTCCCACAGGTTCACCTCCGCGCCGTAGCGGCGCATGATGAAGTACTGCTGCGTCACCGACAGGGTGTTGTTCCACGCCCAGTAGATGACGAGGCCTGCCGGGAACGTCGACAGCATGAAGGTGAAGATCAGCGGCATCCAGGTGAACAGAGCCGCCTGGGTGGGATCGGGCGGCGTCGGGTTCAGCCGCATCTGCACGAACATCGTGATGCCCATGATCACCGGCCAGATGCCGATGGCGAGGAAGCCTCCGATGAGCGGAATGACGGAGGGGTCGTACGGCAAGAGGCCGAACAGATTGAAGATGTGCGTGGGGTCGGGCGCCGAGAGGTCCTGAATCCAGCCGAAGAACGGCGCGTGGCGCATCTCGATGGTGACGTAGAGCACCTTGTAGAGGCAGAAGAACACCGGGATCTGGATGGCGATCGGCCAGCACCCGGCGAGCGGATTGATCTTCTCCTTCTTGTAAAGCTCCATCAGCGCCTGCTGCTGCTTTACCTTGTCGTCCTTGTACTGCTCGCGGATGGCGCCCATCTGCGGCTGGACCCGCTTCATGGCGCTCATCGACTTGTAGGACTGGTTGGCGAGCGGGAAGAACAGCGCCTTGACGCTGACGGTCACCGCCAGAATGGCCAGACCGAAATTGCCGAACAGGTGGAAGAAGAAGTCGATGACGGCGAACATCGGCTTGGTGCCGATCCACACCCACTCGCCCCAGTCGATCAGCAGATCGAAGCGGGGAATGCCACCCGGAGCCGCGTCGCGGTAACCGTTGATGACGGCGACCTGCTTGGCGCCCGCGAACAGCCGCGAGCTGGTGTCGGCGGTGGTGCCGGGCGCGAGCGAGACCGGCGTGCCGGTAAAGTCAGCCTGGTAGCCGTTGGGAGAATCGATCTTCTCCATCTTGGCGAGGAAGTCCTTGCCCGGCTCGGGGACCAGCGCGGTCGCCCAGTATTTGTCGTTGATACCGATGAAGCCCGAACTCGCCTTGTCGAAGGTCACCGTCTTGTCACCATCGAGCGACTTGTAGCTCTCCTGGCGGAGATGCTGGTCGCCGACCGCGCCGATGAGGCCGAGGTGCAGGATATAGCTGCCGTTCGCCGGACTGCCGAAATGGGTGACGCGGCCATAGGGCGTGAGGTTGACGGTGGCAGAGCCGCCATTCTTCACCGCATCGGTGACGGTGAACATGTACTTGTCGTCCACCGCGACGGTGCGCTGGAAAACGAGACCGCTGCCGTTGTCGTAAGTTAGCGTGACCGGCGTCTGCGCCGTCAGCTTTGCTCCCGCCGGCGCGGTCCACACCGTATCGGGCCCCGGTACCTTGCCGGCATCCGGAGCTGCGCCCCAGCCGAATTCGGCGAAGTAGGCATCCGGCGCGCCGCTCGGCGACAGGAGCACGATCGTCGGGCTCTTGTCGTCCACCGTCTCGTGATAGTCGCGGAGCCTGAGGTCATCCAGCCGCGCGCCGGTAAGATTGATCGAGCCGGTCAGGGCGTCGGTCGCGATCTCGACGCGCTGTGACTGTGCCAGTGCGGCCTCGCGGGTCAGTGTCGGTTCGCTCGCAGGAGCGGCCGGAGCAGAGCCGGTAGTGCCGGCCGTTCCGCTGGCGGCGGTGCCACCGGGTGAGGTCTCGCTCGTTGTCTGCTGGGCGGCGAGTTCCTGCTGCTTCTTCTGTTGAGGGCCGACAATGAAGACTTCCCAGCCGATCAGGACGATTACCGAAAGGACCAGGGCAATGATGAGATTGCGGTTGTCTTGCATCAGGAAGACCTGTTCGGCGACGGTATCTGGCCGCCGCTTCCCGGCGACAGGGCCTCAAACCCGTTCCTTAGATCGGTGACCAGCCGCTCGAATTGAAGGGTCAAAGCGGCGCGGCGACCAACCAGCACATAATCCGTCGCCCTGTCCGCGGCATTCTCGGCCTGCCGGGCGGCTTCCCGCAAGCGGCGGCGAATGCGGTTGCGGACGACCGCGTTGCCAATCTTCTTCGTCACCGTGAACCCGAAACGCGGGCCTTGCGGCATCTCAGCCTTGAGGGCCTGAAGCACAAAACCCTTGGTCGCGACGCGACGACCGCCTGCGACGGCTTTGAAAGCGGCGCGGCGTTTCAGCGTCTCCATCCGTGAATGACCGGCGGGCAAGCGCCCGCGCGCCGTCAGGCCGACAGCTTCTTACGCCCGCGCGCGCGGCGACCGTTGATGACCTTGCGGCCACCGGTCGTCTCCATGCGGGCCCGGAAGCCGTGGCGCCGCTTGCGCACGAGCTTGCTCGGTTGATACGTCCGTTTCATCTCGTCTTCTCCGCGCGGCTCGAATGGCTGGGGCTTATAAGGAGGGAGCCGAATCGAGTCAACGCGCGGACGCGGGCGCCAATGCCCTGTTTCGGCCTGATTTGCTGAGGGAATCGAGGGACGGGCGTTTCAGGGCATGGCGGAGGAACTCACCCCGGATATTTGCGTCATCGGCGGCGGCCCCGGCGGCCTTGCCGCGGCCGCCGCGGCAGCCGGCGCAGGGGCCAAGGTAGTGCTGGTGGAACGCGGGCGGCTCGGGGGCAACAACCTCACCTTTGGCAGCATTCCCTCCAAGGCCCTGCTGACATCCGCCGACATCTACGCGACGCTCCGCAACGCGCCCGAATTTGGCGTGAACGGCGCTCCCCTCCAGGTCGACCTGTCCCGGGTCCGCGACCACATGGCGGTGGCCGCCGAGGCGATCGGCCGCAACTACGCGCCCGAACGGCTGGCCGCCCTCGGCATCGCCGTGGTGACCGGCGCGGCCCGTTTTGCCAATGCCGACCTGGTGGCCGTCGACACGACGGGTATCAGGGCGGGTCACTTCATCGTCGCGACCGGCGGCGCGCCCGCCATGCCCGAACTGCCGGGGCTGGATAGTGCGGAGCCATTCACCTTCCTGGAGGCATTCGACCTCACCCGGCGTCCGAGCCACCTCATCGTCCTTGGGGCCGGGTCCTATGCGCTCGAGGTAGCGCAGGCGTACGCGCGGCTCGGCATGGACACGACGGTCGTGAGCGAGACTGCCGCCCTGCCCGAGGCCGATCCCGAACTCGCGGCGATCATTGTCGACCGCCTGCGCGCCGAAGGGATCGGGCTCCGCGCTGGGGTTAAGGTGACGCAGGTGGCGCGGCGGCGAAGCGGGCTGCGCCTCAGCCTGATTGATCCGAGCGACGGCGAGATTAACATCGAAGCCTCGCACCTGCTGGTGGCGACCGGCCGGCGTCCCGACATCGACGTGCTGGGGCTTTCTTCGGCCGGCATCGCATCGACCGGCGATGGCATCACGGTCGATCGCAACCTGCGCACCACGAACCGGCGGGCATATGCCATTGGCGACGCGATCGCCGGCCCGCCGCTCGCCGAGCGCGCGCGCCGCGAGGGCGTGGCCGTGATCCGCAACATCCTGCGCCGCGTGCCCGTCGGGTCGCCCGCGGCGAACGTCCCGCTCGCCGTCTTCACCGATCCGGCCCTCGCCCAAGTCGGCCTCAGCGAGAGCGAAGCCCGCACCCGCCATCGCGACATCCGCGTCGTGCGCATTCCTTACGCCGGCAACGATCGCGCAGAGATCGAACACGCCCCCTACGGCACCGTCAAAGTGGTCGCCACGGCCAACGGCAAGCGCATCCTCGGAGCCGGTATCGTGGGGCGCAATGCCACCGATCTGATCGCGCCCTTTGCGCTGGCCATAGCCAATGGTCTCGGGCTCGACGCCATCTCGGCTGTCGCGGCGCCCTACCCGACGCGAAGCGAACTCGCGCCGCGGCTCGCCAGTGGCGACCACGGCGGCACCGCCTCCCTTGGCGTGGCACGCTCGGTCGGCGGTTTGACGGAGGAATGGCTGAAGCGCATCATCGGGGTTACTGGCAACCTCGGCTAAAATGCATATGAATGACCGCACCGTCATTGACGAGGGTGCCGCGGTGGAGTCGCCGGCGTTGCAGCCGCGCTCGATGGCCCCGCCCAGCCGCCGCCTGGGGCGACGCGGCCCGGGACTTTCCGCCCGGCTGTTCGCCTTGACGGTGCTATTCGTCACGGTCAGCGAAGTTCTCATCTACGTCCCGTCGATCGCCAACTTCCGCATCAACTGGCTCGCCGACCGGTTGACCATGGCGGATGCGGCCAGCCTCGTGCTGGCCGAATCCGACGAGACGAGCGTGCCGCGCGACATCCAGGACGATCTGCTCAAGACCGTTGGCGCGATCGGCATCGTGATACGCAGCGGTTCGGTTAGCCGGCTTATCGCCACCGTCGAAATGCCGCCCGAGGTCGACCAGATGGTCGATCTTCGCGTCATGAACCTGACTGGCGACATCGGCGATGCGTTCGCGACGCTGCTGGCGGGGAACCCCCGCGTCGTGCGCGTCGTCGGCAACTCCCGCACCGGTGCGACGCTCGAGATCGTCATCAGCGACCAGCCGCTCCGGGCCGCGATGCTCCGCTACTCGGTCAACATTCTCTGGCTGTCACTACTGGTTTCCGTGATTACCGGCAGCCTGTTGTTCTTCTCGCTCAACCGGCTGTTCGTCCGCCCCATGCGGCGGCTGAGCGAAAACATGGTGGCGTTCTCGTCCGCGCCGGAGGATGTCGGCAAGGTGATCCAGCCCTCCGGCCGGAGCGACGAGATCGGCGTGGCGGAGGAACATCTCGCAGCCATGCAGGAAACGCTGCAAGGGACGCTCCGCGAACAACGCCACCTGGCGGACCTCGGGCTCGCCGTATCGAAGATCAACCACGACCTGCGCAACATGCTCGCGGCGGCGCAGCTGTTTTCCGATCGCCTCGGCAGCCTGCCGGATGAGAACGTGCAGCGCTTCGCGCCGAAGCTCATCGCCGCGCTCGACCGGGCGATCGACTACGCCCAGACGACGCTGGCCTATGGCAAGGCACGCGAAGCCGCGCCGAACCGCCGGCTGGTCGATCTCCGCCGGCTGGTCGATGACGTGGCCGACTCGTTCGGGCTTGCCGGCCACCCGACCATCACGTTCGAGAACAAGGTGCCGGAGAACCTCGAGATCGATGCCGATCCGGATCAGCTCTTCCGGGTTCTGGTCAACCTGTGCCGCAACGCGCTGCAAGCGCTGGACGGCGATGCCGGGCCGGCCGTGGTGCGCCGCCTGACGATCAGTGCCAGCCGAGCCGACGGCACGGCAAGGATCGTCGTAGCCGACACCGGGCCGGGCATACCTCCCGCCGCGCGGGCGAACCTGTTCCGCGCGTTCCAGGGCAACACCCGCCCTGGCGGCACCGGGCTTGGACTGGCGATTGCCGCCGAGCTCATCCGCGCCCACGGCGGCTCGATCATGCTCCGCGACACGGGCGGGCCTGGCGCAACTTTCGAGATCGTCATCCCCGACCGCGCCACGAATGGCGGGCGCGGCGGCTGACGGTGCTGCGCCAGATCAAGGCGGGCGACCACGGCGATGGGCACTGTTCGGCATTCGTCCGCCGAGGATTGCCGCGATGGCCATGAAGGAATTACCGCTTTCGGACGTCTACAAGCTCATCGAGCCGGGACCGGTGGTGCTGCTCACGACGCAAAGCCGCGGACGGCCCAACGTCATGACGATGTCCTGGCACATGATGGTCGAGTTCACGCCGCCGCTGATTGCCTGCATCGTAAGCGACGGCGACTACAGCTCGGCGGCGTTGCGCACGACGCGGGAATGCGTCATCGCGATTCCGCCCGCCAAGCTGGCGCGCAAGGTGGTCGCGGTGGGCAACTGCTCCGGCCGGGACACGGACAAGTTCGAAGAAATCGGGCTGACCACCGTCCCGGCAACGAGCGTGCGGCCGCCGCTGATTGCGGAGTGCTTCGCCAACCTGGAGTGCCGCGTCGTCGACACGCGCATGGTCAACAAGTTCAACCTCTATGTCCTCGAAGTGGTGAAGGCGTGGGTCGATCCGAAACAGCCGCGCGCCAAGACGATTCACCACCAGGGCTATGGGCGCTTTGCGGTGGACGGCCGGATCGTCACCCTGCCGTCGAAGATGCCGTAGCGCCGTTGAGGAAAGGAAATAGCGACGATGCCGTACGCGACCGTAGAAGACCTGCCTGCTCCCGTCAGGGACCATCTCCCGCAGCATGCGCAGGAGATCTATCGCGCGGCCTTCAACAATGCCTGGACGGAATACGGCGACCGTCTACCGCCGGCCCGGGAGGAGACCGCCCACCGTGTCGCCTGGGCGGCCGTGAAGCAGCGCTATCGGAAAGCCGGGCAGGTATGGGTGGAACGCTGACCTCCCCTAGCCGTAGGGCCTTGCCATCCGGGCGCGCCATAGAGTAGCTAGCGCCCCACGCGCCCGTAGCTCAGCTGGATAGAGCATCAGACTACGAATCTGAGGGTCGGGAGTTCGAATCTCTCCGGGCGCGCCA